>DASYMC010000367.1:0-1694 GCA_036009255.1 Pseudonocardiaceae bacterium
CCGGCGATCCGCCGTTCCCTCCCAGTGCCGCGACGAGGCGGCCACGAGTCGCTCCGCCATATCGAGCCGGCCGAGGGTCAGCTCGACCAGCGCCATCACCCAAGCCATGTCAGCCTGATCATCAGCATTCGGGGCCCGCCAGGATTCCCTCGCGGCGGCCAGCTCGGAGCGCGCCGCGGCCAGGTGGTCCATGCGCGCCAGCACGTCAGCAGAGTCGACCGCCAACCACGAGGTCAACTCCCGGGTCCGTGGCGTAGCTGGCACCGACTCCAAGCTGATCCGGGCGAGCTGCAGCAGCTTCAACCCGTCGTTGTAGTGGCCACGTTCCGCGGTGGCCACCCCGGCCAGATAGGCAGCCTTGCTGAAGGCGAACCCGTCGTCGGCATCGGCACCGAGCTGCATCGCCCGAGCGAAGTGGTACGACGCGGTCTTATCCTGGCGCGCATCAAAAGCCGCCCAGCCGGCGACCGTGTGCAATTCCGCGATGGTGATGACCAGATCTTTTTTGATCGCCTCGGGTGCCGGGACCGGCAGCAACCGCTCCGCATGCGACGCCACCGGCGTAAGCATGTCGGCAGATCCACCGTAAGCCTTGGCGACGATCTCCAGGCGGCGGGTCATTTCCCGCAACGCGGTTACATCAGCCATCGCGAGCCGGGAGGGCAACAGCGTCGGTGTCTCCTCCTGGGTGGGCAGCTCAAGCACCGCGCCGAGCACCGGGTGGCCGAACAGTGCGTTGCTGGCCACCGCCAGTAGGGCGCGTGTTTTCATGCTCTCGTCCGCCTCCACGATCGGAGACGGTGGCGAGGAGCAGTACCCAGCACCGGCAAGGCCCATCAGCCCCCGGGCGATACCGAGACCCTCGGCGATCCGCGCCAGCACTGCGTATCCAAGGACCTGGCGGCCCTGCAGGATCTCCGAGACTTCGGATTGCGACTGCCCCGTCAGATTGCCGATCTGACGCTGGCTGATCCCCGCCCCGGTCAGTATCCGGTACACCGCGCCGATATCCCGCCGGGCAAGCGCTGCCCGCATCACGGGCTGCTCCCACATGGCCGGGTGGATGATAGTTTTACCACACTGTGGGATCACGGTGTCGTCTGCCTCCGTACTGTAACTACATCAGGGTCGATTCACCCATATGAAGTACGGCACTGAAACGGCTAACAGCGGACGCCAACCTGAACTGCCAGCAAGCGCCGGAAGTCGAATGCCTTCGCCCCGGCCCACAACATCAACACCGTTGCCCGTGCCACTCAGCTGGCCAGCATGGCGTCGAGACTCTGTGGTTGCCGAGCTCGACACCAGGGCTGTTGGTTCGTCCTGGAGCTGCCCTGGTCTCGAACTCAGCGACGAGGGAGTGGTTACAGACTCGAGATCACATGACGATTGACCCGTCGTCTTCGTGCCGCAGTGGTGCCAGCCGGACTGCGGAGACCTTCGATGACCGGTACGCCGTGGCAGATCATCATGTCGATCGGCACCCGAGTGGACCCGGCGGAACTTACGCCGCGATCCGGCACGTGCTTGCCCACCTGCACGTTTCACAGCAGGAGGTACGGGCCGGGGCGTCGGGACAGCACAAAGTTTCAATTGGCGCTAGCCAAACCTTGAACCGTCCCTGCGCGGCCTCAATCAATAGGGTTGAGCGAAATCATGAGCCTCGCGGGTCAGCGCCCTTAGGTGTTGCGGCT
>DASYMC010000368.1:0-17949 GCA_036009255.1 Pseudonocardiaceae bacterium
TTGCTGCAGCCGGCGAATCCTCAACAGCCTCAATCCGGCTCTCCGATTCCGGAGAAGCTGCGAGGACTGCCCATTCCTCCGGGCGCAGAGGACGTTCATCACGCTGCTCGCCCGGCTCACCGTCGTCGCTGCCGGTTGCCATCGCGGTATCCGGCACCGGCGCGCAGCATGGATCGAACTTGCCATCGTCGGTCATGGTGCATCTCCTTATCGCCCCAGCGCACCGCTGGAGCCCACCTCGGGTACCCAAGGGCGTGATGGTCTGCACGGGACACACGCGGATCATTGCTAGCTCGGCCGGACGCAGGCCGTGATACCAGCGCGACGCCTGCTCGTGTGAACCGTCCGCGATCAGCGGCCAGCTCGATCTCCAACGAAAGCATGCTGACCCCGCTGGCCGCCCACGCGCTGGATCCGATGCTCGCAGCGGGGTACTGGCGCGGATCGTCCACGGCGCCGTCGCAGGGGTAGTGCTCACTTGGCTGGCAACGCCGAGCACGGATCCCGGGCTTCACGGGAGGGTGAGCGACCGCGCAGTTGGTTGAGGTTGGTAAGGCCGTCAGGGTTGAGTCCGTCTAGCTATTGGGCCGGTTGGTGAGCTTGTCGCGCAACCGGTCTACTAGCCCGACGCCGGGTCCAACGATCTTGTGGAACAACGCGCTGTTCGGCGCTCCGGGGTGAGGTCGGGTGGGCGCCAGCTTCTTGGCGGTCTCGACCTTCTCCCGCAGCTTGACAAGCTCCTCGCGCGGGACCCTCTCGCGCAGTTGGGGAAACTGCTCGGTCTCTTCATCGTGGGCGTGGTGGCGCAGCTTGTCGGTCATCTCACGCACGAGAGCGTCGAACCGGGATTCGGACGCCGACACTCCCTCGAGCTGCTTCATGACCTCCTCGAGCTCCTTATGCTCCTGGATATCGTGCTCAACGAGCCGCTCACCGTCCGGCAGGTGCTCCCGCATCGCGGGATAGACATACATTTCTTCGGACACCGAGTGCCGGACGACCTCGCTGATCACGATGTCGGCCAGATCCCGGCGCTCATCGGGGTCAACGATCGACGGGATGCGATCGAGGAGTTCAAGTGCCTCCCGATGGTCAGTTGTGAGCTCATCGACGACGTCGGTGTCGGTGCGCTGCTTCGCCACGTTTCCTCCTAGGTGGATTTCGGTGTACACACCACGGCAATTCTTCGCCAGCAGCAGGGCCGCTGACCTCGACCTGCCAGTACTAAACCCGTCTGTCCCATCGGCCTGCAGCCACAGCCACAGCCACAGCCAACGACTCAATTGCAAACCGTCGCACCCAAGCGCACCTCAGGGCTGCGGCCTCGGTTAACCGAGACGGCCCCGGGCGTCAGGCGCGGTCCAGCCTGGGGAGGAGTATCTCCTGCATGATGAGCA
Source organism: Pseudonocardiaceae bacterium (assembly GCA_036009255.1). Lineage (GTDB taxonomy): Bacteria > Actinomycetota > Actinomycetes > Mycobacteriales > Pseudonocardiaceae. The sequence continues at coordinate 1,398 of DASYMC010000368.1, forward strand.
GGATGGCGGCCGCAATCGGGATAGCCACCAGTGCCCCGATGATTCCGAAGATCACTCCGCCGAGCAGTATCGCGACGACAGTTACTACCGAAGGTACATCCACAACCCTGCCGATGATCTTGGGAAATAGCAGATAGTCCTCCAGGAGCCGGTAGCAGACAAAGAACGCCGCGGTGGCAAGCGTGACCGGCAAAGAAACTGTCAGCGCGACGAGGCAAACGATGACCCCAGCGACCGTGGAGCCGATAACCGGGATCAGGTCCAGCAGCGCGACCATAATCGCCAGCAATAATGCGTAGGGGACTCCGAAGATCAGAAGCCAGATGAAGGTAAGGAATCCCGCGATCAGCGAGACGATCACGTTGCCCAGTACGTAGGCTCCCACTTGCGCGAAGATCCGGTCGCCGATGAGGATTGCTCTCGGCCTACGGGACCTCGGTATCAGCCGGTACAGCGTGCTGCGCAGCTGGGGAAAGGAGGCGAGGAAGTACACCGTCAGCACGACGACCGCGACGATACTGGCCACCGCATTAAACACGATCGCCCCAGCGCCAAGCACTCCATGGACAATGTTGGCGGTGCCGCCGTTGAACATCTGGTCCAGGCTCTGCTGTAGGTGGAACCGCTCATTGAGTTTCGCGACGACGGCGTTGCGGTTCCACATGCCCTGCAGATACGCGGGTGCCCGGGAGGCGAACGTTGTGCCCTGTGCAACCAGCGGCGGGATCACCGCGGCGAGGAAGCCGAAGATCAGACTTAGGGATCCTGCGGTCACTAGCGTCACCGCAGCCCACCGGCGTAGTTTGTGCCGAACGAACCACGCCACGGCGGGCTCCAGACCGATTGCGATGAACAAAGCCAGCCCAATGAGCACCAGCGCGTCACGTGCGACCAGGATTAGTTCGACGCATCCGGCGACGACTGCGATGCCCGCCGCCGCGGCCATGCCGATGAAGAATGGAGACCGATGGCTGATCGGCGTGCCCGGCGGCGCAAACGGAGTTCGGTCGCTGCCGGTGTGGAGTTCGGCGACAGAATTGTTGTGCTCAGCACGCGACGCTGCGGGCTGCAAGGTTGGATTTCCATCGGGCGACCGTGGCATCGTCTCTCCTGCAATTGGGATCCGCCGTAGGTCAGGGTGAGAGGACGATTTTTTCGCAGTCGTCTTGTTTGTCGCGGAACATTTGGTAGCCGCGTGGGGCGTCTTGGAGTGTCATGCGGTGGGTGATGACGAAGCTGGGGTCGATTTGGCCGGCTTGGATTCGTTGTAGGAGGGGGGCCATGTAGCGGTGTACGTGGCATTGGCCGGTGCGCATTCGTAGGGATCTGTTCATGAATGGTCCCATGGGGAATTTGTCGACGAATCCTCCGTAGACGCCGATGACTGAGATCACGCCGCCGTTGGCGCAGGCCATGATGGCTTCGCGGAGTGCGTGGGGGCGGTCGGTTTCGGCTCGGACGACTTGTTTGGCCCGGTCATAGGCGTGCAGTGGTCCGACGTCGATGTGTGATTCCATTCCGACGGCGTCGATGCAGGCGTCGGGTCCGCGTCCAGCGGTGAGTTCGTCGAGGGTTTCCAGGACCGACGTTTCCTCATAGTTGATCACGTCGGTGGCGCCGGCTTTGTCTTTGGCCATCTGGAGCCGGTAGCCGAACCGGTCGATCGCGATGACCCGTTCGGCGCCGAGCAGTCGGGCGCTGGCGATGGCGAACTGCCCGACCGGGCCGGCTCCCCACACCGCGACGACGTCGCCCGGGGTGAGGTCGCACATGTCGGCGCCCATGTACCCGGTGGGCAAGATGTCGGACAAGAACAGCACCTGCTCATCAGGGATGCCGTCGTCGATCTTTAGTGGGCCGACGTCGGCGAAGGGCACCCGGGCGTACTCGGCTTGCCCGCCGGGGTAGCCACCGAGCATGTGGGAGTACCCGAAGATCCCGCACGGCGACCGGCCCATGATCTTCTCAGCCATTCCCGCGTTGGGGTTGGAGTTCTCACACACCGAGGTCAGGCCGCGTTCACAAGCCCCACAGTGACCGCAGGCGATCGGGAACGGAACCACAACTCGGTCACCGACCTTCAACCGGGTCACCGCCGGTCCGGTCTCGACGACCTCGCCCATGAACTCATGACCTAAAATATCGCCCTTACGCATCGTCGGGATGAACCCGTTGTACAGGTGCAGATCCGACCCGCAAATCGCCGTCGAGGTGATCTTCACGATCGCGTCCCGGGAATTGAGGATCTTCGGATCCGGCACGTCTTGGACCTCGACGTGGGTCTTGCCCATCCACGTAGTCGCTCGCATGATGGTGCTCCGATCGATCGTCAGTGTGGAGGTCAGGAGGTGACCGGCTGGGCCGGGCGCTGGAACACCTGCCGGCGAGCCCGCGGGCCCTCCGGAGAGCCCTCCGAACGCACCACCTCACCGGTCTCCAACACCTGCTTAAACCGCCGCAGGTCATCCCGAACCTGCTGCTCAGGTGCCTCACCGAAAAGCTTCGCCACGGTCGCCCCGAGCTTGCCCGCCGGCGGATGATAAGTCAGCCGCACCCGGATCTCAGTACCCCGCCCACCCGGCGCCGCACGAAACTCCACCTCCCCGGAATTGTCCACACTGGCCGCACCCACCGACCGCCACGCAATGAACTCATCAATCCGCTCACCGCTGATCTCCGCGTCCCACTCCACCTCAACACCAGCCGGGCCCGCCGCCCGCCACCGCGAACGACCACCACCCAACGACCGCACCGACTGCAGATGCGCCATAAACCGCGGAAGATTCTCCACATCCTGCCAGTAAGCAAACACCACACCCACCGGCCGATTAACCGTGATATAGCCCTTCACGTCGATACCACCCACCGCCTTATCTCCCTCCCCGCCATCACGACTTAACCGCACCGCGGCAACCACATCAGCCACCGTCACCCCCACCACCGCCGCCGTAGCCACCACCGCCCGACGCCGACCCCCCCGACCACGCCGCGGACTACCCAACACCGCGCCCAACATGGTCAAATCCAACACATCCCCGGCCACCCGAGCCCACAACCACCTCACCGGCCGACGCCGCAACTCAATCCCCACCCCCGCCGCGACCTCCCGAGCCCCACCCAACCACCGCTGCACCGCCCGACTCACCGCATCATCATCAGCACCCACCAACCGATTCATCACCCCCGGCGCCACCAACTGCGCACTACCCAAACCCAAACTGAACCACCCAAGCCCATCCACCAACCGACGCGTCCCATCACTACTACCCACGCTCATTCCCCTCTCGGTACTACTTGCTTCTGCCGCCCCTGCCCCTGCGATCGTCCTGCGGGCGAGAGGCGGCCCGCACCAACCTGCGAGCACGATTCGGGCACACGGTTTCGTCCCAGCAGGGCGGGTTAGAGTTCCAGTTCTACGCTGCGACCTCGCTGACTCCGTCAAGATTCGCTGTTCGATGAGCCGCCGAGATCACCCGTGTGGTGGTGGGGTAATGCCGCTGGCTAGCGACGAATCCGGGCCATCAGCGCTGCTGAGAATCGGGGTCTGGTCCTCCTGCCTGCTCCGCCGGGAAGGTACGTGCGGTGATCCCCGAGGGTGCGGCTGGGTGGCCGGCGCCGCTGATGTGCGCTTCGGTGCGGATCCGACCGGCCATGTGTGGGTAGTGCAGTTCGAAGGCCGGTCGCTCGGAGCGGATCCGGGGCAGTTCGGTGAAGTTGTGCCGTGGTGGCGGGCAGGTGGTTGCCCACTCCAGGGAGTTACCGAACCCCCATGGATCGTCGACGGTGACGACCTCCCCGTAGCGGTAGCTGCGGAACACGTTCCACAGAAACGGCAGCACGGATGCGCCAAGTACGAAGGCGCCGATAGAAGAGACCATGTTCAGCGTGGTGAATCCGTCACTGGGCAGGTAATCGGCGTAGCGGCGAGGCATGCCCCTGGCACCGAGCCAATGGTGCACCAGGAATGTGAGGTGGAAGCCAATGAACGTGGCCCAGAAATGAAATTTCCCCAGGGGCTCGTCGAGCATCCGGCCAGTGATTTTCGGAAACCAGAAGTAAATGCCGGCGTAGGTGGCGAACACGATCGTGCCGAACAGCACGTAGTGGAAATGGGCCACCACGAAGTAAGTGTCGGTAACGTGCCAGTCGACCGCCGGGAGGGCCAGTAGGGCCCCGGTCAGACCCCCGAGTAAGAAAGTCACCAAAAAACCGACCGAGAACAGCATCGGGGTCTCGAAGGTCAGTTGCCCGTGCCACATGGTACCGATCCAGTTGAAGAACTTGATACCTGTGGGAATCGCAATCCACAGAGTGTTCAATGCGAAGTAAGGCAGGAGCACGGCACCCGTGGCGTACATGTGGTGAGCCCACACCAGCATCGACAGTCCAGTGATCGCAATCGTCGCAAAGACCACGCCCTTGTAACCGAACAGTGGCTTGCGGCTGAACACCGGGAAGATCTCCGACACGATACCGAAGAACGGCAGCGCAACGATGTAGACCTCGGGGTGGCCGAAGAACCAGAACAGGTGCTGCCACAAGATCGCCCCACCGTTGGCCGGGTCGAACACGTGTCCGCCCAGGTGGCGGTCCACCTCGAGGCCGAACAGCGCGGCCGTGAGCACCGGGAACGCGATCAGGATCAGGATCGTGGTGATGAAGATGTTCCAGGTGAAGATCGGCATGCGGAACATCGTCATGCCCGGTGCCCGTAAGCAGATCACCGTGGTGAGCATGTTGACGCCTCCCAGGATGGTGCCGAGACCGGCCACCACCAGACCCATCGCCCACAGGTCCGCGCCGACCCCGGGGGCGTGCGAGTCCGAGGACAGCGGCGTATAGGCCGTCCAGCCAAAGTCGGGCGCCCCGCCCGGGGTGAGGAAGCCGGAGAGCACGGTCAGCCCGCCGAACAGGAACAGCCAGTAGGAGAAGGCGTTCAGCCGGGGGAACGCCACGTCCGGCGAACCGATCTGCAGCGGCAGGATGTAGTTGGCGAAGCCGAACAGGATGGGCGTCGCGTACAGCAGCAGCATGATCGTGCCGTGCATGGTGAACAGCTGGTTGTACTGCTCGGGGGAGAGGAACTGGGTGCCCGGGCGGGCCAGCTCGGCGCGCATCAGCAGCGCCATCGCGCCGCCCGCCATGAAGAAGGCGAACGAGGTCACCAGGTAGAGGATCCCGATGTCCTTCGGATCCGTCGTGTGTAGGAAGCGCAGCAGGGACGTTCCCTTAGCCGCTCTCCGCGCCGGGTACGGGCGCGACGAGATCGGCTGGGGGGCCACGGCAGTCACTGCTACCTCCTGCATTGCCGACGGTGGTGGGGTCTAACGCGCTGATCCTAGCCACCGACCGCCGCCAATGGCGCCCCGGACCCCGCCACCGCGGGTTCGAACCGGGACGACGGGGAGCGATCGGGGGCAATCGGGGCACCCGCCGCCACCCGAACCGGTGACGGACCGGCCCCCTGAGGTGCACCGACCAGCGCACCTGCGCCGGACCAGCCGGCCGGAACCTACTGTGTATCCGCGCCGGATCGGCACCGGATCCGGCACCGGATCGGCGCCGGATCGGCACCGGATCGGCACTGAGCACTTCCTGAGACCTAGCGAAGGGGGGTACGAGCGGGGTCGACCGCCGCGGGTACGGTCGACCCCTTGGGGTAGCGGCAGTCCCGCCGCTTGCAGGCCCCCCGGCGGCCCGGTGCAGTGGGTGACCACCAGCCGAATGTCGCCGGACAACTGGTGACCGACCCCCGGCACAAGCGGTCTCTCGGCCAGCTGGATAACGGACTGATGACAGTTGCGCAGCGAAAACGACAGAGCCCGGACCAGTCGCACGGCTGGCCCGTCTCTCATGCTGGCCGCACCGATCCGCTGTCGAGGCCGTTAGACACGACGAGCCAGGGACGCCAGCACCACGGCGCACGTCGGTTCCAGCCGCGGCTGGCGCCTGTGCCTTTGACGCTGCATCTGAACCTGCTGAGGATGGAGCGAGTAACAGCCGGCGAGCGCACGCCGACGCTTCAGGGGGCGTCGGGGGCTGCGCACACTCGGTCTGGGGTCAGCCGAACGCCCGAACAGGGTCTCGAGCAACGGAGGTCAATTGATGGGTCGCACACCCACGCGCGTCGGGGTGGTCGGATACGGGTACTGGGGTTCGAAGCACGTTCGCGTGCTCAACAGCCTGCCTGACGTCGACGTCACCGTGATCGACCAGGACGAGCAGCGGCTGCGCGAGGCGATGTCCAGCTTCCCCTCTGTGCGCATCGCGACCGACCTGACCGACGAGCTCGAGTCGCAGGACGCCGTCGTCGTGGCGACCCCGCCGGGTGCGCACGCCCCGGTCGCCATGCAGGCCCTCAACGCCGGCCTCCACACCCTGGTGGAGAAGCCGCTGGCCAACTCGGTCGCCGAGGCCGAGGCGCTGGTCGCCGCCGCGAAGGCGTCCGACGTCCGGCTGATGGTCGGGCACACGTTCGAGTACAACGCGGCGGTCTGGAAGCTCAAGGACATCATCGCCTCCGGTGAGCTGGGCAAGGTGCTCTACATCGACGCCGCCCGGCTGAGCCTGGGTCGCTACCAGAACGACTGCAACGTCATCTGGGACCTGGCCCCGCACGACATCTCGATCGTGTCCTACCTGCTCGACGAGGTGCCGAGCACCGCCGCCGTCTGGGCACAGCACAACATCAGCACCGAACACGCCGACGTGGCCTACGTGAAGCTCGACTTCGAGCGCTCCGGTGCCACCGCGTTCGTGCAGCTGTCCTGGCTGCACCCGGAGAAGATCCGCCGGGTCACCGTGGTCGGCGAGAAGAAGATGGCCGTCTACAACGACATGTCCGACACCGACCGGATCCGCATCCACGACGCGGGCGTCGACCCCAAGCAGGTCGACGAGGCCGCCTCGCACGGCTTCCCGGTCAGCTACCGGACCGGCGACATCGTCTCACCGTACGTGCCGTTCCAGGAGCCGCTGCTGGTCCAGGACAGCCACTTCATCGAGTGCGTCCGCACCGGTCAGCAGCCCCGCACGCCGGGCGAGCGCGGCCTGGACATCGTCCGGGTGCTGGCGGCCACCGATGTGGCGAGCGCCACCGGTGGCCCCGCCGCGGTCGCCGGCGCGCGTGACCTGGCCGCCACCGGCAACGGGCGGGTGCGGTCGTGAGCGATCAGCACGAGCCCGTTCCGTTCCTCGACCTGGCCGGGGTCAACGGCGCGCTGCGCGCCGAGTTCGAGCGCGCCTACTCCGAGGTGCTCGGGCACGGCCGGTTCATCAACGGCCCCGAGGTCGGCCGGTTCGAGGCCGAGTTCGCCGAGTACTGCCAGGCCCGCGCGGCCGTCGGGGTCGGCAACGGCACCGACGCACTGGAGCTGATCCTGGCCGGGCTGGGCATCGGCCCCGGTGACGAGGTCATCGTGCCGGCCAACACGTTCATCGCCACCGCCGAGGCCGTCCTCTACGTCGGCGCCCGGCCGCGGTTCGTGGACGTGTTGCCGGACACCCTGCTGCTCGACCCGGACGCGGCCGACGCGGCGGTGAACAAGAACACCGCCGCGATCATCGGCGTCCACCTGTTCGGCCAGATGGTCGACACCGACCGGCTCCTCGAGGTCACCCGCAAGCACTCGCTGGCCTTCATCGAGGACGCCGCGCAGGCGCACGGTGCCCGGTTCGCCGGGCAGCGGGCCGGCAGCGTGGGGGTGGCCGCCGGGTTCAGCTTCTACCCCGGCAAGAACCTCGGCGCGCTGGGCGACGGCGGTGCCGTGGTCACCCAGGACGCCGAGCTGGCCGCCAAGATCCGTCGGCTGGCCGACCACGGCCGGTCCGCCGACAGCCGGTTCCACCACGACCTGCGCGGCCGCAACAGCCGGCTGGACTCGGTGCAGGCCGCCGCGCTCTCGCTGAAGCTGCCCGGGCTGGACCAGGGCAACGCCGGCCGGGTGCGTGCCTGGGAGCAGTACGTCAACGAGCTGCCCCCGACGGTCCGCCCGGTGACCCGCCACCCGAAGGCGGAGGCCGTCTACCACGTGGCCGTCGTCGAGGTGGACGAGCGGGACAAGGTCTGCAAGGCGCTGGACGAGGCCGGTATCGGCTGGGGCCTGCACTACAAGACCCCGTGCCACCTGGACTCCGCCTACGGCGAGTTCAAGGAGAGCCTGCCGGTGGCCGAGGCGGCCGCCGACCGGATCCTGTCCCTCCCGATGTCCCCCACCCTGAGTGAGCGGCAGGTCACCAGGGTCTGCGAAGTACTCAGGAGTGTCACGGCATGACGCGTCCGCCCGACGCGACACGGAGTGGAGGGGGCTCCAACTCGCCCTCGACCTCCGCTCCCAGCAGCCGGCAGCCCCTGCCCGGCCCGCCATCCGGCGGGCCGGCGGGGGGGCCGTTCCGGCCGCCGGGCCCTCGCTTCGCGCCACCGCCGCCACCCCGGCGACGGCTGACGTCCGCGCAGGGGTCGCGTCTGGGCCTGTACGCGTTGGTGATCATCGTGCTCGGCGCCGCCGCCGGCCTGGCGGTGACGCTGCTGCTGCCGACGCAGTACGCGGCGCGCACCGCGATCGAGTACAACGTCTCGGTCGAGAACGCCAGCGACTTCCTCCGCACCGACCGGAACCTGACCACCCAGACCGTGCTGCTGACCAGCCGCGCCGTGCTCGGACCGGTCGCCGACGCCAACAACATCTCGGCCGACGACCTTGCCGGGCGGGTCACCGCGACGCTGCTCAACGCCAACTCGGTGAACAGCGAGGTCATCCAGGTCGACGTGGTCTACCCGGACCGCGCGAGCGGCGTCAAGCTGGCCACCGCGATCGCCAACCAGTACCTGGCCGTGGTCAAGGCGAACAGCCCGGCGAGCTACATCCAGACCCAGCTCGACGACGCCCGTCGTCAGCTGTCCTCCGCTTCCCTCGCGAACCAGGCCGCACTGCAGGCCCGGGTCGCCACCCTGCAGGGCCAACTGGACACCGAGAACATCACCGGCAACCGGGCATCGGTCGTGGTGCCGGCATACTCGGTCGCCACACCCGCCTATCCGAGACCATCCCTCGCGGCCGCCGCCGGCGCGCTGTGCGGGATCGTGGTGGCGGGGCTGGTCGTGATCGCACTGTCCCGACGTTGGACGCGGAGTTGATGTTGAGATGACACGCGCCTCAGACGCTGCGCGAAACACCGGGAACGGTGCCACCGGTTCCCGGAACACGCCGGGCACCGACCCGGCGACCCCGGACTCACCGGTCGGCGGCCGTCAGCCCGACCGCGGTCGCTCCGCCGGGCAGAGCGGTGGGCAGGGGCCGTGGCCGATCAGCTCGACGCCCGTCGGCGGTTCCTCCGGCGGCTCGTCGGGCAAGCCCGGCTCGGGCACCGGCTCCGGCGGTGGGCCCAACCGCGGCGGCAACGGCGGTTCCAGCTCAGGCAACCCGGATTCGGGCGGCCGCGGCCCGGCGAGCGCCGGCGGCCAGGGCTCGGGCAACCAGGGCTCGGGCAACCAGGGCTCGGGCAACCAGGGCCCCGGCGGCCAGGGCTCGGGCAACCAGGGCCCCGGCGGCCAGGGCTCGGGCAACCAGGGCCTGTCCAACCACGGCAACCAGGCTCGCCAGGGCTCGGGCAGCGGCGCCGGCTCGGCGGGCCCCGGCTCGGCAGATCCCGGTTCGGCGGGTCCCGGTTCGGGCGGCGGCTCCGGGCAGGGTCCGGGCAGCGCCCCGACGAACAAGCCCGCCACCGGGAACCCGGGCGCCGGCAAGTCGGCCACACCCGGCTCGGGCACCGGCAACCCGGGTGCAGCCGCCTCGGGTCCGGCCGGCCACGGGCCGGTCGCGAGCGGTTCCCGGCCCCCGGGCGCGGGTGCGCTGCCCAGCGGCCCGCCGAGGAGCCGTCCGCCGCTGCCCGGCCCGCCGCCGGGCATGCGGCTGCCGGGCCCGCCGATGGGCGGGGCACCCCGGTTCGCCCCGCAGGCCCCGCCCCGCCGCAAGCTCTCCGGCGGCCAGCGCAGCCAGCTGGTGTTCCTCACCGTGGCGCTGCTGGTGGTCGGCGCGGTGCTCGGTTACGCGGCATCCCTGTTGCTGCCGACGCAGTACGCCGCCCGGACCACGATCCAGTACAACATCGCCGGCGAGAACACCGGTGACTTCCTGAAGACCGACCGCAACCTGACCACCCAGACCGTCCTGCTGACCAGCCGGAACGTGCTGGGGCCGGTCGCGTACGCGAACTTCATCGCGGTGGACTCGCTGACCAGGGCGGTCAGCGCGAGCATCCTGAACTCCAGCGACATCATCCAGCTGCAGGTCACGAACTCGAGCCCGGACACCGCCGTGACCCTGGCCAACGCGATCGCCAAGCAGTACCTCACGGTGGCCAACAGCAGCGGCCCGCAGGGGTACCTGCAGTCACAGCTGGACGCGGTCAAGAAGCAACAGGCCAGCCCCGGCACGGCGGCGGAGACCACCGCGCTGGCCACCCGGGCGGCCACCCTGCAGGCCCAGCTCGACCAGATGAACCTGACCCAGAACCAGTCCTCGGTGTTGGTACCGGCGTACGCGGTGACCGACCCGGTGTCGCCGAACAAGTCGCTGGCCGCGATCACCGGCGGGGTCTGTGGACTGATCATTGCCCTGATGACCGCAGTGACGCTGAGCCGCCGCTGGACCCGGAACTGAACTGATCATGACGACCAGAGCTGGCAGCAACGTCGACTCGCCCCGGATGTCCTGGCGGATGCCCCGGGTGCTGATGTACCACAACTTCGGCGAGGTGCCGCCCGCCGGCGACCCGGAGCACCTGTTCGTCAGCGTGCAGTCTTTCCGGGCGCAGCTCGACCTGCTGCGCCACGGCGGCTGGCGGGCGCTGACGCTGGACGAGTTCACCGCCATCCTGGACGGCGCGCCGGCCCCCCGGAAGTCGTACCTGATCACCATCGACGACGGGCACGAGTCCGTGCTGAGCACCGCGGCGCCCATCCTGGCCGAGGCCGGCATCCCCTCCGTGCTGTTCGTCCCGCCCGGCGTGCTCGGCGGGCCGATCAGGTGGAACCCCGTCTACGCCGACGAGCAGCTGTCCGGCAAGAGCGAGATCGCCACCCTGGCCGGCACCGGGATGGAGGTCGGGGTCCACGGCTACGACCACACCCGGATGTTCGGCATGGACCGCGCCGAGCTGCACCGCAACGTGGTGCGCGCACGGGACGAGGTGGCCGCGATGATGGGCGGCACCCCGCGCTCCTTCGCCTACCCGTTCGGCACCCACGACCGGGACGCCCGGCAGGCCCTGGAGGACGCCGGCTACACGGTCAGCTTCGCGGTGGCCCGCGAGCACGGCCGGTTCGCCGTCGACCGGATCTATGTCAAGGGCACCGACTCACTCGCCCTCTTCCGGTTCAAGCTCTCGCTGGCCTACCGGTTCGCCTCCCGGGTCGGCGGGCGGACGCCGTGGCTGCGGCACCAGGTACGCGCCCTGATCCAGCTGGTCAAGGGAGACAAGGAGCCCAATCCGGGTGAGCGGGTCGTTCCGAAGGGCAGGTAGGCTCTCCGCCGTTTGGCGTCAGCCGACGGCAACTGGGGACACCGAGCTTCCCCGCAGATCTGATGGCCGCGTCCACGTGAGGGGCAGCACAGCGTGAAGGTAGGACCCCAGCCCACCCCGAGCACCGAGCAGCGCCGGATCGGCGGCTGATCCCATGGTCGACCCCGCAGCGGCCGCGCCGGTGGAGAACTCCAACCGCGAGGCAACCGCGCGCAACTCCGTCACCGTCGTCGCCTGGACGCTGGTCAGCCGCATAGCCGGGCTGGTCCGCGTGCTGGTGATCGGTGCGCTGATGGGGCCGACGTACTTCGCCAACATCTTCCAGGCCGGCTACGTACTGCCGAACACGATCCACTCCACCATCGCCGGCCCGATCCTGGCCATGGTGCTCATCCCCACCATCGTGCGCTCGTTGGACTCCGGCGGCACCGAGCTGGCCAAGGCCAAGCTGGCCCGCATCGGTGGCCGGATCCTCGGGGTGGGCGCGACCGGCGCGCTGCTGCTCATGCTGCTCTCCCCGGTGGTGGCCTGGTCGTTCACCGCCGGTGTCCCGGAGCCGCTGCGGCACCGCGCCTGGGTCATGACGATCATCCTGATCCTGTTCGTGGCGCCCCAGGTGGTGTTCTACGGCGTGTGTGCGCTCGGGGTCGCCGCGCAGCAGTCCCAGGGCAGGTTCGCGCTGCCGGCCGCCGCGCCCGCGATCGAGAACGTCGCCACGATCATCACGGTGCTGGCCGTGATCTGGGCCTACGGCCCCGGCCTCGAGGTGGACACCGCCCCGTACGGCATGATGATCATGCTCGGGATCGGCACCACGCTCGCCGTGGTGGTGCACGCCGCGCTGCAGATGTACGGCACCTACAGGTGCGGGCTGTTCGTGCTGCCGTCGCGGGGTTGGAAGGACGACCCGGAGTCCCACGACGCCGTCCGCCGGGTGTACCGCTCGATCCCGGTCGCCGGCTGCCCCTCGGTCACCAACTACGTGCTCACCGCCGTGTCCAGCACGGTGCCCGGCGGCGTGCTCGTGGTGCAGCTGTCCTACCAGGTGTTCTGGGCGCTGTCGTTCCTCGGCGCCCGCGCGGTGTCGATGGCCGCGCTGCCCCGCCTCGCGACGGCCGCCGCCGCCAAGGACCCGCACCGGTTCGCGGTGGCCTGGCGCCAGGGCCTGTTCTACGCGGTGATCGCCAGCCTGCCGTCGCTGTGCCTGCTGGCCGCGTTCGCCACCCCCACGGCGGACCTGCTGGCCAACGGCGAGCTGCGCGAGGCCAACCTGATCAGCGAGCTGGCCGCCTGCCTGGCCGTCGCCGCGTTCGCCCAGATGGCCGGTGGCATCCACGACTTCGGCCGGCAGGCGCTGTTCTCCCAGCTGGACGACAAGGGCCCCCGGATCGCCAGCTTCGTCGGCCTCGGCGTGGGCGTGGTGGTGGCGTTCAGCACCCTGCTGCTGCCGGCCGACGGCAGCCGCCTCGCCGGGCTCGTGGTCTGCGTGCTGGCCGGCGAGCTGGCCTCGGCGATCACCGTGCTGGCCCGGATGCGGCAGTCCCTGCGGCCCGAGGCATTCACCACCCGGGTCCACCTGATGGTCGTCGCGCTGGCGACCGCCTCGATGTTCCCGGTGATCATCGCCGGCCGCTGGCTGCTGCACCTGCTGAACCCGGACAGGCTGACCGAGCTCGGCGTGCTGCTCGGCTGCGGAGCGCTCTCCCTCGGCGCGTTCCTGCTCGTCGTGCGCTACATCGGGCTCAAGGTGACGGCGGAGCCCACATGACCCAGACCCTGCCGCCCCGGGACGCGGGCGCCATCGGCCGTGGCGCCGCGGCCGCCGCCCGCGAGTCCCGGACCAGCCGACTCATCATCACCGGCTCGGTGCTGCTCAGCGCGGTGGCCGGCGCGGTGGCCGCGCTCTACGGCTCGACCGCCGCCTACGGCCTGGTCGGCGCCACCCTCGGCGTGCTGCTGTTCACCACGGCGGCGCTCTACCCGATCTTCGCCACCTACTCCTACCTGCTCACCCTGCCGATCATCGCCGGCATCGACCGGGACACGCTGATCCCGCTGGTGCGCCCCAACGAGGCACTGCTGGCCCTGGTGGTGGCCGGCGCGGTGTTCGGGGCGTTCCTGCGCTACGTGCGCGGCGACGACATCCGGCCCCGGTTCATGCCGGCGGTCGACGTGCCGCTCGGGGTCTTCCTGCTGATGGCCACGGTGTGGCCACTGACCTCGCTGACCCTTCGCGGCCACATCCCGACCGGCGAGGAGTACGCCTCGATCCTGCCGATGGCCAAGCTGGTGGGGCTCTACTTCCTGGTCCGCTACACGGTCACCACCGACGCGCGGATCCTGCGCACCATCCGGTTCATCGTCTGGCCGGGCGCGCTGGTGGCGCTCATCGCGGTGCTGCAGACGCTGCGCTTCCCGCCGGTGGCCGCGCTGCTGGACACCTTCTGGAACAACGGGTCGAACGCCGCCACCCCGGACGAGCTGGGTGAGCGCGGCAGCGCCACCCTGGGCTCCCCGATCGCCACCGGCGACGTGGTCATCATCTGCCTGATCCTGGTGCTCTGCTGCGGCGCGCGCGGCCTGCTCGGGCGTCGGGAGCGGCTGATCCTGGCCCTGACCCTGGGCACCGGGGTGTTCGCCGCCGGCCAGTTCTCCACCTGGATCGCCGCGCTGGTCGGCTTCGCCCTGATCGCCTGGCGGTTCCCCGACCTGCGCCGCCAGGCCAAGCGCTTCGCCCCGCTCGCGCTGGTCGCCCTGGTGATCGGCGCACCGGCCTTCCTGGGCCGGCTGGAAGGCATCGGCGAGTTCGGTACGCCGGTGCCGGAGAGCTGGCTGGGCCGCTACGACAACCTGCGGTTCATGTACCTACCGCACTTCGACTGGACGACGACTCTCATCGGGGTCTCCCCGAACACCGTGCTGGAAGCCGCCGAACGCTGGCGGGAAGTGATCTACCTGGAGTCAGGGGTCCTGTACTTCCTGTGGATCGGTGGCGTTCCCCTACTTGCCGCGTTTCTGTGGCTTTCCCTGAGAGTGTTACGCACCGTGCGCCCGGCCATCCGCCATCCGGGTGCGTTCGGAGCGTGCGCCTCGAGTTTGGAAATCGTTTGGTTGTTCTTGCTCGTTCTTACACTCATTGACCCGCATCTTCAGCTCCGCGGCACCGGAGACCTGATCTTCACGTTGCTGGCGATCACTGTTGGAGGGATCGATGCCCGACGTCGAACTTGACTCCGCACTGCCTGAAACGGCGACGTGGGAGTCGGTCGCGCGGCGTGCTGTGGATCTGACAATGTCCTTCGCCGCGCTGCTGGTGCTGGGGATCCCGTTGATCGTCATCGGCCTGGTGATCCGCTGGACCAGCGTGGGTCCCGCGCTGTTCCAACAGCAGCGGGTGGGCCTCGGCGGCAAGACGTTCACGATGTACAAGTTCCGCACCATGCGCACCGGCGTCGGCGACGAGATGCTGCGTGAGCTGATCGCGGCCGAGCTGCGCGGCGAGGACACCTCCGTCGACGGCAGCTACAAGCTCGACAGCGACCCCCGGGTCACCCCGATCGGCGCGTTCCTGCGCAAGACCAGCCTGGACGAGCTGCCGCAGCTGATCAACGTGCTGTTCGGCGACATGTCCCTGGTCGGCCCGCGCCCGTGCCTGGAGTGGGAAGCGCGGATGTTCCCCACCGAGTTCCAGCCCCGGTTCTCCGTCCGCCCCGGCATCACCGGCCTCTGGCAGGTTAGCGGGCGCTCCACGGTGAGCACCCTGGAGATGCTGCACCTCGACCTGACCTACGTGCGGACCCGCAACCTGGTGGGCGACCTGTCCATCCTGGTCCGTACCGTGCCTTCCATGCTCAAGGACCACAGCGTTCGATGACCACGCTCTTCGTCGCGACCACCGGCGGCCACCTCGCGCAGCTCGACCAGCTGTCGCGGAGAATTCCGATCGACCCCGACGCGGTGTGGGTGACCCACGCGAACGAGCAGAGCACCTCGCTGCTGGCCGACCGCGACGTCGAGTACGTGCCCTACATCGGCTTCCACTCGGTGCCCGGGGTGCTCAAGACCGTGCCGCACGCGCACAAGCTGATGCGCGAGCGCAAGATCACCCGCGCGGTGTCCACCGGTTCCGGCATCGCGCTGGCGTACCTGCCGTACCTGGCCGCACGGGGCGTCGAGTGCCACTACATCGAGAGCGCGGCACGGGTGTCCGCCCCGTCGAGCACCGGCAAGCTCCTGCGCCGCGTGCCCCGGGTACACACCTACTGCCAGTACCCGCACTGGGCGGACGCCGGCTGGCACTACGGCGGCAGCAGCTTCGACGTCTACCTGCCGGCGGAGACGCCCCGGGAGCTGGGCGACACGGTCCGGGTGGTGGTCACGGTCGGCACCGCGGCCGAGTTCCCGTTCCGCCGGCTGATCGAGCCCCTGGCCACGCTGCTCGCCGAGGACGGCCCGCTGAGCAAGGCGGTGGAGCGGCCGGTCGAGGTGCTCTGGCAGACCGGCTGCACACCGGTGGACGGCCTGGACATCACACCGCGCCCGTTCCTGCCGGCGGCCGAGCTGGACGCCGCCCTGAGCGAGGCCGACATCGTCATCGCGCACGCCGGTACCGGTTCCGCGCTGGCCGTGCTGGAAGGCGGCCGCATGCCGCTGATGGCGCTGCGGCTGGAGCGGTACGGCGAGGCCGGCGACGACCACCAGAAGGACCTGGCGGCCGAGCTGACCCGGCGCGGGTTGGCCACCACTATCGCCGACCCCGCCACGCTGACCGTCGACGACCTGCTCGCCACCCTGACCACGAGTGTGGTGCGCACCGACAACCCGCCATCGTTCCGGTTGGACGACGTACCCTCCCGAGCCGGCGCCGGCACCACCGCGTAGGTGGCGGGCTGGCCGGCTGGCTGGGCTGGGCTGGGTTGGGTTGGGCCGGCTGGTTGGTTGGGCCGGCTGGTTGGTTGGGCCGGCTGGTTGGTCGGGTTGGGCCGGCAGGCTGGGCCGGGTTGGGCCGGCTGGTTGGCTGGGTTGGGCC
>DASYMC010000369.1:0-5933 GCA_036009255.1 Pseudonocardiaceae bacterium
ACCTCGTCCCCCGCTGCCAGCCCGGCTCGGGCGACCACCCGTGCCGTGACGGTGCGGTCGGCGATGCCGATCTCGCGAGACCGCTCCGGGGCGGCCTGCCCCTGATCCCAGTCATCCGGCGGCTGAGACAGGATCGGTTCACCCCGCGCCACCACCCGCAGCGTGACGACCAGTGCCCGCTCCTCAGGCATGGCGTACCCGTAGGCTTCGTGGTGCGCCTGGTGCAGCAGTTGCGTGATGTCCGCGCCGGCCTCGACCACGATCCGCAGTTCATGGGACTGGCCGGCGTAGCGGGCGTCGGCGAGCCTGGTCAGCGCGATCTCGCCGCTCACGCCCTGACGCTTCAGCTCCTCACGCGCTTGCGCCTCCAGCGCCTGCCACGCGTCGCTGAGATCGTCGTCGGCTGGCGCCATCACCGTCCGGGACGCCTCGTATCGAGCTGGCGCGAGCAGCAGGCCCAGCGCGCTGAGCACTCCCGGGGCAGGAGGCACCACCACTGCGCGACAGCCGAGCTCGCGGGCCAGCGCGGTGGCGTGTAGCGGTCCAGCGCCGCCATAGGCGACCAGCGCGAGTTCTGCCGGGTCGGCGCCGCGCTCGGTGCTGACCTTGCGCAGCGCGCGAGCCATCGTGGCCCGTACCACCGCAAGGATCCCGGGCGCCCCACCGGCCGCTTCCGGTAGCGCACCGATCGCGTCCGCGGCCGCCTTGACGTCCAGGCGCAGGCCCCCGCTCATGTCGCGATCCGGCTCGAGATGACCGAGCACGCAATGCGCATCGGTCACCGTCGGCTCGGTGCCACCCAGGCCGTAGCAGGCTGGACCGGGATCGGCCCCCGCCGAGGCCGGGCCGACCCGCAACGCGCCTCCGGCGTCGACCCAGGCGATGGACCCACCGCCCGCGCCCACGGTGTGAATCCCAACCGCCGGAGTGCGAAACGGCAACCCCGCGATCTGTGCGGACGTCGACACCTCCGGCTGGCCATCCCGGATCAGGCACACGTCGGTGGAGGTGCCGCCCATGTCGAACGCGATCGCGTGCTCGAAACCCGCGGAGCGCGCCACGGCACCGGCTGCGACGACCCCTGCAGCTGGCCCGGACAGCAATGTGTGCACGGGGGCGGCGGCCGCGAAATCGACGCTGGCGGTGCCGCCGCCCGAGGTCATCACGGTGATCGTCGGACCTGGCAGCTCGGCGCTCAGATTGGACAGGTAGCGGCGCATCACCGGTTCGACGGCGGCGTTGAGCACGCACGTCGAGGCACGCTCGTACTCACGGAACTCCGGGAGCAGCACGCTGGATCGGGTGATCGGCACGTCCAGCTTGGCCAACGCCTCGCACAGCCGTCGCTCGTGGGAGTCGCCGGCGTAGCTGAACAGCAAGCTCACCGCCACCGACTCCGGCTCCAGGCTCTCGACCTCGCGCAGTACCCGTTCGATCTCCTCGTCGGTCAGCGCGATGATCGCCGCACCGTCCGGGCTGGTGCGCTCCGCGACGGTGACCACCCGGTCATGGGGCACCAGCGGCTCCGGGCGGGTGATGGTCAGGTCGTAGAGCGCGGGCCGGTCCTGCCGGGCGATCTGCAATACATCGGCGAACCCGGTTGTGGTCACCAGCACGGTCCGGGCCAGCCGGCGTTCCAGCACGGCGTTGGTGGCCGTCGTGGTGCCATGCGGCAGCAGCCGCAACGCCGTGCCCGGCCACGCGTGCGTGACACCCCGGTGCACACCCACCGCCTGGTTGTCCGGTGTGGTGAGCACCTTCACCGCCCGCGGCCGGCGACCGGGTGCGTGCACCACGACATCGGTGAACGTACCCCCGACATCGACCCCGGCACACGCCCCGGACGATTCAGCCATCAGGCGTTTGCCGCGCGTAGGTATCGACGAGTTGCTCCTGCACGCTGTGCGGCGGACTGTCGATATCCCGCACGGCTGCGCATTCAACGAGCTTGCGCACCCGGTAGAGGTCTATGACGTCGCTGACCGTCAACACCCGGACGAACACTCCGCGGTTGAGCTGGTGGAGGAGCAGCCGCTCATGGTCGGGTTCCGCAGTGCTGGTGCGACCGAGCAGCGCACGGTCGGCCTCCAGCTGGCCCGCGGGGACCGCTGCCGAGCATGCCCGGACTCGGCGGTGCGCACGGCAACCTCCCACTGGTGCCGGTACGGAGCAGACGGCGAACAGTCAATCGCAGATTGAAAAATGAAGCAACCAATACCGCCCGATCCAGGCGTCTTCACTGGCGAGGGGGCCGACGAAATCCTCGGTGGCAATCCCCCGTTTCGCCGGGACCTGCTGCTGCACAACACCGACGGGCAGCCGCCGAAGGAGGTCGACAAGCTGCTCGCCGAGCTCGGCGCCACCAATCAGGTCTCGCGCGGGCTGCTCACTGCAGACGGCGCATCCGGCGTGGGACTCGACGCGTTCAACGTACGGCTGGGGTGGACACCGTCGGCGATCGAGTCCTTCGCCACTCTCGCTGCCAGGATGTATCCCTTCGCCACCGATGCCTTCCGGGACGCCGGGCTGCGCGCCGATCCCCACACCGAACTGCTCGACACCCTCAACGTGCCCGGCCGTCTCGCCGGTCGTGATCCAGTCAACCAGGCAGCGGTGCTGGACGAACTAACTAGTTTTGTTGAGGCGGGCATGCGTGGGCCCTTACCTGGTTTGATGTAGCGGCCGGATTCCGTCGGTCGATAAGGCGGGCGATGGAGCTGACATGCGGCTCTAGCTCGATTCAGTCCAGCGGTACGGCATCATCGACACGTCGACGAGACCTTCCAGGCCGCAACAAGTCCTCTGGACGGCCACTGAGCTGACGGCGCCGGGCTGGTAGGAGCGACCGCACCAATCACTGAACGGGGACCCTGATGAAGCGTGGCTTGTCTGGTGTGGTGGCCCTCGGGCTGGCTGCTGTCGCTCTGGCAGGTTGCTCCGGTGGCAGCGAACCAGCAGCGTCGACTAGCGCTGGATCGACTGCCGGCATCACCACCCGTGGCCTAGGAACGGTCACCAGGACCCCCGACACCGTGACCATCGTCATCGGAGTCCAGACCCGGGCGCAGAGTGCGAAGGCCGCCCTTGATGCCAACACCGACAAGGCGACCGCGCTGATCAACGTGCTGAAGAGCAAAGGAGTCGCCCCGGCCGACCTGCAGACCAGCCAGCTGTCGGTCAACCCGACATCCGACTCGGCGACCGGGCGGATCACTGGCTACGAGGTGACGAACCAGGTCACGGCCAAGCTGCATGACATCGGCGCCGCCGGCGGGCTCATCGACGCCGCGGGTGAGGCAGCAGGTGACGCGGTGCGGCTACAGCAACTCAGCTTCTCGATCGCGGACGACAGCGCAGCACGGGCGCAGGCTCGCGCCAACGCGGTGCGGCAGGCCCAGGCACACGCCAAGCAGATGGCCGACGGGGCTGGCGTGAGGCTGGGCAAGATCCGCTCGATCACCGAGGTACCGGTCAGCCCACCGGGTCCCTTGGGTCGGGACGCCGCGGCGGCTGCACCCGTCCCCATCGAGGCAGGTACTCAGCAGCTCACCGTCATGGTCGAGGTCGTCTACGCCATCGACCAGTAGTTCTCACCCCGGCGCGGCCGGGGACCAGGACGTGGGAGTTCTGGTGACCGTGGGCTGCGGCTCGGTCGCCGCACCGGGGGTGCCTGCCCGGTCAGCTGCTGCACCGGGCGGTGGTCCGGGCTCGGGAACTCTCGCAGGCGAGGGCCGAGTAGCGGGGGGCTTTGCCGAGGTAGGTGAATTAAATCGGTACGTGGCGCGAGGTGGCGGCACCGCGGCGGTTGGCGGCTCGGTCGTGCCGTCAGCGGATGGGCTCGGTGCAGGGGCAATGGGTACTGGGAGGACTATCGAGGGTTCTGCTGTCGAGGAAACGCTCACGGGCGCTGAGGTGGTCACGGAGGGCGCGCGGGTCGTCGGCGTGAAGACCTCGACGGTGGGCGGCGGGTCGGAGCGGGAGTGGCCGGTGAAGACCAGCAGCGCAACCCCGCCACCGGCGGCGGCGAGACAACTCGCGGCCGCGAGTGGCCTGGCCCACCGGAACTCAGCCCAGCGTCGCTGGCCTCTGGCCCGGCGCCGCAAGGCCTCCCAGGGATCAGGGGGCGCTTCCAGCGGGACACCGGCGGGTGAATCTGAAATCTCGAACTGCGCGGCGCTCGCTGTCGGCGGGGGCGCCGCTGCTTCCGCCCCCATCCGGTCACGCAGGGAGCGCAGCTCCTCGATCGTGAGGATCTGGTTACTGTCCGGCTCGTCCACAACGTTATATAACGAGTTGCCGGACCTGCTTGGTACTGGGTTTGCCTACTTTCACGGATGGTGACTCCTGCCGCCGAACTGGCCAGCTGGTGCGGGCTTGCGTTTGATCGCTGTGTGCTCGTGTGACGTGCCACAATGGCCAGATTGGGCCGTAGATCGATCAAGCGGCTTCTCGCGCCATGGACTCGAAGTCACTGTCTGTGATGCCGGGGTAGGACTGCTGTCGCGCGCAGAGACGCCACCCATGGCAACTTCTCGACCAAAGTTGCCATCCCGGGCACATCCGCAACGGGATCCACCCGCCTTCCCCGGCGACCGCGCTCTCAGGCTTCTCACGCTCGGGAACTGGCTGGGGACTTATCGGTTACGGGCGCGGCGAGCCCGTGCTGGTGGGCTTGACGATGGTCGCCCGCACCTTTCTCAACTCTTCGGCGGCACATTCATCACCACGGCCGCCATGACCTGCTCGGCGGCCACGCACGACTGCTGAGGATTGCTGCTGAACTCCCTCGCAATGTAGGTGATCGAGAGGCTCTGTCGGTCCGCAAGCTTGATATCGATGTCACAACTAGGCAGATTCACGTTCGACCGAGATACGAGGGAAGGGTAACCTGCGATCTCAATGAGTTTGAAGTCCGGTCGGCCCCGATACTGGTTGTACGAGACTTCTAAAGTTGGGTTGTTCGTCGCGACGCTAATGGACAGTCGCTTGGTCATTAATCCGTCAGGTGTGACGTTTTGCCACATGCAGTCCTGCGTGCCGAATGGACCGTCCGACGGTGTCGGCGGCACGTCGAGACCGAGGGTTTTCGCCTGTTGGAGTGTCAGCAGGCCGCATGTGCGGTGAGCAATGGCCGCAACATCGCGTGGGTTCTTCACCAGCGGGATCGGGCTCGGGCTCGCCGCCTGGGTGGGCGTCGATTGCACGGGCTGCGGTGGCGTTCCAGCGCCCGTGCCGCAACTTGCCAGCGCAATTACCGAGCCAGCGATGATCACAGTCGCGATCAAGCGGGTTCTCATAGCGGCAGTGCGGGAGTTGGCTTGGCCGAGACCAGGACGTTGCCGGTTTCGCTGGAAGGCCCTGACCACTGAATGTCGCTACCCACAGTGTTCCCCTTGACCTATGGCGGCACGTGAGCGCAGGAGTCTTCCACTACTGGCGGATTCGGATCAGGTTGGGGGCGGTGTGGAGGGGTTGGTGCGTGGTGGGCCGTCGAGCCAGGGTGGTGGATGGAATTGTGGGATGCCGCTGACCATGTGGATTTGCCAGTGGGAGTGGTGGAGGAGTCGGTGGTGTCGGCTGCAGAGCGCGACGCAGTTGTTGAGGCTGGTTGGGCCGTTGTCGTCCCAGTGGATGATGTGGTGGATGTCGCGCCAGCGGGCCGGTCCTGAGGATCCCGGAAAGGCGCATCCGGCATCGCGGCGGATCGCGGTGGGGACGGTGCGTGCCACGTCCAGTGGTTCACCCCGGGAACCCAGCACTATTGGGATGATCCTGGCGTCGCGGGCGAGTCGGCGGGTGGTATCGGTGTTGATCGGGCCACCCAGCGCCGGCTGGGCTGTGCCGATTCGGTCTTGCAGTACGGGCAGGTTGATGGTGAGCACGTCCTGGGGGCGTTCCCCGCTCTCGGTGGGGAGTTGCCCCTCGCTCAGTGC
>DASYMC010000370.1:0-9269 GCA_036009255.1 Pseudonocardiaceae bacterium
CTGATGGATGCGCTCACGGCCCACCGCGTACGGCAGGACGAGGAACGCGAGACGGCGGGAGAGCTGTGGCACGACGGCGGCTGGGTGTTCGCTCAGCCGAACGGCAAACCGACCGACCCGCGGGCCGACTACGAGGACTGGCGGACCCTGCTCCGTGACGCCGGCGTGCGGCCTGCGCGGCTGCACGACGCCCGGCACACCGCCGCGACCATGCTGCTGGTGCTCAAGGTGCCGACGCGCGCCGTGATGGACGTGATGGGCTGGTCCCACGCGAGCATGACGGGCCGGTACCAGCACGTGCCCGCGGAGGTCCTGACGAGCATCGCGGAGGAGGTCGGCGGTCTGCTGTGGAACACCGATGAGGCCGGTCCGCAGACGTCGAATGAGACCGGGAATGAGACCACCGGACCGGCCGGTGCCTGACCCAGCCGGAAAAGCAGCGGCGCCGACCGCGTCATCGCAGGTCAGCGCCGTTGTCGTTCGTCTGGAAGATGGTGGCCAGGGGCGGGGTCGAACCGCCGACCTTCCGATTTTCAGTCGGACGCTCGTACCAACTGAGCTACCTGGCCGTGCGGGCCAGTTGCAGCCCGCCATATGACAGAGCGACCCAGACGGGACTCGAACCCGCGACCTTCGCCGTGACAGGGCGACGCGCTAACCAACTGCGCCACTGGGCCTTGCTTCCGTGCCCCCAACGGGATTCGAACCCGCGCTGCCGCCTTGAAAGGGCGGAGTCCTAGGCCGCTAGACGATGGGGACTTGGTCGTCCAGACCTGCTCGCGCCGGTAGCCCGCCGTGAGCAGAACCAGCATAGGACACCGCAGCGACCGGGTTCACAACGGGTGGTCAGACGGCTCCTACCGGAACCGTCCATCACCGAACCAGGTTACCGACGGACTGGTGGGACGCCGTCCTCGCCGTCGATCAATCCCAGCATGTCCAGCAGCATCCGGCAGTCCTCGGCGCCGGTAGCCGACCGTGCCACCGACAGCCGAGCCCGGTCCACCTGCTCGGCCGTGACGCGATGCGGGTCCTGTCCGCGCTGCATAGGCACCGAACCCCTGCTAAGTTCGGCGCCGGTCTCCAGACCGAGGTCGTAGGTGCTCGACAGACGGCTCATTCGCCCCTCCTGAACTTCGTTCACACATATCCGAGTCGTCACCGCTCGGCGCAACCTATCTACCGTTCATCGCCCATCACAGCCTCCTACCGGGTGATTACCCGTGCTTAACCCTCCCAACCGGGCCAAATCACCCACCGTTGAGCGCTCGGTCAGCGGTCTACACCCCGCCACGAGGCTCTGCTACTCCCGAGCTCAACAGCAGCGCTGTCGCAAACCAGCCAGAGAGCTCGGGAGTCCGAGGGTGCTCAAACCTGCTGGCTTGCCCGGTACCGGGTGTTGTCCAAAAGCTCGGCTAGGTGCAGGGCTTGGCGGCCTGTGGTCTGGGCGACCTGCAACCGGCAGCTGAAGCCGTCAGCCAGCACTAACGCCTCCGGCATGGAGCGGATGGCCGGAGCCAGCGAACGTTCGGCCAGCGCGCCGGACAAGTCCTCGTGCCCGCGCTGGTAACCGAAACTGCCGGCCAGCCCGCAGCACCCGGTGGCCCGCCGCACCCGGACCCCGGCCGCGCGCAGCAGGCCATCGTCGGCGTCGTGGCCGAGCACCGCATGCTGGTGGCAGTGCACCTGCTGCACCGCATCGACAGCGCGCTCGGGTGGCTGCCAGTCCGGCGCATGCTCGCGCAGTATCTCGGCGAGGGTTCGAACCCGCCCGGCCAGCACGGCCGCCGCCGGATCGTCCGGGAGCAGTTCGCGCAGATCGGAGCGGAGCATGGCGACACAGCTGGGCTCCAACCCGACCACCGGCACCCCGGCGCCGAGCGGCAGCCGCAGCAGGCGCAGCGTACGGCGCAGCACCAGCCGGGCGACACCGAACTGCCCGGTGGTGAACCAGGTCAAACCGCAGCACACCATGTCCCGGGGCACCCGAACGGCGAAGCCGGCCGCGGTCAGCACCCGTGCCGCAGCACCGACTACAGCAGGATCGAACGACCGGGTGAAGCAGTCGGGCCACAGCAGCACCGCACCACGCGCACCCGTGCCGCCAGGCGGCGCGATAGGCCGGTATCCAGCAAACCGGGGTAGCGGCCGGGCCGTCGATATCCCCCCCAACCGGGCGAGCAACGGTGCGACACGATTGGCGAGCGTCGGTGCCAGCTCGGCGACCCTCGCGGCCAGCGGCAGACCACCCAGCGCATAGTGCCAGCGCGGCCGCAGCCGCCATCTGTAGCGCTGGTGCAGGAACTCCGCCTTGTAACTGGCCATATCGACGTTGACCGGGCAGTCCGAGGCGCACGCCTTGCAGGCCAGGCACAGATCGAGCGCCTCATCGACCGCAGCCGAGCGCCAGCCGCCGGTGACCAGGTCACCGGCCAGCATCTCGCCCAGCAGGTGCGCCCGGCCGCGAGTGGAGTGCTTTTCCTCCCGGGTGACCTGGAAACTGGGGCACATCACGCCGGGCCCGTCCAGTTGCCGGCACGCACCGACGCCGACGCAGCGCCGGGTGGCCGCAGCCAGGCTCCCCCCGTCACGTCCCAGAGCGAGGCTGACCGGCACCGGGCGCTCCCGGCCGACTCGCAGGTCGGCATCCAACGGCCGGGGATGCACCAGCACCCCTGGGTTGAGCAACCCGTCAGGATCGAAGATCGCCTTGAACTGCGCGAACAGGTCGAGCACCGCCGGTGAGTACATCCGGTCCAGCAGCTCACCACGGGCCCGCCCGTCGCCGTGTTCCCCGCACAGCGACCCACCATGAGCCGCCACCAGCTCGGCTGCCTGCTCGACGAAGCGCCGGAATTCGCGCCGGCCGGCTGCACTGTCCAGGTCGGCATCTACACGTACGTGCACGCATCCCTCACCGAAATGCCCGTACACCGCGCCACGCCGACCGTGCTCGGCGAGCAGCTCACCGAAACCCCGCAGGTAGTCGCCAAGCCGGTCGGGGGGCACCGTGGCGTCCTCCCAGCCCGGCCAGGCCTGCGTCCCGTCGGCGAGCCGGGTCGCCAGACCCGCGCCGGCCTCACGGATCCGCCACAGCGCCGCCCGGTGCGCCGGATCGGCCACCACCAGATGAGGACGGCCGGCCTGCGCCCCCACGGAATGAGCCGAGGCCATCGCAGCGCCCAGTTCGTCCGCACCGAATTCAACGAGCAACCACGCCGTACCCTCCGGGAGCTGCACCACCGGACGTCGACGGGCCCGCAAGACGTCGATCAGAGCCGAGTCCATGCCCTCCACGGTGAGCGGGTGGAAACCCAGCAACCCCGGGACAGCGTCGGCAGCCGCGACGACATCAGGGAATCCCAGCACCAGCAACGCCACCGCCGGCGGCGGCGCGACCAGCCGTACGGTCGCCTCGAGCAGCACCGCGCAGGTGCCCTCCGTGCCCACCAGGGCGCGGGCCAGTTGCGAACCGTGCTCGGGCAGCAGGTGTTGCACAGCGTAGCCGGAGCCGCGGCGCGGCCAGTCCGGCAGCTCGGCACGGATCAACCCGCGGTGCTCACGTTCCCAAGCGGCTACCGGGGCAGGCAGCCCAGAGCTGGCCACTAACCGGGAACCATCGGGCAGCAGCACCAGGAGTTCCTCGACGGCCGCAGCGGTGGTTCCCCAGGCCACCGAGTGCGTCCCGCAAGCGTTGTTTCCGATCATTCCGCCGAGCGTGCAGCGGCTGTGCGAGGACGGGTCCGGGCCGAAGCGCAGGCCGTGCGGGGCGGCGGCGGCCTGCAGCGTGTCGAGCACGACGCCTGGCTGCACCCGGGCCAGCCGCGTCACCGGATCGAGGTCGAGCACCGCGTCGAGGTGGCGGGAGAAGTCGAGGATCACCCCCGGCCCGATGGCGTTGCCCGCAATCGAGGTGCCGGCACCCCGGGCGGTTAGGGGCACCGCCTGCTCCCGGCAGACGCCTATGACGGCGGACACGTCCTCGGCGCAGCGGGGCAACACAACCGCGCGCGGCGGTACCCGGTAGTTGGACGCGTCGGTGGCGTAGAGCGCACGGGTCCCGGCGTCGGCCGCCACCTCGCCGCGCACCGCGGCGCGCAATGCGCGGGTCAGTACGTTGTCATCCACGCCACCCAGCATGACCGGCGCGGGCGGGTGTCAGGTTCAGCGCGGCGGCGCGCCGAGCGCTACCCGAGCCGTGAGCAGCGCGCTGACGGCCGCGCAGGGCTGGCCATTGCGCACCGACCTGATCGCCGATCGGATGTCGTCTCTCGCAGCGGCGGGAATGTCTCTCCCCTCATCAACGGCCGCCTCGAGCCGTTCCGCAATAGACTTGATCTCCGCTGGTAAGGCATCCCCCATGAGGGCGGCCACCAACGCTTCTACCTCGAGCAGGAGACTATGCTGGGTAGTGTTGGATGCGCTCACGCGCGCTGATCATACTCGACCCTCTCAGGTCACGAACGTCACCTCCGCCAAGCTTGCGGCCATGCCTCATCAACACGGCACAGCCCGACGCGTAGGCTCGCCCGGGTGGTAGCCGGCAACGCGCTGATCAGGATCCTCGGCCTGTGTCTGATCGCGGGTCTTCTGGTGGCGGGCATCCTGTTCCCCGCGGTGGGCGGAGTCGGTCTGGCGTCCAACCAAGCCAGCGAGACGGTCAACAGTGTCTCCTCCAACCTGGTCCAGTCGCAGGTACCGGTCGTCAGCACGATCACCGACAAGGATGGCGTGCCGATCGCCTACGTGTTCGACCAGAACCGGTTCAACACCCCCGCGAAGAACATCGCTGACACGATGAAAGCAGCGATCATCGCCATCGAGGACCGCCGGTTCTTCGAACACAACGGAGTGGACTGGCGGGGGACCGCGCGAGCCCTGATGACCAACCTGTCTTCCAGCGGCAGCGCACTGGAGGGCCAGGGCGCCTCGACCCTGACGATGCAGTACATCAAGAACTACATGCTCTACGCAGTCGCACAGAATGACGCCGAACGGGCTGCAGCCGTGGAGAGCACCCCAGCGCGCAAGCTGCGCGAGGTCCGGGTGGCCCTGCAGCTGGAAAAACACCTGTCCAAGGACGAGATCCTGGCGCGGTATCTCGACATCGTCTTCTTCGGCCACAACGCCTACGGAGTCGCCTCGGCAGCGAGAACCTACTTCAACACCACGCCGGACCGGCTCACCATCTCCCAGGCCGCGCTGCTGGCCGGGATGGTGCGCTCAACCAGCTTTTACGATCCGGTGGAAAATCCGGTGCAGGCGCTGGCCCGGCGCAATGTCGTGATCGATGAGATGACCAACGTCGGGTCGATCACCCCCACTCAGGCCGAGGCGGCCAAGGCCGAGCCGTTGGGCGTGCAGCGTCCGCTGACCGGGCTGACCAACGGCTGCGTCGGCGCCGGCCCCGCTGACGGTTTCTACTGCCAGTACGCCTTGGACTACCTCGCCACCGTGGGTTTCCCGGAGGATAAGCTGCGCCGCGGCGGGTACCTGATCCGCACCAACCTGGATCGGCGGGCCAGTGACATAGCCAAGCGTGCGGCAACCGCTGAGGTGCCGACCCAGTCGCAGGGGATCGCCAACGCGATGGCCGTCGTGGAGCCCGGCCGTGACCGGCACGCGGTGCGGGCGCTGGTGGCCAACCGGGACTATGGGCTGGACGCCGACGCAGGCCAGACCTCTTACGCGCTGCCGTCGCTGGTGCAGGGCTTCGGCGCCGGATCAATCTACAAGATCTTCACCTCGGCCGCGTTGCTGGAGCGGGGGATGGGGATCCAGAACCCGGTACCGGTGATGGATGCCTACACTTCGCGGGTGTTCCGGGACAACGGCGGCCCGTACACGGTGACCAACGCCGGCAAGTACCGCAACGGGTCGGTTTCCCTGCAGACTGCCCTTGCGATCTCCCCGAACACCACGTTCGTCGCCTTGGAAGACCGGATCGGGAAGATCGACCCGGTGGTGGACATGGCCTACCGGCTGGGCATGCGGCAAAGCCTCAACGCCAAGGACTCGCGGGGTCGCACAATCGCTGACGCGGTCAAGCAGGAGCGCCGCGGCTCCTACACCCTGGGAGCCGAGCCGACCAGCCCATTAGACCTTGCCAACGTCGGGGCCACCCTGATGAGCGGGGGGAGATGGTGCCCGCCCACCCCCATTGATGCGGTGCTGGATCGCAACGGTCGCCCGGTGCCGGTACCTGAGCCGCCCTGCGAGCAGGTCGTCCCAGAGGGCTTGGCGAACTCCCTAGCGGTCGGGTTGAGCAAGGACGACCAGCCCAGCGGCACCTCCTTCGCCGCCGCCCAGGCGGCGCACTGGACCCGTCCGCTGCTCGGCAAGACTGGCACTACCCAGAACAACCGTTCAGCCGGCTTCCTAGGGGCGACGCCGCAGTACTCCGGCGCGGTGCTGGTATGGCCAGACGGGTCCCGGCCGAGTGGAATCTGCGACTCCGACCCACCCCGGCTGTGCAGCAACGGCGATATCTTCGGCGGCAAGGTGCCGGCCCGCACCTGGTTCGACACCATGGGCCCGCTGCATGAGGGGCTTCCGGTGATGCCGCTGCCACCCACTGAACCGCGCTACGTCACCGGTGCCGGACCAAACGTCCCCAACGTGGTGGGGCAGGGAGAGAACACCGCCCAGCTGACCCTGGAGCGGGCAGGATTCCGGGTGAAGCGGGTGGTGGCGGCCTCGGACCAGCCGCCAGGCACAGTCGCGTCCGTAGCGCCCACCACCGCCGAACCCGGAGACGAGATCACCATCGGCGTCAGCGACGGGACGGCTCGAGCGAGGCCCGGGGCGAGAACTCCACCCCCCGGAGGGTCCTACCGTCCCCCCCGGGGGCCAGACCAGCAGAATCCCGACGGCGCAACCGCGGTGAACCCCAACGACATACCCGCTCCAGGGCCCCCCGACCGTCGAGACCGCCGCGATCGTCGAGACCGAGACCGCCAGGGCCCCTAGAGACGCTCGGGCGCTGGCTAGGGCTGCAGGGCCGTCATGACGGCAGCGGCCAGCCGCTTGCCTTCGGCGCGGCCCGAGGTCTTGGCTTTCGCCGCCTTCATCACCAGGCCGAGTTGGCCAAGCCCGGGGCGCTTGCCGAGTTGCCCGGCGACATCGTCGATCGATTCAGCTATCAGGGTGGTGAGCTCATCGTCGCTGAGTTGCCGGGGTAGATACCGGGCAAGCACTTCGCCCTCGGCGCGTTCCCTGGTAGCCAGCTCATCCCGTCCGGCCGTAGTGAAGAGCTCGGCGGCTTCGCGACGCTTCTTCGCCTCTCGAGCAAGCACCGTCAGCACCTCCTCATCGGAGAGCTCCCTAGCCGCTGAGCCGGAAACCTCCTCGGTGGTGATCGCCGTCAGCGCCATCCGCAAGGTCGCGACCGTGACGTTCTCTCGGGATTTCATCGCCGTAGACAGGTCGGCGCGCAGCCGATCCTTCAGCTCTGCCATTTTCCGGAGACTACGCCGTGTGAGTGGCGTGGCATGCCGGACACGTACACGGACACTCAATGCCACTCATGCGCTGCCCGAGACAGCTAGGCTCGGCCGCATGAACCACTGGGGACGTGCCGTGGTCGGCGCCGCCGCGCTGGCTGTAGCTGGGAGTACCTATGCCGCCGGCGTGGAGGTCCGCCGCTGGACTCTGCGGCAGGCGATCTTGCCGGTACTCCCGGACTGGGCACCCCCAGTGCGGATCCTGCACATCTCCGACCTGCACATGACTCCGGGTCAGCGCTCCAAACAACGCTGGGTTGCCAGCCTCGTCGACCTACAGCCCGATCTCGTCGTGAACACCGGTGACAACCTGGCCCACCCGCAGGCGGTGCCGGCCGTGTTGCGGGCGTTGCAGCCACTGATGGCCCTGCCCGGGGTGTTCGTCTTCGGCAACAACGACTACTACGGTCCCAAACCGAAAAATCCCACTCACTACCTGCTGCGCACCGGCAAGAAGATCAGGGGAGCGCCGCTGCCATGGGCGGATCTGCGCGCGGCCTTCATCGAGCACGGTTGGGTCGACCTGACCAACGCCCGCCGCCAGCTCACTGTGGCAGGGCGCCGGGTCGCCGCCGCCGGGGTGGACGACCCGCACCTCCGCCGGGACCGCTACCAGCGGATCGCCGGACGGGCCGACCCCGCCGCCGACCTCCGGCTGGGTCTGACGCACTCCCCGGAGCCCCGAGTGCTGGATGCTTTCGCCACCGACGGCTACGACCTCGTGCTCGCCGGTCACACCCACGGTGGTCAGCTGCGGCTGCCCGGCTACGGCGCGATCGTCACCAACTGCGGGCTGGACCGATCTCGCGCCCGCGGTGTGTCCCGCTGGGGAAGGCACACCTGGCTACACGTCTCAGCGGGCCTGGGCACCTCTCCCTACGCGCCGGTGCGCTTCGCCTGCCCCCCAGAAGCGAACCTGCTCACTCTGGTACCCCGCAACAGCGATGTGACCGTGCCAGCCAACGCATGGCACGCCGCGGGCGTCGGCTAGAGTAAGCGACGTCCATCCGGGGTGTGGCGCAGCTTGGTAGCGCGCTTCGTTCGGGACGAAGAGGCCGTGGGTTCAAATCCCGCCACCCCGACGCCAAAGCCGCAGGTGAGGGGCCAGTTCTAAAGGTTGCTGAACTGGCCCTTGATCTGTTGAGTGACTAACTGCGTGACTACGGATCCCTTCCCATGTAGTGCATCTTCTGGCGTTGAGCCACGCTCATGGTGGGGTCTATCCGCCGCGTGGCAATATGCCCGCTCACTCAGGATTTACGGCGCTAAATAACTGGTCCATGGCTGTTGCTCCTTGTTGGAGCACTGGTCTGATTTGCTTGCGGTAAACCAGCTCGGTTACGGCAGTGCTGCTGTGGCCAACTAATCGCGAGATCTCGTCCAGCGGGACACCACTGTCTGAGAGCAGGGAGACGAAACTGTGACGTAGTTCCCGGGGGGTCCACTCGTCGGGGTTGACTGCGGCTGCACCACGGATGGCGCGTCGGAACTCGCGGCGAACATGGGAGGGGTCAAGTGGTGTGCCGACCTTGGAGGCGAACACCAGATTGTGCTCTTGCCAGCGCGGCCCGGCGGCTATCCGGTCTTGGTCTTGTTGTCTGCGGTGGGCATGCAGTGCCTCGACGCATCGTTGGGGCAGGGCGTGTGGGGTTCCAAAAGCGAGCCTGTGCCTCTGAGCTGTGTGATTGGAGTTTCCGGGCGACCGGGCATGATCATGTGTCGTGCCGTTGCGTCTGCTCTACTTGATCTTCCTGCGGGTGCTGAACC
>DASYMC010000371.1:0-4254 GCA_036009255.1 Pseudonocardiaceae bacterium
GTCCGGCATCGAGGTCAAGGACCTACGGCCGCTGGCGGTGGATCCTGCGGGCCGATCCCCGACGCCTCAACCCGCGCGCCTGGCTACCGCCGCGACGTCATCTCCGGTAACGGGCGTGGTGGGATGTCGATCTCTTTCATCCGGCGGACGTAGGTCTGGTGGTGCCGCCGGGCCTGGCCGAGGCGTCCGGCGTCGAGCAGGACTGCGACGAGATTGAGGTGGGCTTCCTCGTCGTAGGGTTCCTGCTCTAGTAGGCGCAGCGTGTAGCGCACGACCGCGTCGATGTCGCCAGTGTCGGTCAGTTGTGCAGTCAAGGCCCTCAGGAGGGCGACGTGGGTGGCCCGGATCTCTTCGGCCAGCGCAACGGCCCACTCCTGGTAGGGGTCCTCTTCGAGGAAATCCCCAGTATGGGCGGCGACGGCGGACTCGAGTCGTGCAGTCGCGTCCGGCGCCTTGGCCCGGTGGGCGTCGAGGGCGGCAGTGGCTTGGGTAAGGAAGTCCTCGAGGTCGACGCGGACCTGCGTGAGGTTCAACGCAACCGCGCCGTCGGTGGTGACCAATGGGCCCTCGCCCGCCGGGTGGGTTTGGAGCACATCGCGGACCGTGGAGAGCAGCACGGAGAGCCGGTTGCCAGCCACTGCCGGGTCCACCCCCGGCCACAACAGCTCCATCAACTGATCGCGGGCGGTCGACCGGCGCCGCGCAACCAAAATCTTCAACAGGTCTCGGGCTTTTTTCGACTTCCATGCGGTAGTCGGAATCGGGCTCCCGTCACGGATCACCCGGAACACACCGAGCGTCTGGATGAACACCGCAGGCGCGGAACGGACCAACACACCGAGTGGTCCGGCGGCTCGCCGCGACTCGACATCGACGCCGTAGTCCCGAAGGAGCTGACCTGCGGCGTAGGCCTCGAGATGGGCACTTGGCGCACCAACGCGGGCGGCCACGATTCTCGTCGCGGCCTCCTCAAGGCGACAGCCCGTCTCCTGCCAGATGTCGATTGCGTCCCGCAACGGGGTGGCATCCACGGCGGCTTCGCTGGAGGCGAGCACGCGCAGGGTGATGGCCTCGGCCAGTCCCGGGTCGTCTCGGCGTTGCCGCGCGGCCACGGTAGCCCGATCGGCATCCGCAGAGGCGCCCTGTCGGTTACCACCCATCAACTCGACCCAGCCGTGGGCGAGCGATGCCGGAACCTTGCGAAGCCCCTCGTCCAACTCCACGGCCCGGGCCGCCCGCTCCCGAGCGAGCCCCAGGTCGTCAGCCGCGCCGGTGCGCGCAAGACCGATCAGCGCCGAGCTGAGGCCGAACACGTCGTGGTACGGCTGGGCGAGGGTCAAGGCCTCCTCGTACGCCGCCCGAGCTCGAACCAGCTTCCCCCTGGTCCGATGCAGATCACCCATGCCGCACAGTGGCCACGCCAGAAATCGGGAGCCGAGGCGCTGGAAGAGGTCGATAGCTGTGGTGAAATCGGCCGCCGCCGCCTCCAGCATCCCCAGACGCCCGCGGGTCCGACCGCGGATGGTCAGCGCGTGCGCGATAAAAAACGGGTTCTCGCATCGCTCGCTGAGGGTCAACGCGATCTCGGAATCAGCCAGCGCGGGCTGGGGTGCACCCGATTCGAACTGGTGAAACGCTCGGCAAGTCCAAGTCCACGCTAGCTGGAGCAGATCATCGCTCGCCTCGGCGCAGCGCCGGGCGTCGGTGCAGTGGGTCTCGGTTTGCCGCCAGTCGCCCTCGGCGGCAGTCAGCAGCGCGAGGACATGGTACGCGCAGGACCACGCTTGTTCCTGGCCGCACCGCCGGGCCGCAGCACGCGTTTGAAGCGCCGTCCTCCGCAGAGCTGCGAGGTCACCGACCATCCGGTGAGCGCTCGCGGCCAGCGCCAGCACCCGCGTTTCGTCCAGGGTGTCCTCCCGGTCCAGCC
The DNA here is from genome assembly GCA_036009255.1 of Pseudonocardiaceae bacterium. GTDB lineage: Bacteria > Actinomycetota > Actinomycetes > Mycobacteriales > Pseudonocardiaceae. The sequence continues at coordinate 1,928 of DASYMC010000371.1, forward strand.
GGGCCCGCCGGGTCAGCGCCAGTACCTTGGCGAACTCGCCCTGAGCGAAAGCGATCAGGCCAACCCGCCAGGACAACGCCGGCTCTAGCTCCTCCCGGTCGCAGCCGGCGTGCTGAAAGTGCTGCAACGCCTGCGCCCACTGCCCTCGCACCTGTCGCGCCTGTCCGAGAGCCCATTGGATCCGCGGGTCGCGGAGATACTCGGCTGGCAGCTCGGCAGCCTGCAACACGGCGTCGAGCTGGCCGCTCTCCACCATCGCGCCACCATGATCGACCAGGAGTACGGCGCACGCCGCGTGATTATCCGCTGCGAGGAGATGCCGCAGGGCTTCAGCCGGCGCTCCCCTCCCGATGCACTCCTGGGCCGCCTTCGCGTGCAGCGCTTTCCGCTCGCTGACCGACGGCACCGCCTTGTGCTCGAAGTAGTCCTGCAAGGGACGCACGAGCGCCCAGCCGGAGCCCCCACTGGTACGCCGCACCAGTCCCTGGCGACTCAGTTCGGCGAGTGCAATCGTCGGATCATCGGACCCCTGCGCGATCTCTGCCGTGAGTCTGACCTCGCCTAAGATCGCCAATCTGCCCAGCAACTGCTGGACCCACTCAGGTGCGGGACCGACGACCTCCTCACTGAGGTAGTCATGGAACCGTTCTCCTGGATGGGACAACTGCCCCACTGCGGTCAGGCGTTGGTTCGTCCCGACCGCCTGCAGCATCTCCACAGCGCAGTGCACGGCCGTGGGCCAACCACCGGTGCACTCCCAGACTTGCCTCGACAAGCCGGGGGGATCCCGTCCCACGGTCCTGCCCAGAAGTGCATCGACATCGGCAACGTCAAGGGCAAGGTCCGGCGCGTGGATCTCGGTGACAAGACCGCGACCGCGCAGTCGCTGCAAAGAAAAGGGCAACTCGAGCCGGGATATCAGGATCAGGTGCAACCGGTCCGGTGCTCGCTGACACAGACTCTCAATCACACCGGCGGCGTCGCCATCCGGCTGCAACCCGTGCAGGTCATCCAAGACCAGAATCAGATCTTCGGTCAAGAAACTGTGCAACCAGGCGCACATGGCCGTCATCGAGGACCCCACCTGGTCTGTGTCCACGACCGCTGTACCCGGGATCGGCGCGGGCACCGACACGTGAGCGCTCAATGCCCCGAACAAGCTGCTCAACAGGCGTTCCGCATCCCCCTCGTAGTCCTCATACCCCAGCCACGCTGTCGGGTGGTTACCCGACCAAGCTGCCACCGCCGTGGTCTTTCCCCAGCCAGCCGCGCCGATCACCACACAGATCCGGTGCTTGGCAGCACGGTCCAGCAGCTCGCCAACTGACGGACGCTCGACGTGCTCTTCGGCTGGGTCGGGTGGGTCTGGGTCTGGACCTGGAGAGAGCGCCACGTTATCGGCCCATGGCAATCTCTCGCTCTCCACGCAGACCGCGGTCAGAGCCGGTGTCGCAGACGACCTTCCATTCGCCCAGCGTCACGACCGCTGGGGTTGCGCGGCGAGTCTTGTCACGGTGGCACAACGATGTCATCGACCACCGACGACACGTCAGTGATCGGTTCGTTGTGCGGGCACGGCAGATTCGTGGCCATGGCCTCGGTGTCGTCTCCGTGGGGTGAGGGAACATCTGCGCCTCCGTCCGGCACGAGTTGATCTTCACTAACCTTGAACACGAAGCGTCGGAGTGGTGTTGAAGAAATCGAATCAGGAGTCCGTAACGTTACGGTTGGGTGAAATGTCACTATACGCGGGCGTAGAATTTCTTATCGTGACCAATTAATGATCACCGGTACGGAAAAGCATATCGACCGGATGCGCCATCCGCCGCGCCGGAGTTATGCAGCAGGGTCCGGCAGCCCATGCGCACGCGGCGGCCGCACCGCACACCGCGTGCCCGGGTACGTCTGACCAGGCACACTTCTCATGACTGACGGTGGGAAATGTTCTCGTTACTCAGCGCAGGCGGTCAGGCCCATACCCGCAGCTAGCCTTGGGCTTTATCTCAATTGATATGTGGGCGGGTTCGGAGGTGTCGGTAGCCCGTTGTTACTGGTATCGCAGGGCTTCGATGGGTCGTAGCCGAGCAGCGCGGTTGGCTGGGTAGCCGCCGGCGATCACTCCGATCGCGAGGCTGACGCCGAACGAGAGCACCACGGAGGGGAGAGACACGGTCGGGGCAAAGGAGCCGAAGGCGGGGCCCAGCACCGGCGTGATGCTGGCGGCGAGCACTGACAGCCCGACCCCGACAACGATGCCGATGATCCCGCCGATACCCGCCAGAACGATGGACTCGATGAGGAACTGTTGGAGGATCGCGCGGCGGGTG
>DASYMC010000372.1:0-4922 GCA_036009255.1 Pseudonocardiaceae bacterium
TGCCGCGACACCAATCCCCCTGTCCTCGGCCCCATCCAGCGCGAAGCTATGGGCTCAGGCCTTGACGGGCTCCGGTTCGGCGATGGGGTTCGTGCCGTGGATGGGGCCCTCGGCATTGGCAAGCCGGGTGGCGCCGCCCCCGGTAGCACCACCACCCCAACGCAGCGAGATGATCTCGGCGGCAATGGACACGGCAGTCTCCTCGGGGGTGCGGGCGCCTAGGTCGAGCCCGATCGGCGAGGCTATCTTCTTCAGCTCCTCGTCGGTCACACCCGCCTCGCGCAGCCGAGCTTCCCGGTCCTTATGGGTCTTACGTGATCCCATCGCGCCGAGGTACGCGAGGTCCAGCTTCAGTGCTTCGACCAGCACCGGGACGTCGAATTTCGGGTCATGGGTCAGCACCGTGATGACGGTCCGCGGGTCGATCCGCCCTGCCTCGGCCTCCTCCTTGAGGTACCGATGCGGCCAGTTCACGACGACCTCGTGCGCGTCGGGAAAGCGGCTCTTGGTGGCGAACACCGGTCGCGCATCGCACACCGTCGTGTAGTAGCCGAGGAGCACTCCCACCCGGGCCATCGCGGCAGCGAAGTCGATCGCACCGAACACCAGCATGCGGGGCGGCGGCTGCATGGAGTTCACGAACACATCCATGCCTTCGCCGCGGCGCTCACCCTCGGGGCCGTAGTGCAGGGTGACCACCCGGCCGGCGGCGAGCGCGCCGCGGACGTCTTCCAAAATAGCGTCGTCGGCGCGGGATGAGCCGGTCGTGCCGGTGTGCCGGTCGGGCCAGACCACCATGCGCCGGCCGACCCGCTCTGGGTCTGGGTGCGCGACCACGGTGACTACCGCGACCCCTTCCTTCTTGGCCACCGAGGCGGCCACGTCATCCAACTCAGGAAAGAGGACCGGGTCGACCTTCTCGACGAACACGTCAATGATGCCGCCGCAGGTGATACCGACAGTGAAAGCATCGTCGTCGGAGACGCCATAGCGCTGTAGTACGGGGGTGTTCTCGGCGAGCACCTGCTGGCCAAGCTCGAACACCGCGCCCTCGACGCAGCCACCGGACACGCTGCCGACCGCCCGCTCATCGGAGGTCACGAGCATCGAGGCTCCGGCCGGGCGTGGCGCGGAGCGATAGGTTGACACCACCGTGCCTAACGCGGTGGATTTGCCCTGGCGCCACTCTGCCACCAGTTCGTCGAGCACCTCTCGCACCGCGGACCTCCTCGCGCAGAGCTTCCGGTTACGGCCATGTTGCACTCTTATTAGAGAGTATTCGTCCCAACCGGCGTACGGGTTCACCCACAACGACTCACCTGCATGACACCGCTGCTTTGGCAGCTATTCCTCAGCGCTGTCCAGAGGCGGTTGGCGGCGACCGGTGAGGACGGTCCACGTCGATCCCACTGGCCAGGTCGGAGCAGTCCACCACGGTCAGGTCAGACCGTTGCGCGAGCCAGTCTCGGGCCCCCCGATCACCCTGCGCCGAGTCGACAACGGCTGGCCAGTGCTGCCGGCCGAGCAGCACCGGATGGCCCGGCTGGCTCTCGAAACCCGCCCTGGCCACCACCGTCGGGTCGGCCAGCGCGACCAGCCTGCGCACCACGGAGGCGTCCACATCTGGCAGATCGACCAGGTGCACCAGCGCGGCCTGCACCGGTGGCGGTGCGCTGCGGATGAGCTCCGCCAAGCCGGCTCGCAGTGAGGCGCCCATGCCCTCCGCCCAGTCCGCGGCGAGCACGGTGGCGGCAGTATCCGGCACCAGCGGGACCACCTGGTCAGCCTGGGCGCCGACCACGACAAGCACCGGGTCGCATCCACCGTCAGTCAGCGTGGTCACCGCCCGGCGCAGCCAGGCTCCCCCTTCGACCAGAGCCTTGGGCATGCCATAGCGCCGGCCCGCACCGGCCGCCAGTAGCAATCCGGCGATCATGACCGCATCCTGCCACGGGTGGCGGTGTCTTCGGTCCTCGTGAGCCCTCAGAGTGTGCGCTTCTGCGGGTAGATCGTCTCGCCGCGGGCGAGCATGGCGACGAACTGCTCGATGCGACGGGCTCGAGTGTCGGGACGCTTGGCGCTGCCGATCCGGTAGAGGATCGCGTAGCGGTTCTGGCTGGTCAGGATGTCGAACATGGCCTGTGCCCGCGGTTTCGCAGCGAGCGCAGCGGCCAGGTCGGGCGGAATCTGGATGCTGGCCGGCCCGGCGTAGGCGGCGTCCCATCGGCCGTCGGCCTTGGCGCGCTCGACCTCGGCCAGGCCTGCCGGGTGCATGTGGCCCTCTGGGACCAGGCGCGCGACGAGGCTGATATTCCGCGCGGACCAAGGGCTGCGGACTCGCCTGCGGGTGAAGCGTTGGCGGTATGTGGTCTCGTCCCGGCGCTGCACCTGGCCGTCGATCCAGCCATGGCATAACGCCTCGTCAAGCGCCTGGTCGTAGCTGAGGCTGGTCGGTTCGGTGGTGCCCTTCTTAGCCAACACGAGCCATACCCCGTGCGGGCTGCTGTGATGCTCAGCGAGCCATGCCCGCCACGCGGTGGCGTCGGCAACGATCAGTTCCGGTAGTTCCTGGGTCACTGCTCTCCTCTAGCGCAGCGGCTCGGCGGTCTCGACCTGCTCGAGGATCGCGACCTCGTCACCGACGCGCAGGGTCACGCCCAGCGAGTCGGGAATGAGGTTGATCGCGAACCAGGTCTTGCCGTCCCAGCCGGACCCCACGGTTCAACCACGGCCTCGTGGATCGGCTGGCCACGGCACGACTTGATCGGATATCGGTTGATTCCGGTCAGCGTGAGCACCATGAACGCAGGCTCCCGGTCATCCCGGTTGAGGGCAAGTGCCAGATCAGCCAGGCGGCTCGGCGATAACGACGAGGTAGCCGTCGAGATCGCGGATCCAGATCTCGTGATGCCCTGCGTTCGGATTGATGTGCACGTCGGTGACGATCTGGGCGCCGGCTTCCCGGATCCGGCTCACGACCGTGTCGAAGTCGTCGGCCTCGAACCAGAGCGCCACGCCGTTCCCCAGGGGCTGCGCGGGATCTCCGATCGTGCCGTGGTGATGGCCTATCTCCAGCCGGTGCAGCTGCATGACCAGCTCGCCACCGACCATCAGCTGCTCGTATTCCGGGCCGCCATGACCGCTGGTCGCACCGAGTACCTGCTGGTACCAGCGGCTGGCCCGCTGCACGTCAGCAACTGCAATCATCGGCTGTGGACGCACCGGTGGTCGGCCGCTTCGTTCGGACATGATCGCACCCTAGTTGCGGTCCCCCAGCGGGTCTTGGACAAATGGGAGGAAGGATCTGATCATGATCGAGGAGCTCGATCCGCACATCACGCCGCAGCTGGATCGCTCCGTGCTGCTGGTGATCGACACTCAGGTGGACTTCGTCGACGGCGGTGCCTTCCCGGTCCCCGGTACCACCCAGGTGGTCCCCGCTATCAGCCGGCTGATCCAGGCCTACCGGGTGGCTCAGCTGCCGATCGTGCACGTCATCCGGCTTTACGACGGCGACGACGTCGACCTGGTCCGCCGCACGCTGATCGCCAACGGGGCACCCATCGCGCGACCCGGCACCGCCGGCTCCCAGATCGTCCCCGAGCTGCGGCCGGACCCGGCCGTCACGCTGGATCCCGATGTTCTCCTGCGCGGCGAGTTCCAGGCGCTGGCCGGGCAGGAGTGGGCGATGTGGAAGCCGCGCTGGGGCGCGTTTCACCGCACGCCGCTCGACCACCACCTACGCCGCCTCGAGGTGAGCACCGTGGTCATCGCCGGCTGCAACTACCCCAACTGCCCCCGCGCCACGGTCTATGGCGTCAGCGAGCGGGACTACCGGGCTCTGGTCGTGTCCGATGCCATCTCCGGCATCGAGCCCCACCATCTCGAGGAAGCCGGCCGGATGGGGATCGTCTGTGCACCCGGCGGCGACGTCACCACATACGTCAGGCGAGGCCACCGCCTGCACCGATGATCGTACCGATGCGGCGCCCGACATGGAGACATATCGGGGTTTTCGAGGTGGTTGACGGCCCGATATGTCTCCATGTCGTGGGACAAGGTTGGGAAACGGGGGAAGGTCAGGTGAGCTGGTGGCAGAGCCAGGTGAGGGCTAGGGGGTAGCGGTATTCGATCCTGCCGTGGCCCGCGTCGAACAGCTCGAAGTGCACCCGCTCGTCGGGCAGCCCGGCTGTGCGCAGCGCCTCGCGGAAGGCCTGCGCCCCGAGATCGAGATACCACTCATCCCGGGTGCCTGCGTCCAGCCACACCGCCCGCAGTGACCGAAGCGCTTCTGCGTACCGCGGCGCCATCCGTACCGGGTCCCAGTCCAGCCAGCGTTGCCAGACCTCTTCCCGCAGCACTCCGGTGTGCGGGTCGAACGGCAGCTCCGGGGTGCCGTCCTCGTGCGCGGAGAAGCACGCGGAGATGCCGAGCATCATGAGCAGGTGCTCGTCGGCCGGCTTGGTGAACGCGGTCCGGGACTGGAAATCCGACCACCAGGCACCGATGTCGCCGTTGTAGTCGCGCAGGTGGCGCACCGACTTGCCGAACTCGGCGAGGTAGCACAGCTCGTAGAGGGCGTCCCCGGCGTGGCTGGCCAGCGCGCCGAACAGGTCCGGCCGCAGCATCGGCGTGATCATGGCACCGAACCCGCCGGAGGACTTGCCGCTGATCGCGCGGTGCGCACGGTCCGGCAGTGTGCGGTAGTGCGCATCGACGAACGGCACGACCTCTTCGCACAGGTAGCTGTGATAGCGCCCGGTACCCGGGGAGTCGACGAACTGGCTGCCGCCGTAGGCCGTCCAGGCGTCGACGAAGATCACCACCGCGGGCGGCACATCGCCGGTCGCGAATATCGCGTCAACGGTCTCCGGGAAGGGCTGCCGGTACGGGCTGCGATTGCGCCACATCGCCAGCTGCCC
>DASYMC010000373.1:0-1937 GCA_036009255.1 Pseudonocardiaceae bacterium
CCGAGGTGATCTCCGACCGAGTGATGGCGCAAGTGGAGATCCAGTGCGGACCGCACCGGGTAGTTTCGCTGATGAGCAGTGAGGCAGCACGGGAGCTTGGGCTGGTGCCGGGGGTACTTGCGGTGGCCGTCGTGAAGTCCACCCAAGTCATGGTCGAAACCCCGGGAGGACGTGCATGAAGAGGCGTTCGTCCAGGGTCCGACCGCACCAGTAGGTGCTGCTACCGGCTTCGGCCCTGTACGACCTAGGGCCCGGCGCGGGAAATGCTAACCCCTGTCGCGCGGCGACTGCGCATGACGTCAGTCGTGCATGACGCCGCCAGCATCGGTGCGTTCGGCGACCTGTTGCAAATCCGCATCTTCGCCTGTTGCTGGCAGGACAAAGATGGTGCCACCGCCGGGCTCACGGCGGAACCAGTCGACACGCACAGCATGTCTCGTTGGTGCGTTGACCTCAGCGACGCCTTGTACGGGCATGAGAGCCTGTCCTTTCTTCGGCGTGGCTACTCCGCCACGGTTGACAGCGGTCCCGAGTCATGAGCTGACACGCCCGGCGGATTGGCCGTGGTTCACCTGCGTAAATTCGATACCCTTGTTCGACTCCACCCCAGATCCACCTTCCCCCGCTGAGTGCCAAGCGTAGTGGCAGAGTCAATCAACTGGCACACCCGCTGTGTCGGGAGAGCGATCGTTCCGGTGCTGCTCGTAGGGGCCAAGCACATCCAATGCCGCCCGACGGACCCGCAATGCCGCGCCGATGCCATTATTACGATATTGTAACAAGTCCCGATGCGGACAGGCTCGACAGCAGCAGCGTCAGCCGCTCGCTGACCTCCCATCGGGCTACTTTCCACCGCTGGGTGAACGTGTCGATGACCTCCTCGAAGGGTTTGTGTCCGAGAAGCTCCAGCAGTGCAGCCGCATCCCCGCTGATCCAGTAGAGTTGCGGTGGCAGCGATGGTCGTGCCACCAGAACCCGGTCCGACGAGCTGCAGTGGCGAAATACCAGCTCGGCGTCGATGACGTAGTGGGCCGCCACGGCACCGCAATGCATGTCATCCGTCGCGGCGATGCGCGGCCGCCCGTCAAATAGTCCTACAAGCAGCGTATGTGCATCGTTACCGAGGCAATCTCCATTGTCGAGGAGCCACCGGCCGATGATTTCGCTCCGGTCCCTAGCGACCGGGAGCAACGAGCCCAGACCCACCATCCGCATTCCTGACGTCACGCCGGCGTCTTGGGCAAACCTGGCGAGGCACGCATATGCGTGGCAGGCGGCCAGAGTCGTCTCAATCGACCAGAAGCGATCCGCCGGTGTCCACGGCGGATGAAACGGCGCACATCGGTCAGAATCGATTGTGAGCAGGTCGTGGGTAATGCCGAGATCAAAAAGCTTTTGATGAGCTCCTTCGTGTACCAGCGCCTCAGCTACGTCGATGCTCGAGCGACAACCCTCCACTAGGACTAGTCCGGGGAAGGTGCGGGACGAGCCTGAAGCCAGTCCACCAGTTCGCTGGGGGTCGAGTATCCCGAGCAGCGCCACGTGCGTGAGTAGGTCGTCGACCAGCTCAGGGCTGATCGAGCGAGCGAGCGTAACGCCGTCACGCAGTACTGCGAGCGCCGCGGTGAACCTGCTTCCGTCGACCTCAGTAAGCAGGCGTGGTCGCGTGGACGGCTCCCGCCGACGCTCCAACTCAGCACCGATATCGCCCAGGGCGTCCGCGAGCAGCGTGTTCGCCTCCGGCCGCGACACCACCCGGAGGCCGTGCGCTGCGCTGTGCGCGGCCGCGACAGCACTGACGGCCACCAGTCGGGCGCGGGAAAGTCTGCTGCGACCAGCTAGTGCGTCGCCGATCTGCTGGCGGGCCAGGGGGCTGTCGATGATGTCGAGCTCCAGCACCCGCGGACCGTCCACCTCCAGCAGATCGGCCGCCAGTT
>DASYMC010000374.1:0-5253 GCA_036009255.1 Pseudonocardiaceae bacterium
CCGATGTGCCTGGCCTGGCTGGGCGGCGTGGGCTGCCCTGGCGCTGCCATCCCCACCATGACTGCTCCCATCAGGACCCCCACCCGAACTCGCTGACAGACCATCACTTCCCCCGCTACCGCGAAGCCAGATGTCAGGTGATCTTGATTCGTGCCCCCCGCGTGCCCGTTCCCACGGGGACTCACGGGGAACCACGGACAACTACGGTCAGAATCTCACTGACCGTGAACGAGAAGATTCGCCGCTAACGGCCGGTTATGGGCCGGACCTTTGCAAGGCGGTACTCCAGACCAGCTGGTAGAGCTTGGTCAATAGCCAATAATGAATCTCTGCTCGCTGCCGTCCAGCTGCCCCCAGATTTACGCCCGTCCGGCGGCACTAGACGCCCGCCGGACCGCCCTCACATCCGTCATCCGTGCTCGGGGACCCATGGACGGGTGTCGGTGTTGCCCGTTGTCGTGTGCGGTGTTCGCCGGTGGGTTTGGAGCTGGTGGCGTGGGCGGGTGCCCGGCGGTGGCCCACCTCGTTGTCCCTGAAGCACGACGCGATTTGCGTCACGCCGGCCGGCAGTGGTGTCGCCGGGTGGATCATGGTGCGAAGACCAGGGTGACCGCGCCGATGGTGAGTGTGACCATGACGGCGAGCAGCGGGTATTGGGTCCGTGTGGCGAGGGCGGCGGGGAGCATTCGCATGGCTCGGTCGTGCACGCTGACCGTGGCGAGGAGGTGGCCAGTCACGATCGCGAGGATCTGTACCAGCGCGATCGCGGTGGTGCTGACCAGGGTGTAGTTGATGATGCGGTGGGCGGTGCCGAAGAAATCGGTTCCGTGGCCGAGGGGGTCGCTGGCCAGGATGAGGGTTTGCTGGCCATCGAAGATGAGCAGGGAGAAGTAGTGCGCGATGGCATAGCCGGCGGCGATGGGCACGATGGTGTGCGCGAAGGTGGTTGGGGTCGGGGCGTCGCGCTGGCCGGGGATGGCCACCCGCCAGGTGCCCAGCAGATACACCGCCGCGATCAGCAGGATGGAGCAGGCCAGCCCCAGAGTTGCCGTGGTGGGGCCGCTGGGGATGACGGTGTTCCAGAAGCTTGTTCGGGACAGCCCGTCGTAAGCGGTCGAGCCGACGAGCGTGACCATGACAGCGACCAGCCCCGGTGCGGGCTGGATGGTTTCTAGCCCGTCGAGCGGGCTGCGCAGCACAATGCGGCCGTCGCGGCGCCGGCCGAGTGGGGCAAGGGAGCCCAGCAGCGTGGAGTAGACCTCAAACCCGTCGCCGCGGTCGAACCAACGTTGTCCGAACACTACCGCCGCGGTGGTGTGCACGACCGCGTAGAACAGGATGAACCGCGCGACCACGTCGGGCTGGGAGCGCCCAGGGACCACGAGTTCCAGGAAGGCGAAGGCGGCCAGCGACGCCGCCGCCGGCCAGTAGCCGAGTCGCTGCGGCAGTGTTAGCACACCCTGTTGCGGGTCGAGCCGCAGCAGTCGGGCCAGCGTGGCGTGCACCAGCCGCAGGGGGTTCACGATCCGCCATACCGGCCCGAGCAATAGCGACGCTGGAACAACCCCGACCCAGAACGTTACGTAGAACGCCCATGGGGTGAGGTTGCGCTGGACGTTGGTCGGGCCGAAGAACCCGATCAGGCACACCGCGACGGTGAGCAGCGTCGCCGCGCCCCGCAGCGCGCCCCGCACCGCAGCGCTGTCCAACACGCTGGCCACAGGGCGTGGGATCGGCCACCCGGCGGTGTCGCCGCCCAGCAGCGGCTTGCGCCACAGCAGGGTCAACGCCCCGAACGAGATCAACACCGCCAGCCCAGCGCCGCCAGCGGCCAACCAGACCGGGACCGGGAGGTCGCTGCGAGTGCCGACTCCGTGCGCGAGCAGCATCAACTCACCTCAAGCGTCACCAGGGTCTTGCTCAGTCTCTCCAGCTCGACTTCGAAGACGCCGGGGATGGTCGCGGTGAAGGTCAGCGTCGCGGTGCCGCTGGCCGGCACGTCGACCTTCTTGTCGTAGCCATGCAGGTGTACCTCGTCGGCGACTGCACTGGTGACGACCAGCGCGACCGTGCTGCCTAGCGCCACGTGCACCCGGCCGGTGTCCCCGGTCACCTTGCCCTCGGCGTATCTCACCCGGACGGTCTGTGCGGTTGTGCTGGTGGGGCTGCCCGCGGCCGAGGTGGAGGTAATCGGGCTGGTGGTTGGTGCCGTGGTGCTGGATGCCGGGGCGGCGGGTGTAGTGGTGCCGCAGGCGGTCACCATAAGTGTGGCGGTGGCCAGGCTGGCGCAGGTCAGTGAGGCGATCCGGCGGCTGTGGGTCATGATCGTCCTTCCAGTCGGGCTATATCGGCGAGTGTGGAATGGTCGGGTGCCGGCTGGGTCGACGCGCCGGCTCGATGGGGGCCGGCCCATCACTAGCCATCGTGGTCACGAAGCTTGGACAGAACGGCTCACCCTTGCTCTGGCGCAGCGCACCGCCGATCAGTTGGAGCCACCACCGCGAAGGGCGCCGGTGGCTGGCGTGCGCGCCAGGACGCCGAGCTCGCTGGTCAGTGGCCGGGGACGTACGGCATTAGCGCCGGTCAGCAGCACAGGTGGTTACCTCGCCAAAGGGCTCGACCTGCTCTCTTACCAGCCTGGCCGATTGCGGCGGTGATGAGCACCAACGGCGGCGACGCCAACCATTGCCAAGCACTCGCGGCTCGTCGCGCGGCCAGCCAGGTGCACCCCACGCTCCTCCACCGGCACCGACGTCCGCTCGTTTTTCAACCCGGCGGATGGTTTCCCACGTCACACCTTGGTAGTCGCTCGACGCCGTCGGTCGGTTCCTGGGTCTCCTATCGAGGCCCGGGTTCCCGACGGCCTGGTGGGTGGCCGCAGTGGGAGCTGGCGATGCGCCGTGCTAATTGCGCATTGGACGCCGCCACTTGCGCCACGTTGGTTCTCGCCCAGCCGCTCGGCTTCCCGTACTACGAGGGGCATGCGGCGGGCCGGTACGATCCGTTCCTGGATGACAGGACCCGCTCCGACCTCCATCTTTTATTTGGCGGCATGACCCACAGCTGGCGACACCTGGGCGTCCGCCCGCGTCGCCCCCTGAGCGCCGCGGTCTTACGCCTTGGAAGTCCGGCCAGCGAGGCCTGACAATAACCGCATGCTCTTTCGATGGGGGTTGCGGTCTGCCGTCGTGCTGATCCTCGTACTCGCCGCGTTGCCCGCCGGGACCAGCATCGCTGCCGCCCATAGCGTCGGTGGGCTCGGACCATCCACCAGCCGCTCTGAGGTCCGTGGGATTGACCCGCTGGTGACAGGACTGCGGGTCGTAGTGATCGAGGCCGGGGCTCGCCTGGAGATCGACAACCAGACCGGTGTCACCGTTGACGTGCTTCCCGAGTCCGGCGCCAACCGCCGCGGTGAACCGACCGTTCCCCCCGGTGGCACTGCACGCTGGTCCGATAGTCGGGTCGTCGCCGCGGCCCAGGCGCCGGACCCACCCAACCATCGGCGCGTCTGGGTCATCCCACTGCAGGTCGGCGGCCAGATCGTCACTATCCACGGAGAGCAGATTTGGCCTCCGCCGCCACCTGCGGGCCGATGGTGGCTGGCCACTGGGCTAGCCGCGGTGGTGGCCGGAGGGATCGGCGCACTGGCCGTGCGTCGGTGGCGGTGGGCCGCTGCGGCACTGGCCGCTGTCACCATTGCGATCGCGGCTGCGCATTTCATCCACGTGCTGGGGTCCACCCTTGTGTTGCCACGAGACGCACCCGTGCTGGCAATGGTCGTCGGCTCAGCTGGTCTAGCCATCGTCGCCTGGCCGCTGGCCGTGCTCGGCCCCCCAGTGGCCCTTGTAGGTCACCCGAGCGGGCCGCTGCTCTGTGGCCTGTTCGGCGCCCTCCTCGCATTGTCCACCGCATCGGACGTGGTCAGCTTCTTCTATGCCGTGCTGCCCTTCGGTTGGAATCCCAACCTTGACCGGGTCACCACTGCGCTCACCGTCGGCGGTGGGTTCGGTCTGTTCCTCACCGGCATCCTGGCGCTACGCGCGTCGGCCCCCATAGCCCCGCCCGACAACCCGGCTGAAGTCCACCCTGACTAGCCGGGGGTTTCGCACGCGCGCGACTGACGCATGCAGCAGCGCAGGCCGCACCATTGGGGTGCGACCTGCACTGGGTCGGTATCAGACGAACCGCTTGATGAATTCGAGCGCGGTGTTGCTGACCTCACGCCAGCCGTTGTCGATGACCAGCGAGTGCCCGCGGTTGGGCATCTCGACGATCTCGGTGACACCCGGGTTGTGCTGCTGCCGCTTGTAGGAGGCGTTGGCGATGGCCCAGGGCACGGTGTTGTCTCTCTCCCCGGAGATGATCAGCAGCGGACCGCGGTCGGGATTGTCGATGTCGACCTTGGCCTCGGTCCACGGGTTGAGGTTCGCGGCCGCCGCCTGGAACAGCGGAATGCCGGAGCCGGGTACCGCGAATGTCTCGTGCAGCTGCCGAGCCTCCTCCTCGCTCACCGCGTTGGCGAAGGCGTACCGGAACTGCTCGTAGGTCAGCGGCACGGCACGGTGCCGGTTCGCCGGGTTGCCAAGCACCGGCGCCGCGGACTTCAACGCCGAGAACGGCAACGGCAGCACCCCGCGGAACGGTGCCGGATCGATCGCCACCGCCGCTGCGGCCGAGCCCCGACCGGCGATGATTTGCGTGAGCAGCCCGCCGAACGAGTGCCCGATCACGGCCGGCTTGCGCTCCAACTTGTCGAACAGCCCGCACAGGTGGTCGGCGATCTGGCCGACGCTCTTACCGGCGAAGACGTCCGGGTCGGCGTTGGCCTCGGCGACGGTGTCGGGGTCGTCGGGCCAGCTTAGCGACACCGGCGCGTAACCGGCAGCGTCGAACACCTCCGCCCACCGGTCCCAGCTGCTGGCCAGCAGCCACAGGCCGTGCACAAACACGACCGGCTGGCGGCCCGAAGCGTTCGCAGTGTCGATCTGCTGTGCATCATGTGAATCAGTCATAGCAGCGACGGTAGGAGGGCTGAACCGGTCCCCGCTTCAGTCACCCGACTGCCATCCCACACCCGCCGTGACCACCTTTGAGCCGAAACGACGCGCCGCAGTGACCAACAACTCTTATCTCACGGCGGGCTGCATCGACGACCGTCGCGCCGAAGTGGGCCGTCGCCGGCCGTCGGACGTCGGGGAACGCCGTAGGCGCCGGCGCGACATCGCCTGTGAGTGGCTTGCGCTAAGAACT
>DASYMC010000375.1:0-21924 GCA_036009255.1 Pseudonocardiaceae bacterium
CCCCCTAACCCAGCCGGTCCACCCTTCCCCGTGTGTCGTTTCCCCGTGCCCGGTGTGTCGTTCCCCTGTGCCCGGTGTGTCGCCGATCCGTGTCTACTAACGGCCTACTCACGCCAGAAGTCAGCCGGCCAGCGTCTTGGCGGCAGCGATCAGCAGCGCGGCCCGGTCAGCGATCTTGATGCGCGCCCGGCCAGCCATGGCCCCGAGCGCCCGCTCGGCAGCGTCGATCGCCTCCCAGCCGGCCCAGGTGACCACCCCAACACCCCGCTGAGCGAGCATGTCGATGATTGCCTCGGGTTCGCGGTGAGGCGCGCGGGGCAATGTGCCGAGGTCCGCCAGCAGCTGCTCGACGGTCTCCTTGGCGTCGCCCTTATTCGTGCCGATGACTCCAGTGGGTCCCCGCTTGATCCAGCCGACCACGTACTCACCGGTTGCGGTGCAGCCGTTGCGCTGAACCCGGCCCGTCAGGTGTGGAATCACGCCCGACCGCTCGTCGAATGGGACCCCGGGCAGCGGCGCGCCGCGGTACCCCACCGAGCGTAGTAGCAGCTGGGCCGGCACGGTCAGCATCTCGCCGGTGCCGACCACCCCGCCGGAGCCGTCCGGCGTATTTCGCTCGCACTGGACCGCCTCCACCTGCGTGGTTCCGAGCACAACGACCGGGGAGAGGAGGAACCGGAGGTGAATCCGCCGCACCCGGCCACGCAACGGCCGGGTCGACCATTCCTGCAGCGCCTCAAGGTTGCGTCGCACGACCTTATTGGTCTCGACGACTTCTTTACTGGCCTGATCGAGCACCAGCTCGGCGGGATCGACCACGACGTCGGCACCGGCTAGCTCGCCCAGCTCGCGCAGCTCCTTAGTCGTGAATTTCGCCTGCGCCGGTCCGCGCCTGCCGACTATATGGATATCGCTGACTGTGCTCGCATTGAGTACCTTGAGCACGTGATCGGGCATGTCGGTGGCGCTGAGCTCCTCGGCGGTCTTCGCCAGAATGCGGGCGACGTCCACCGCGACATTGCCCACGCCGACGACCACCACGCTGTGCGCGTCCAAGGTGAACGCGTTCACCTCGGCGTCCGGGTGACCGCAGTACCAGGCGACGAATTCGGTTGCCGAGAAGCTGCCAGGCAAGTCTTCGCCGGGGATGGACAGCCGGCGATCCACCGACGACCCGGTCGCGTAGACCACCGCGTCGTAGTAGTTCCGCAGCTCATCCACGGTGATGCCGGAACCCAGCTCCACCCCCCCGAGAAACCGTACGCGGGGCCGCTCGAGGATCTTGCGCAGCGTGATCTCCAGTGACTTCATCTTCAGGTGATCCGGCGCTACGCCATAGCGCAGTAATCCATACGGGCAGGGCAGCCGGTCCAGGACATCCACCGACACCGCGTCGTGCTTGCTCAGCTCATCGGCGGTGTACAGGCCGGAAGGACCAGATCCGATGACCGCCACCCGAACCGCCGCGGACACGTCAGATGCACCTCCTCAAATGACGCGGATGCTGAAAACCTCGCCCAGTCGACGTTACGCCACGAGCAGGCGCCGCAACGCCGCTACGGTCAGCCCGCCACGCAGCTGCGGGTCTCCACGGAGCACCGATACTCCGCCTGGGCGGGCCAGGTCGTCGAGCACGGCGATTGCGCCAGACAGATCCTGATCCCGGGTGTACCCGTTGACCACTGCCACACACCGCAACCCCGCCGACTGCGCGGCTTGCACGCCGTTGGCCGAGTCTTCCACAGCGACCGCGTCGGCCGGACTCACCTTCAGACGGGTCAGCGTCTCCAGGTACACTGCGGGATCTGGTTTGAGATCAGTAACGTCTGACCCGGTGATGACGACGTCAAATACAGCAAGTCCGAAAAGAGTATCGAGCAACGGTAGGACCCAATCGCTGGTTCCCGTGGTGGCCACCGCGGTGGCCACGCCTTCGGCGCGTAGCGCAGAGATCAGCTCTGCCGTTCCTGGTCGAGGTTCCATCCCGCCTGCGCGGACCCGCTCCGCGAAGCGACGGGTTTTGTCCTGATGTAGTTGCGCCGCCAGAGAGGCGCTTTCGGTAGGTGAGTGCCCCCTGGATCGGAGGTACCGTTCGATGCGTCGACGACCACCGGTCGTGGTGAGCAGTTCACCGTATTCGTCGACGCTCCAGCAGTAATTCAGACCGGCCGCTTCAAAAGCTTCATTGAATGCGACCCGATGACCGTCCCGTTCGGTATCGGCTAGCGTCCCATCCACATCGAAGATGACGGCTCGCAGTACGGCTCGCGGCAAGTCCTCATCGGCGCTCGCGGCTGGCGCGGTGTTGCGAGATCGGGCCGTCGACATGAGAGCTAGCCCCCTCTGACCGTCGGTCTGGTCCGTCGGCCTCGAGCCCCATGGAACTCTGCCCGCACGAACTTGGCGTCTCGAGCCTGCCCTGCCGGCCGTTCCCGGCTCCATGAAGGAGCATTTTCCACCGATCGTGAAGATCGTCCCTGCACGTCACATGGTGTGTCTGAAGTAGTTTGACGGTTGTTGCTCGCCGCCGGGGGCGTAACCGCAATCGTGCTACCGGCGTCCCGACCCGATGACTCAGCGTGGTCGTCTCGCCAGCCATCGGTAAGGGAGCTCAAGGCGTCGATGAGATTGCGCACCGAGGCGACGTTTCCGCGGCGGATGGCCTGCTGCGTGATGATGCCGAGAGAAACCTCGACAAGCTTGAGCCACGGATCCGGCTGGCCAGCCGTTTGTCCTTCAGCTGCGTGGTCTGCGCCTGGCCGATGTATGGCCGCGGCCCGCTGGGTCAGATTGACGTACAGTCCGCCGATGTCTCGGATTTGGGCCTGTCGCTGGAGGTCGGTGGCGAAGGTGAAGGTTTCGACGTGGTCCGGCTGGATGCCCCACTTGCGCCAGATTCGAGCGACGGTCGCAAACGAGATGCCGAGATGCTGGCCGAGTAGCCGGGATGACCACTGGTTGACGCCTAGATGCGCTGGTGGACGACCGCCGTTGGCCAGCGTGGTGGCTACCACCTCGAGCTCGTCCACCGCAGCCGGCCGGCCAGGTCGGGGCAGGTCGCCAAGAGCGTTGATCCCTCCAGCGGCATAGCGGTTGCGCCAGCTGATGACGGTCGGGCGTGTCGCACCGGTACGCCGGGCGATCTCGGTGTTTGTCAGACCCTCCGCAGACATCAAGACGATTCGTGCCCGCTGGGCCACGCTTGGGCGCGCCGACACTGAGCGTGCCAACGCCTCGAGGCGTCCACGGTCCCCTTCGCGCAGGGTCAACGGAGCTGCGGCGGCCATACCTCATCCTCGCGTAACTCGAACTGTAAAACAACTATCAACACATGGCCCTGCCAGGGACGTCTCCGGCGACGACATGCCAGGTCGGCAGCACGTAGATCCTCTTGACACGCCGATCTCATCCGTGTGGACTAATGCCCCAACGTCCCTGAAAACCGGACGTAGCAGCCAGCGAGCCCACGAGAACACGGCACCGGAGCCAGAGAGGGGCCAGACGATGGCGATCGAATCTGACGGACACAGTCGAGGTAATCCCCGAATTTACGAGCTGATCGAAAACGCACCCAAGGTCGGGAAGAGCCCGACCATTTGGGCGTGGCCAGAGGTCGTGGACTGGCTTCGTATCGCTGGTCAGCCGGTGGCTGGTCCATGGCCGCCGCACCAGCAGCCTCGACCGAATCCTGAGGAAGAGAGCCAGCCGGTCGCGGTGGTCGAACCGGAACGCTCTGCGCCCAAGCAGTACCGGCCGTCGAACGAACCGGCATCGGAACCCGCACCACGGGCGACCGAACGCCCGACCGAACGCCCGACCTATAGCGGAGTCGGTTCAGCGGATGAAGACCGTCCGCCGCGGCACGGGCTTGGCCTGCTGGACACCTGAGTTCCAGTTAGCGGCTCGATCATCTTGCATGACGACAATTTGGACGGGGCTAGACGGTCATACTTCGTGGTATCCGAAAGATTCCACGAAGGTGTGCCACTCTTTTGTGCAGCTTTTCCGTGGAATGCTCAGAATTAGGAGGGCCTGGATGTACCCGTCTCGTTTCCACTACGAGGCCCCACGCTCGCTCGACGAAGCGTTCGGCGTTTTGCAGGCGTACGGTGACGAGGCGAAGATCCTCGCCGGAGGCCAAAGCCTCATACCACTGATCAAACTGCGCTTCGCTTCCCCGGCGTGCGTCGTTGATATTAACAATATCCCGGGACTCGAATTCCACGAAGAGGACTCCGACGGGTCGCTGCACATCGGTGCACTGTGCCGGCACAGGGATCTGGAACGGTCAGCACTTCTCCGGAGCAAGTACCCCGTCATGTCAGCGGTCGCACCGCTCATCTCCGACCCCATGGTTCGTAACCGGGGAACTCTGGTCGGCTCGCTTTGCCATGCTGATCCGCAGGGCGATTGGGCGTCGACGATGTTGGCGCTCGGTGGAGAAGTCATCGCCAGGAACGCTGACGGCGGCGAGCGCGCCATCCCAGTCTCTCAGTTTGTGGTCGGGCCGTTCCAGAACTCCCTGCAACAGGGGGAGATCGCGGTCCGGGCCCGAGTGCCCGCGCCGCGAGGAACGCGTTCTGGAACCTACTTGAAGCTCGAGCGGAGAGTGGGAGACTTCGCGACGGTCGGCGTGGCCATCAACCTGGAGACCTCTGGTGGCACGATCAACCGGGCAGGTATTGCGCTCACCGGTGTGGGGCCGAACAACATTCAGTGCACCGCGGCCGAGCAGGCACTCGCTGGCAAGTCGCTGAACGCCAGCACGATTGAGCAGGCAGCGCGACTGGCGGCGGAGGCTGCTCAGCCCAAGACCGATGTCCGTGGCAGTGCGGAGTACAAGCGGCACGTTGTGTACACCTTCGTCATGCGCGGGTTGAGCAATCGAGAGGCCATGGCGGCCTGAAGCGCCGCACATTCCAGATGAATACTTCAAGAAGCATCGGCGACGTCAAGGAGGCGGCGTGGAAGAGCGGCGGATAAACGTCGTAGTGAACGGGGAACCGAAATCTGTCGATGTCGAGCCTCGCTTACTCCTGGCCCACTTCCTGCGTGAAGTGCTAGGACTAACCGGCACGCACATCGGCTGCGACACCACGAATTGTGGTGTGTGCACCGTTCTGGTTGACGGAATGCCCATGAAGTCATGCACCATGTTCGCGGTCATGTTGGACGGGCATGAAGTAGAAACCGTGGAAGGCCTTGGCCTGCCCAGCGAGCTCCACCCCATTCAGGAGGGTTTCCGGGAGGAGCACGGACTGCAGTGTGGTTACTGCACGCCCGGCATGATGATGGCATGCAAGGCGATTCTCAACGAAAACCCCAACCCGACAGAGGAAGATATTCGCTGGGGACTGGCCGGCAATCTCTGTCGTTGCACCGGTTACCAAAACATCGTAAAAGCGGTTCTCTGGGCCGCGGAGAAAATGCGGTCCGAAGCAACATTAAGTCGCTGACGGCTAGAGGTTAGAGTCGACGACAAGGGAGATGTGACGTGGCGCAGGCACTAGACGAAATCAAGATCGGCGGCTTGGGTTCGAGCCGCAAGCGGGTGGAGGACGACCGCTTTCTTCGGGGTAAGGGCAACTACACCGACGACTTCAAGTTGCCCGGCATGGTGCACATGGAGATCCTCCGTAGCCCATTAGCCCACGCACGGATCAAGTCGATCGATACGAGTAAGGCTTGGCAGATCCCAGGTGTGCACATGGTGCTCACGGGGGATATGGCCGCCCAGCACAACCTGGCGTGGATGCCGACCCTGTCCTACGACACGCAACCTGTGCTCGCCACCGACAAGGTGCGTTTCCAGGGCCAGGAAATCGCGTGCGTGGTCGCCGATGACCCTTACATCGCGAAGGATGGCTGCGAGGCGATCTTCGTCGAGTACGAGCCGCTCCCCGTGATCGTCAACCCTTACCAGGCGACTGCCGAGGGCGCTCCGATCATTCGGGACGACAAGGAAGGGCAGACGGACAACGTCTGCTACCGCTGGGAAGTGGGCGACCGGGAGGGCACCGAACGGGCCTTCGCTCAGGCCGACCTGGTCTCCAAGCTCGAGCTGCACTACCCGAGGTCGCACCCCTCGCCGATCGAGTGCTGCGGTTCGATCGCGGACTACAACTCGGCGACCGCGAAGTTGACCGTGTACATGACGACCCAGGCCCCGCACATCATCAGGGCAGCGGTGGCCATCGTCGCGGAACTTCCCGAACACATGATCCGGATCATCTCGCCTGATCTCGGTGGTGGATTCGGCAACAAGGTGCCGGTCTATCCGGGCTACGTCTGCTCGATCCTCTGCTCGATCCTGCTCGCACGGCCGGTGAAGTGGATTGAGGACAAGACCGGTAACCTCATCTCCACTCACTACGCTCGCGACATCTACTACAAGGGAGAGCTTGCGCTCCGCAAGGACGGCAAGATCCTCGGCGTTCGGTTCCACTGTGACAGCGACAACGGATCGTCTTTCTCGGACGCTCAGCCCACGAAATTCAAAATTGGACTGATTCATTCGGCGTTCTCTGCCTATGACATTCCGGTCGGATACATGACCGCACAGGGTCACTATACGAACAAGGCGCCTGGCGGCGTCGCATATAGGTGTTCCTTCCGGGTAACTGAAGCGATGTTCTTCCAGGAACGCGCGATTCAGGCAGCCGCCTACGATCTCGGCATGGATCAGGCGGCGTTCCGTCGGCTTAATCTGGTGAAGGACGATCAATTCCCGTTCCGTACTCCCTACGGCTTCCTGCTGGACTCGGGACAGTACGAAAAATGTCTCGACGTGGCGCTGAATGCCATCGGCTACGACGAGTTCTTGCGCGAGAAGGAAGAAGCTCGCGCGCAGGGTCGACGGCTCGGCCTCGGTATCTCAACCATGACCGAACCACTCGGGGCGGGTAACAGCCGCGAGTACGACATTCTCGGCATCAAGATGTTCGACGCCGCGGAACTGCGGGTGCACCCGAGCGGGAAAGCGATCCTGAAGATCGGATCGAAGACCCAGGGCCAGGGCCACGAGACGACGTTCGCGCAGATCGTCACTCACGAGCTCGGCATCCCAGCTGCCGACATTCTCGTGCAGCACGGCGATACCGACAACACGCCGTTCGGCATGGGGACCTATGCGTCCCGCAGCACGCCGGTCGCTGGGGCGGCTACTGCCATGGTGGCCCGCAAGGTCCGAGCCAAGGCGAGGAAGCTGGCCGCACACCTCCTCGAGGTCTCCGAAGAAGACATCGAGTGGGAGCTCGGTCGCTTCTACGTGCGGGGCGCACCCAACAACGGGGTGAGCATCCAGGAGTGCGCGATGGCGGCCTACGGCAACATGCCTGATGGCTTGGAACCCGGGCTGGAGAACAACGCGTACTACGACCCACCCAACATGACATGGCCGTTCGCGGCATACATCGTGACGGTCGAGGTCGATCCGGAAACCGGCGTGTGGGATGTGCTGCGCATGGTCGCGGTCGACGACTGCGGTGTGCGGATCAATCCGATGATCGTCGAGGGTCAGATCATGGGTGGCATGACGGAGGCCTACGCCATGGCCAACATGCAGTTCATCACCTACGACGCCGAGGGTAACTGCGTGGGCTCGAACTACATGGACTACCTGCTGCCAACGGCGTGGGAGACTCCAGGTTTCGAGCTTCATGAGGTCGTCACGCCGTCCCCGCATCACCCGATCGGTGCTAAGGGCATCGGGGAGTGCGCCGCTGTCGGCGGCCCGGCGGCATTCGTCAATGCGGTCATGGACGCCATCGACGACACCGGAGTACGTAACATCGATATGCCGCTAATTCCGGACCGGGTGTGGGAGGCTCTGAAGTACCGGCGTGACATATCGGGAATGCCCCCGGTCAAGTCCGACGAGTAACGAGACTGGCAGATTGGGTCGATGACCATGGACGGGTGGGACGTTCTTGAGCGTGCCCGCGAGCTGTCGCAGCGTGGCGAGGCGTTTGCGCTTGCCACTGTTGTGTGGCGGCGGGGCCCGTCCTCAGGCAAGGAGGGGTACCGGGCTGTCATTACAGCCTCAGGGCAGGTGTTCGGATTTATTGGTGGCGCCTGTGCTGAACCTGTGGTTGTTCGCGAGGCCCGGCACATCCTTGCCGAGGGTGTGCCGCGCCTCGTATTCCTTGGCACGCCCGATGAGCTCGAGTCCGTGGCAGTACGGGAGGGCATCAGCTACGTGCCGATGTCCTGCCAGAGCGAGGGTGCTTTAGAGATCTACATCGAACCCGTAGAACCCAAGACCCACCTGGTCGTCGTCGGACGGTCGCCGATGGTGGAATCCCTGGTGCAGATGGGGCAGGCGATCGGCTGGCGGACTGTTCTCGTCGATCCGGACGGCGGTACCGCAGAAAGCCATCCGTTGGCGCAACACGTCGTCAGCAAACTCGATTTCAAGGAAGCTGGTGTTGATGAGCGCTCCCTGGTGGTAGTGGCCACGCAAGGTCATCACGATGAGGAAGCGATTGAGCAGGCACTCATCGCAGGACCCGCTTATGTTGGCTTGGTTGGTTCCCGGCCGCGGGCGAAATCTATCTTCGAGTTCCTGGAGAGTCGGGGATTGCCCAAGGAGACTCTGGCCAGGGTGAAGGTACCGGCGGGTCTCGACCTCGGGAGAGTCTCGCACCGCGAAATTGCGGTAGGGGTACTTGCTGAGTTGGTGAAGCTGCGGGCCGCCGGCGAGCTCGTCAAAGGAGTGCGACCGGAACCGCCCGACATCGTCGAGGCGATCGACCCAGTATGCGGCATGACAGTGGAGGTGGAGTCCGCCCGCCATGAGGTGGACCACGACGGAACGACGTACTACTTCTGCGCTCCGGGATGCGCCAGGGCGTTCAAGAAGGATCCTGCTGATTTCATTGGATCAGGAACAGAATCGTGAATCGCATGTTTCGGACCAGGGTGTGGTAAGGAGAGCGAGTAGTCGATGCTGATCGAGAGCGAGTTCGAGGTAGCTGCGCCGCTCGAGCAGGTGTGGAAACACATGCAAGACGTGCCGCGAATTGCACCTTGCCTTCCGGGTGCCGAGCTCACTGATGTCAACGGAGACGTGTACAAGGGCCGAGTGACAACCAAAATGGGTCCGGTAAAGCTCCAATTCGCCGGTACGGCGCAGATTGTACTGCGCGACGAGGCCGCCAAGCGAATCGTGATGGATGCGTCCGGGTCGGAGGAGAAGGGCAAAGGCCAGGCGACCATGAAGGTGACCTCCACGATGGTGCCTTCGGGAACGGGGACACGCGTCAAGGTTGCCCAAGACCTCCAGCTCTCGGGTGCGGCTGCTCAGTTTGGCAGAGGCATGGTTCAGGACGTCACCAGTGTGATCATGAAAAGTTTCGCTAAGTGTATCGCGGACGACATTGGGCGGGCCTCCCGTGGCGAGGCAGCCGTGCAACGCGATGCTGTTCCAGTGAAGGGTTTCAGCATCGCCATGCAGGCGACCATGACTGCGCTGAAACGGTTCTTCGGCCGACTTTTCGGTCGAGGGAATTCGTAATAACGATCCGAGAGCGAAAGAGAGGCCGAACATGCTCTTGTGGTGGTTGGGTGACCTGATCCTGCTCTTCGTGGTGTTGCCCATCGTTGCGGTGTTGATGAACCGAATCGTCACACCAGTGGATCGGATCCGTAAGACGGTGGATGACATTCTGTACAACGGTGTCATCCTGACCGGCGAGCTCGACAACGTGCCGGCGCTGCTGGCGGAGACGGATAGCACGGTCAATGAGGTTGCCATCGGTGCGACCCGCTATGTGAAGCGCGTCGGCGGTCTGTTGGCCGCATTGGGCGTCTAGCCGGCGAATGACCTGGAGACGAGAGAAGAGGAGGAAGCCATGCCTGCAGCCGCGTGGGTCACGTTGCTGGCGGTCGCACTGATCGTGGCCGTTGTTGGCCTATCACTGGTGAGGGTGATTGCTCAGCTCCGGCACGTCGCGTGGACCCTTGGCGCAATCATCGTGGGTGTCAACGCGATCGCTTATCAGACGAGAACGGTTCCGGAGGTTCTCCCTTCGGTCAACGCCAATCTCGCGCCGGTGCGAGCTATGGCAGAACAGGTTTAACGATCAGCGGCGGCCAATGAGGTTGCCGTTGGAATCGGATGAGGAGTGAAGATGCACGAGTTCACGTGTGGTCATCAGGAGTGTAGTTCGCAGTTCACCGCGTCCGACAAGGACGTTCTGATGCGGCAGGTTGCTGACCACCTCAAGGATGTTCACAACGTTCAGACGGCGACCCAGACGCTGCTGGGTTACCTCGAGACGACTTGTGTAACGACGACGTCGGACCGTTAGGTCCCCCTGCTTGTGTGATTCTCTGTAAGGCCGTTATAAGAGCAACTGCTACCGAAAGGAGGGCTGCGGGATGGTGTTGCTTGCGGAACAGGCGCCCGGGCCCGGTGAGGCGCATCTGTTTGGCTGGTACCTGGGTTTCGCGATCGCCGTAGTGGTCATTTCCGTGGTGGTCGCCCTGGTCGCCCCGGTCCTTGTCCTCGCCGCCCGAATCGCTCGTCAGGCTCCACAGATCAACCAGGCCCTGCAACAGTCATATCGGAATACGCTCCCGTTGGCGGATCTACGACAGACGATCGACCACGCTGAGGTCATCATCGGGGGTCTAGAACGCGGACGAGCTAGGCTTGGAGGTTAGTGATGATGGCATTTCTATTGGGGTATGCGGGTGCACCTGATGGATATGCGCCTGAAGAGGCGACCTTCTGGTGGCTGGCTATAATCATGGGTTTCGTCGTCTTGGTCGTGGTGATCCTTTTGCTGGGCTCCCTCGTCTCGATGGTCAGGTCCATCGACCGGAGTGTAGTGGGAGTTCGAGACACCCTGCGGGCGATCCCGCAAAACACCGCTAACTGCGCGCTCATCCCTATCACGGCTGATCGAGTGGACGCGGTACTGGCAGAGGGCCTGCAGCATCACCTATTCCTAACCAGGGTTCTGACTGGTTCAGGTACGCCGGTCGGAAAGGGCTAGACATGTTACTTATTGTCTTGACGGTAGTTTGCATCGGAGCGTTGACCGCCGTTCTGGCGATTTTCCTCTTCGTTATCGGCGTGTTGCTCAACCGGATCGCGGACAACCTCGATGACTGCTTGGGGAACGTGAAGACGATCGCTCAACAGGCAGAGACGATTATTCCTGGCGTCGAGCACATCAACCGCACAGGTGGAGTTGTGGCGGGCGCGCTTCCACTGCTGTACGGGGGTGCAGAGAAGATCGCGAGCAAACTGGCTCCTCCCGTACCGGCTCCGGTCAACGGGCATACCAACGTGCCAGCGTCCGGTCGGCGTCGTTCTCGCCTGATGGACACGGTCGGTTTCCGCGGCGGTCGTTCACACTAGTATAGAGCCGCTTTGCCTCCAGTCGGTAGCGCAGCGTGACAGCCAGTAAATCAAAATATTGGGCAACGACTACGTCAGTTGTAGTCGTTGCCCAATATTTCGTTTCTGGGAGAAGCCGTGCGAGTTATCGGGGACCCTCATCACGTTGCGTTTGCGAGAGTGGGCCCGTGAGTTCGGACTCGTAGTTGCCGATCCAATGGTCCTCCCAGGCCTTGTCGTACTTCACCTCGTTGCAGTGCGGGTTGTAAATGGCGGCGAGCTCCTGAACGATCATCTCGCGGTGAGACCGTGCCCAGCCGTCGACCTCGTAAGTGCAAATATGTAGCTTCCACCGCGAGCCGGCACGTGCGATCCAGCAGTTCGCCCGCGGATGTTTGAACGGGAAGCCGGCCTCCGCCATGTTGTCAGCGTGGCCAACATAGATGACGGCGTAACGGTCGGGCTTATCCTCGGCATCGGGCTTGTACATGATCGCAAAAACCGCTGGCCGCTTCGGCGCCGTCCAACCGCCGAGAATCCGTGGCCCCTCGAACGAATAGCCAGCGAGAGATCCGAGGCGGATCATGTCCAGACCTGTGTGATCATATGAGCTGTCCTCATGTTATGGTGACGTGGTGCGCGTCTGTTCAGTATATAAGACGACGTTCACATGTCGTCGTCTGCGTTGTCGTCATCTTCGCTGATCGCTTCTACTCTCACGATCGGGTAGACGGGCAGTCCCGCCTTCTGCACGGCGTCAGCGAAATGCTGTTTACCCTTGTTGATGGCCTCTTCGCGCCCGTCGGCGAAAACGACGACCTGCGCGCCGTAACGGTTTGTTCCAATGCCGGTTGCGATGCCGTCGAGCGGTGCGACGGCATCAGCCAACTCGACGACCTCTTCGAGCTTCATGATGCGGTCGCCCTGGGCCTCGATGCCGACGCTCCATCTCATCAACATAGCTTCAGCCTCCCTTAGCCGAGCTTCGGAAGCAGTGTGGCGAGTTCTTCGAGGCTGCTGAGGTCGTGGCCGGACAACAATACGTCGATGTGTGGCTCAGCTGCCAGCATTCCGACCGTCGTAGGTTGGTAGTCCGCGTTGTTGCCCTTGTGGGGATTCATCCACACGATGTTGTGGCACAACCGCGACAGCCGCTCCATGGAATCGGAAAGCAGCTCTGGGTCGCCACGATCGAGTCCATCAGAGCAGATTACGACCACCCCGCCGCGGCACATACCCCTACGGCCCCATGTGCGGACGAACTTGTCGATCGCGTCGCCGATCCGGGTGCCGCCTTCCCAGTCCACCACAAGCTCCGAGGCACGGGCGAGCGCTTCGTCCGGTTTCCGCGTCTGCAGCGGCTTGGTTACCTGGGTGAGGCGAGTGCCGAAGCAGAACACTTCGACCTTCTGGGAGGCGCGTTTGGCGGAATAGGCAAATTGAAGCAGAGCGCGAGAGTAGTCGGACATGGATCCGGAGACGTCGAGAATGAGAATCAACGGACGAAGCCGTACGCGACGCCGGCGCCAGTACAGCGTCACCATTTCGCCGTTCGTCCGCATCGACTCACGGATCGTCCGGCGCATGTCCGGCCTCCGCCCGTCGGAGGCTGTCCGGGTGCGACGGGTGCGTCGTTTGGGCGGAGTGAATTTGATGCGCGCCATGATACGTCGAATCGCCGCGAGTTCGTCATCGGAGCATTCGCCGAAGGAACGGTGCTTGAGGGTCTCAATGTTCGAGGCCATCAAGCCGAGAAGTGTTTCCTCCTCCTGCTCCTTGCCCGATGGCTCGGTAGCTGGGACGTCGAAGGCGGCCTCAGCCTCGGCGGCGGCCTGCGCCTTAATCTTCAGCATCTTTTGAACCGGGCTGTCAGAGGCCAGGAAAAATGCCCTGAACACCTCATCGTAAACCGGCAGGTCTTCGCGACGAACGATCATAGTGGTTCGTCCGGCCCAATACAGATCGACAAGATCTGTCGGATCCAGCGGAGCCATTGCAGCGCAATAAGTCAGGATGTCACCCGATCCAACCGACAGCCCTTTGGAGCGCAGCGCGCGGCCGAATTCAACAAGAACCGTGACAAAGCCGTTGTGGTTGCGTGCCATTGGTCTCAGCAGGATCCGTGTGGTGTCTTATGCATGGGATGTCACTTCGCTGAGGTTGTCTCTTACGAGCTCCAAGTCGTCACGATCTTTGATGATCGAACCAAGAGTGACGTCGGCGGTACTGGGGCTTAAAGAGCTTTCGCCCAGGAACGACAGCGTGCGAGCCCAGTCGATGGTCTCGGCTACGCCTGGCGGCTTGGCCAGATCCATTTCGCGGAGCTTATTGACCGCGCCCACTACCTTACGGGCCAATTCCTGGGACACCTCGGGCGCCTGAACAGTAACGATGTCGACCTCGCGGTCGGGATCCGGGTAGCCGATCCAGTGGTACATGCAGCGTCGTTTCAAGGCGTCGTGCAGGTCCCGGGTGCGGTTGGAGGTCAGGATCACCAGAGGAGGATGCTCGGCCTTGATCGTACCTACTTCTGGAATGCTGATCTGGAAGTCGGACAGCACCTCCAAGAGGAAGGCTTCGAATTCGTCATCGGCCCGGTCGACCTCGTCGATCAAGAGCACGGCTTGGTCGCCCGCCTGAATGGCTTGCATCAGCGGACGCTCGAGCAGGAACCGCGGACCGAATAGCTTTTCGACAGCTTCTTCGCCGCTGACGTCGCGATCCGATAAGGCGCGGATGTAGAGGAGCTGGCGGGCGTAGTCCCACTCATAGAGGGCCTGGTTGGTGTCGATGCCCTCGTAACACTGCAGCCGGATCAGCTTACGCCCGAATACGGAGGACAGTACCTTGGCAAGTTCGGTTTTGCCGACGCCAACCTCGCCTTCGAGGAGGATGGGGCGTTGAAGGGACATCGCCACGAACACCGCCGTCGCCAAGCCCCGGTCCGCCAGGTAGTCGCCCCGGCGCAACGTTTCGGTGAGTTCTTTGACGGTAGTCGGATAGTTCATAGAGCGGTCTCCTTGACAACGCTGGCGGCCGCTGAGCGGCGAGGTCGAGCAGGTTCGTGATGAGGGCGTCCGCAGCAGTACTGGATCTGTCAGCACAGGCCGGCCACGTTGGGGATCTGACCTTCACCAGGTGAGATCCCCGCGGTGGCGTCTTAGTTGAGCGTCTCGTACCCGCGCCTGTCGTACTGCATGGCACTCACATAGGACGTCGTTCTCAATGCCCCTGTGGTCGTGGGCGCAGCGTCCTGTCCTACGCGGTACGAAGTGGTGCGGTCCGATTCGGTGATCTTCTCAGCGGGTTGGTCACTGGCCTGTGGCTTCTTACGTCCGAACATGAAACGTCATCCTCCC
Organism: Pseudonocardiaceae bacterium; assembly: GCA_036009255.1. Lineage (GTDB taxonomy): Bacteria > Actinomycetota > Actinomycetes > Mycobacteriales > Pseudonocardiaceae. The sequence goes on from DASYMC010000375.1 coordinate 14,707, forward strand.
TTTGCTTCTTGTCGCCGCTCGAACGAGCTAGCGCTGCTCCTCTTTCTGGTCAGACGAGCCGAAGACGAGATCCCGCACGCTGCCGCTCTCGGAGTTCAGCTTGCCTTCACGCTCGAGCTTAGTCTTCCACGCGGCACGAAGGTTGTTACCCACTGACTGCGACGGCTTGTCGCTTTCGTCCTCCAGGCCGTGGAAGCCGACGGCGTCCATGTTCCTGCACGAGGTGGTGTTCCCACATGCCTCGTCGAGATCGGCGCTGGTCTGACCTTGCGCCTTCCAGATTCCGCGCAGCGCGGAGAGCGCTTGTTGGCTCTCGCCGGTCAGATTATCGGTCGGATTTGTGTTCTCGTGCTCTTCGCTCATGTCTCCGCACCTCTCCGATGCAACTGGTCAACGGATCGATGGAAAACTTTCCATCGATCCGTGTGGGCGATTCGATGGCAGACTATGATCGCGTTGCCTCCTCGAACCGGCGGCCTACCTCTTCCCAGTTCACTACATTCCAAAAAGCCTCGATGTACTCGGCACGCGCGGCCTGGTAGCGCAGGTAGTAGGCGTGCTCCCACAGGTCGAGGCCGAGGATGGGGGTCTCTTCCGCGGTCAGCGGAGAATCTTCATTGAGGAGGCTGTAGACGACCAATCGGTTGCGCACCCGTACCAACCAGGCCCAGCCACTGCCAAGGTGGACGTTTGCGACACCCGTGAACCGGTCCCGAAATGCCGTAAAGGAACCGAACTCCTCGGTGAGGCTCTCGCCGAGGCGGCCTGAGGGTTTTCCGCCACCATCCTTGCTCAAGATCGTCCAGAAGAGGGAGTGGTTCGCGTGTCCGCCACCATAGTTACGCACCGCGTTGCGGGTCTCTTCCGACACCTTGCCGATGTTCCACAGCAGGTTGTCGACGGGCTGTTCACTCACTGAGCGTGGAGTCGCGCTGGCGTCCAGGGCTGCGTTGAGCTGGTCGACATACCAGCGATGGTGCTCGGTGTGGTGCAACTCCATGGTTCGCGCGTCGAAGTAGGGCTCGAGCGCGTCGTATCCATACGGCAGGTCGGGAAGGCTGTAGGCGCTCATAGGCCCCTTCCTGAGCTGGGACTCTCATAGTCCATGGTCGCCCATCGTACACGGAAAATCAGCACGGGCACGCTGAGCGCGACCCTCCGAAGGCCGCTGAAGACGATCACTGATCGATCCGGCGTAGCGATCACTTGTCGGCATTCGCGAGGACCGCGGGACCCTCGTTCCGCGGTGTCTCTGCGGAACGTTCGCATGCAGACCGCGATCAGTTCGGCCATCTTGCGGCTTAGTGCGCGCTTTGCTTCCGGCCAGCGGTCGACCGGCGCCGGGCATGCGGTTTCCTGAGGATGTTGTCCAGCAAATGGCGGTATCCCTGCGGCGTTCGGAGTAACGCACGGCCCCTCGTCGCCGGGAACACACCTGTGAGCGCCCTCCAGCGCTCGGAGCTCTCAGGTCCAGACCGGCTGGCAACCCAGGGTCGTAATCTCCGCCACGGCGACGGCTGGTTACCAGGACCAAGCCGCCACGCCCGGCGGTCCGTACCAGGTACGTCCCGGCAGTACACCTCCCGGTCCAGTGTGCGCTGCGCTGTGCGCGCCGGCATATGCGGACTGGCTGAAGGTGGTGGCCAGCGATGGCCCACTGCCCCCCGCCGACACTGACTCGAGAAAGGTGCGTTGGTGATTTCCCGCACACCACGGTCCGTCCGCTGGCGCCTGTGTGCCGTCGCTGCAGCGGTACCGATTGCGATGATCGCACCCTGGCCGGCGCAGGCCGGCCCCGAACCGGGTGGTGCCCTGGACCCGGTGAACGTTTCGGCGCTGGGGAGCAGCGCGGTGCTGGCTCACACCGTGACTCGGCCAGACGACGCCGCAGCCGACGACCCAGAGCCGGACCCTGACCCGGCTCGCCGTGGGCGAAACAACGAGCGACACGGCGCGTTGAAGGAGGCGCCGGACGGTGGCGGCGGCAAAAACCCCAACCCGAACTGCACGCTGATCGTCCCGGATGCGCCACTCACCGCGCAGGGTCTGGCCACGCCGTACCAGCTGGTCGCGACGAACCGTCGCCAAGGCCAATGCCGTGAGGCCAACGTCAACCAGTCGGCGTTCGTCGAGGCCACGATCATCGAGCCGGCAACGGGCGCGTTGTCGATCTACCGGCCGCTGGTCATCGACCGCGGTACCCAGCCAGGGGCGCTGCCCGTCATGCCGAAGCTGCCCGCAGGTTCGGTGGTCGGGCTGTGGTTCGGCTTCCAAGGCACCACCTTGACTCTCCGTGGTGCGACCGGAGGATGCGTCAATGGATTGCCCGGCTCGCCGTTCGGGCAATTCGCCTACTGCGGTGCACCGGAGTTCTTCCGCGCGGCCAACGCGGCGATTCGTGCCGGCAAGCTGAAGGTGCCACCGGTCGGCATGGCCCGGGACGGCCAGCCCTGCCCGACCACCCGCGACTTCTCGGTAGTTGATCAAGACCAGAGTGACAACCTCACCACCCGTTACTTGGCGTTGGCCGGTGGACGCACCGCGCAGGACACCCCGGCGAACATCGCGGGTCTGCGGGCGCGCACCGTCCTGAAGAACGCCAGCGACAATGGGTTGCTGACGGGGTTCATCAATCCGGCGCTGGGCTGTACCCCGTTCACTGCACCCGACCTGACCACTGGCGGGACGCCGGCATCGTCGTTGGCGCTGAACGAGCTGCAGGCTGCGGCCACCAAGACGACGCCGGTGGCGCTGATCCCGCCCAATGACCCGATGGCGCAGGTCAACGGTCGGCGAAGCGTGGCCAAGACGAACCTGTATCGGGCCGGGGTCAACCAGCCTCCGTTGGATCCTGCGGTCGATACCGCCCTGAATTACTGCCGCAACCTCGCGACCGTCGCCACAGCACGGTTACGCCTTGATCGGCCGCTCACCATGGGTGCCCCGTCCCCGGATCCGGCTGCTGCGAAGAACCTTTTCGCCTTCCTGCAGCAACGGCTGAAGGGCTCATTCGCCGACCTCGCCTGTGTCCAGGCCCGCCGCAAGCGATGACAGACAGACTCAGTAGGCGGAACGCGCTCAACAGGTGGGGTTGCGCACCTGGCCCGGCGGACTAAATTCCAGCCGCAGCGATTGGCTGCGTGGCAGCACAATGGCGGCGCCGTTAAAGTGTGTCCAACCGGATGGGAGGAGGAGATACTGGTCCCCCGACTGCAGCACGAGCTTGAGTGTTTCGTAGCGGAACCGGTAGGCCGCCTCAGGGTATTGGCATCCTATCTCTCGAACGCCGGGGCCTTGCATACTGAGACTCTTCTCGCTGTATAGGACCACATCCGGATAGCCGGGCAACGATGCCTCAACGCCTTGCGCACGTCCCATTCCGACGAGATTTGCGTAGTCCCCGACCGCCCAGAACAGTCCCACGCTCACCAGGATGAACAAAGCCCCCGCCTGGCCCACGGCCACCGCTGCAGACACGCGACGTCGTACCTGCCCTGGCCTGCGCTGTGCCGCGAGTAGTCGCATCAGCCGGGCGGCATACGCAAGCAGCAAGACTCCTATTGAGAAGCTGAGCCCACGGCCTTCCGGAAAGGTTGCCGGGAGTACGGGCGACCAGACATCGGCCAGCGCCAGACTCACCAGCGCCAACCCGGCAATGGTGATGGGAGGCATTAGCAGGCGTAACGCGATCCGTTGGGTTCGTGCAGGCAGCGCTTCCAGCGGCAGTTGATAGATCCAAAGAGCCAGCAGCGTGGCCCCCGCGGCTGCTATCAGTGGAAGGATCAGGCCATCAACGCTCCGGATCAGGTAGTCCTGGACCGTGAAATCCAAGACCGTGAAGTGCACGCCGAAATACCGAAAGAATCCGTTAGCCCACTGTCTCCCGAAATAGAACATCAATGCCGTGAGAAGTGAGGAGGGGGCGACCACTGCTCCGGTGATCTTTAGCGCTTGGGGCAGCGCAGTAGCCGCATCGAGTGGAGCACCTACGGTGGCGGTGCTGGATGCAGGGTCCTCGGCGATCCTGCTGCCAGAGGCGTCGTCGGCCCTGGACGTTTGGGAGTCTGGTGGCAGTGAATCAGATAAACCTGCCTTGGACGACGCCTTTTCTGAGGACGGTTCCGGGAAACCGTCCTCTCGCACTGCCCCGGCGATGACCCTTTTCCCCATGAGCGCTATTGCGGGAGTGGTGCTTCATTGTTCTGGTTCTGCTGGTTATCTAGACATGAAGAGGGGTCGATATCTAGCGTGACGATGATGCCGGAATTTATTTTTTCATCGGAGGTTGCGGCTGCCTTTGGGCGGACATTCTCTTTATTGATTGTGCAGTCGTTGTATTTTGATTTGGGGCCATCCGATCTCGTCTCGCCGGATTCGGTCTGATACTGAACTTTGTAACTCACGCACTTCGAGTTGCCGGTTTCACGCTTGCAGTGTCCTTGCATTTCCTTCCACCAACCGCTCACGGTGCCGGCATCGGCTCCATCGACCAGTCGGCTAGCGCCCCCGGGACGTAATGGCGCGGGGGCCGGCAAGGGCTGGGGTGGTTTCGGTAGGGGCGCGGCCACGGGCGGAGGTGGGGCCGCTGGTGCCGGCGCTAAGGGCACCACCTGCACTTGCGGCGGCGGAGCCGCCGGAGCCGGCTGGAGTGGAGCCTCCTGAAGCCCGCCCTGTGCCGCGGGAGCTGGTGCGGGGGCGACCACGTATACCGGTGGACCACCGCAAGAGATCACTATTGTGCTCAGCAGCGCCGAACAGATCAGCGATGCGCGCCATGTAGACATCTTGACCCCCGAGCTGGTAAGCGGTGGTCCCCGCACAGAATAGATGTTGCCAGGCCGTTCTGATACATCGATTTTCGATGAGCTTGCACTGCGCTTCAGCTGGAGAAGCGGACGGTGGCGAAGGTAGCGCCGCGGTTGTCGACGATTCTGGCGGTGGCTAGCGAGTCACGGTTGACGATGACGGGCCCTCCTCACCCCCGTAGCCTTATCGAGCCAGAGTGTGCCGATCGGCACCGCTGAGCCATCTCCGCGGATCAGCTCGCGACGCACCGTGCTGCTGACCGAGGCAACGTCGTCATCCGAGCGAAAGTAGATCACGACGGGTGACCCGGATAGATGTGTACCTGTCCTAACTTTCTGTCCCTTGGTGACGAGCGGCGCGAACAGCACGGCCGCGGAGCCCGCCGATCTGAAGCCGCCGTACTCTGACGGTCGCCGGCTGAGGGTCCACCCCTACCGGCTAGCGGGAGCATGATCAACATGGCAGCGGCCGGAACCCACCACCGTCAGCAGGCGGAGCTGCGGGCTCCCGCGCGGTCAGCACTCGACGTTTGGATCCCGTGGGCGGTTCCCCACCGGGGAGCACACCGAGGGTCAGTTCCGCGGCAAGATCGTTGCACAGCCAGCAGCCGCGAGCCTGAGATCGCCGATCACCGCGAGCGCCACATCGAACGCCGTTCGCTGAGACTGGCGCACGACCGCCAGCGCCAGGTGCGAGTCACCGGTGGCGAGGCCAGCCAGCAACATGTCGTCCGACATTGGCTCGAGCGGTGCTCGGCGGATGTGCAGCAGTTCATTACAGAAGGACCAACCGCGGCATGGGATCAGCCACCAACGCGAGCTGCCATGGGTTTGATCCGTTTGTGGCTGTGGTTACAGGGCTACCGCGACGCGCCGGCGATCGGCACCTATTCATAATCAACGCAGCCTATGCGGCTGTCCTCGTCGTCGCTTTGCTCGCGCTGTCAGCGTGATCTCGCAGGCGGGGGCACCACGTCCAGCTACGGGCTCACCAGCGCGGGTCGCACAGGCGAGGGCTCAGGATGATAGGTGTAGTAATCATGGGGAACGAGGATGATAGGTGTAGTAATCATGCGGAACGAGGCCCTTGACTCCATCCCATAGCGCGTAGATCATGTTGCTGAAGTTCTGCGCAGCGCTCGGCAGCGCGTTCGAGATGGGGGCACCCAGCAGGTTCAGGAGAATGAGAACTAGAATTACCACCACAAAGAAGTTGACGACCCTGACGATCGAATGTCCTATGTTCGGCGCTGCCATCGGATTCCCCTTCTATTCCCTTGCCCTGGTCGGACTGTGCGTAGTGCTACGGCCGTGCTTGGTGCCAGTTGTAGCGACCTAGGGCGGCGGTCGCTTGCGGTCGAGTTGTGAAGGCGCCAACACGCCCGTCGTGTCAAGGCCGATGACACATGAAGGCACAGTCATCATCTCCTGCCGTCACGTCTGGAGTAGATACGGGCGGTGTGGAGCTGCGGCCGCGCGCTTCGTGCCCGTTGCGTAGTCTGCCAGATCCGGGAACTGATGAGTTGGAGCCCTCGTGAAGGTGCGGAACGCGCGGGAGTACCGCGCGCCTTCCTCCTGGGTCGGGCGCTCGGCGAGCGTCGCGACGAAACGCTCTGGCGTGTCGCCCTGAGTGATCACACGCACTAGGGTACGGGCTGCGTCCATGCCAATACAGACTGCGACGGAACCTGTCCCCCAGATGGATCACGGCGGTACACCTGCGGGTGCCGCGATCCGGCTACAGCGGGCTGGTGGCTTGGGAGGCCTCGGACTCCGACGAGGTGGAAAGATGTGCGTTGATCAGTCCCAGGAGCAGATCGGTATCCACCGGCTTGGTGACGTAGTCGTTCGCCCCGGACGCCAGGCTTTTCGCCCGGTCCTCCTTCATCGCCTTCGCGGTGACCGCGATGATGGGCAGGTCGGCGTAGCGATGCAGGCTGCGGATCGCGGTCATCGTCGCGTTACCGTCCAGTTCAGGCATCATCACGTCCATCAGAACCAGTGCAATGTCCTCGTTACGCTCCAGCGCGCGGACTCCGGCCACTCCGTTGTCGGCGAAGACCACATGCAGACCGTGAGCCTCGAGCATGCTGGTCAGCGCGAAGACGTTGCGTAGATCGTCGTCAACGATCAGGATCTTCTCCCCGTGGAAGCGTGGTGGCGCGTTATCACGCGCCGAGTGCAGCTGCGGTAGCGACCTGGCGGTCGTGACCAGCTCCGGTGGGGCGAGATCACCGGGGGGGATGTCCCGCGTGGAGGTGCCGGGAACCGCCGGCGGGGCCAGCGTGGCGGCTTCGGGCAGGAACAGCGTGAACACGCTGCCCACCCCGGGTTCACTGCGGACCGTCAGCTCCCCGCCGAGCAACTGGGTCAACTGGCGGCTGATCGACAGCCCCAGTCCGGTGCCGCCATA
>DASYMC010000376.1:0-1500 GCA_036009255.1 Pseudonocardiaceae bacterium
TGGCGGGAGGTCGTTCGGCTTGCCCTCGTGCGACATGATGGAGCTCCTTCACGAAGATCCTGACTCGCGGGGCGCGGCGTCGTACCGGTCGCGATGCACCGGCATGCTATGGCGGGCCGTCATCCGGCCGTCACCCGGCGCGAGGCCGGGCTGGAGTGATTAGCTTTCGTGGTGGATGCTGTCGGCCGGACGGTCGCGGGCACGCGAGTGCTCGAGGAAAGTCCGGGCTCCGGAGGGCGCGCTGCCAGGTAACGCCTGGGCGGTGCCGCAAGGCACCGACGGACAGTGCAACAGAAAGCAGACCGCCGATGGCTCCGGTTCGCCGGAGATCAGGCAAGGGTGAAACGGTGGGGTAAGAGCCCACCGCATGGCTGGCAACAGTCGTGGCTCGGCAAACCCCAGCGGGAGCAAGGCCAAATAAGCAGCGAGGGGTGGCCCGCCCCGATCAAGACGCTGCGGGTAGGCTGCTCGAGGGTGCGGGCGACCGCACTCCCAGAGGAATGACCGTCCGAGTGGCAACACTCGACAGAACCCGGCTTACAGGCCGGCAGCATCCACTTCCCACTTCCCACTTCCCACTTCCCACCCCTCGCCGTTTCCCACCCGCGGCCGAGGGCCGTTTGTTATACTTTAGTAGTTATTAGCTACTTATTATATAAGTACCTGTTTGCCACATCGACCGCCCGCATCAATCCTCCTCGCGGCGCCCCAACCGATCGCTCGTCCGCGCATCCTGCAGAAAACCGTGGCGCGGCACCCACCGGCCGGCGAACACCTGCCGCAACGTCCGCCAGATCAGCCGCACCAACGCCACCAGCAGGCACAGCACCGCCAGGGCGAACGCCAGCGTGAGATACGGGTGCTGCCACACCAGCAGCGAGATCGTCGCCACCAGCCCCAGCTCGGCCGTGCTCGTCACCCCGTTGCTGATCGGCTCCGGCGACATGTCCACCGCGTAGCGCAAGCCGAGCTTGGTCGTATGGGTGGTCACGGCGAGCGTCCCCCCCACGAGCGCGGCGATCAACACGAACGCCGGATCCCCGTGCCATGCGGTGGCCGCTGCCAGCGCCGCGGCCGCCGGGGGCCGGATCAGGGAATGGATCGTGTCCCACGCAGACGCCACGGCCGGGACGAGCGACGCGGCGAACTCGATGACCATCAGCGTGAGCGCGGCGACGATCACCCACCAGGAGCTCAGCCCGGCAAGGCTGCCGGGCAAAGGACCGATCCATCCCAGCCGCGCCGCCAGGCCGACGATGCCGACGGTGGCGTAGAGATTGAGCCCAGCCGCATAGGCGATCCCTGCGGCCTGTGCGAGCGTCTGAAGCGCGTTCATGCCCTCACCTCACGACCGGGAGACCCCTACCCTGCGTACACCCTCGGCCACACGGTGTGCCCGCTGGCCGTCCGACGCTGCTTCGTTGCTCGCCTCGTCAATCCACCAGGCGCAGGGGCATCACCAGACAGAGATAGCTCGCCGGGTCGTTCCACCCCTCCGGC
>DASYMC010000377.1:0-3287 GCA_036009255.1 Pseudonocardiaceae bacterium
ACCGGTGACGACATCTGGTTACATGACCTGCGGATCTGCCCGGATCTGGACACCTGCATGTACACCCTCGGGGGCGGGATCGACGGTGAGCGTGGCTGGGGACGTGCCGGTGAGAGCTGGGTGGTCAAAGCGGAACTCACCAGTTATGGTGCCGACCCGGATTGGTTCGGGCTGGGTGACCGCGACCTGGCCACGCACTTGGTCCGCACCCGGATGCTGCGGGCCGGCTACCCGCTGTCCGTGGTCACCGCGGCTCTGTGCAATCGGTGGCGCCCTGGGGTTCGGCTGTTGCCGGCCACCGACGATCGCTGCGAAACCCACGTCGTGGTCGCCGATCCACAGAGCCCTCGCGCGATGCATTTCCAGGAATGGTGGATCCGGCACCGTGCGGAGCTACCGGTCAGCGAGTTCGTGCCGGTTGGCGCCGATGATGCAGAGCCGGCCCCCGGCGTGCTCGAGGCGATCACTCAGGCGGATGCCGTGTTGCTCGCGCCGTCCAATCCGGTGGTGTCCATCGGTAGCGTGCTGGCTGTACCTGGAATCCGCGCCGCGCTGCGCAGCGGCGCCGCCCGGGTGATCGGACTGTCTCCGATCGTCGGCGGCAGGGCGGTCCGCGGAATGGCCGAGGCCTGCCTGAGCGCCATCGGCGTGCCCTGTGACGCAGGCGCGGTGGCCGCGCACTATGGGGCCCGGCGAGCAGGTGGAATCCTCGACGGGTGGCTGGTACACACCGGAGATCACGCGACGGTGCCCGGAGTGCAAGTCCGCGAGATCCCGCTGCTGATGACGGACATCGCCGCGACCGCAGAGATGTCCAGAGCGGCCCTGGACCTCGCGTTGTGAACAGCTCCGCCGAGGCGAACACTTCCGGCGATCACGCCGCGCCGGGCGAGATTCGTATAGTGCCCGTCCGGGGGCTGCCCGAGTTCCGACCCGGCGACGATCTGATCGGCGCCCTGGTCGCTTCGGCGCCGTGGCTGCTCGACGGCGACATCGTCGTCGTCACCAGCAAGGTGGTCTCCAAAGCGGAGGGACGGCTGATCACGGTGCCGGCCGACCCGCCGGCGCGGGACGCCGCGCGCCGCAAGCTGGTGACCGCCGAGGCCCGGCGAGTGCTCGCCCGCCGCGGCCGTACCATGATCACCGAGAACGCGCTGGGCCTGGTGCAGGCCGCGGCCGGCGTGGATTCGTCCAATGTGGAGCCCGATGAGGTCGCGCTGCTGCCGCTGGACCCGGATGCGAGCGCAGCGCGGCTGCGAGCGGGGCTGGCCGCGAGGCTGGGCGTCGACGTCGCCGTAGTGATCACCGACACGATGGGCCGGGCGTGGCGAATCGGACAGACCGATGCGGCGATCGGGTCCGCCGGGCTGGGTGTGCTGCACCGCTACGCGGGCACCCGTGATCGGCATGGCAACGAGCTGGTGATGACCGAGGTGGCCGTCGCCGACGAGGTCGCGGCCAGTGCCGACCTGGTGAAGGGGAAGCTGGCCGGCGTGCCGGTGGCGGTGCTGCGTGGATTGTCCCCAGGTGCGGATGGCAGCACCGCGGCCGATCTGATCCGCCCGCTGGCTGAGGATCTGTTCCGGCTGGGCACCGACGACGCAATCGAGCAAGGGCGGGCAGCCGGTCGAGAGGAGGCGGTGCTGCTGCGCCGATCGGTGCGCTCATTCCGTCCCGATCCGGTGGATCCAGCGCTCATCCGGCGAGCGGTGGGAATGGCGCTGCGGGCACCGGCACCACACCACACCCGGCCGGTCCGGTTCGTCTGGCTGGCCGAGAAGCACCTCCGGCGACGGCTGCTCGACGCGATGGCATTGGTGTGGCGGGCCGACCTGCGCCGCGACGGGCTCGCCGAACAGTTCATCGAGCGCCGGGTGCAGCGCGGGACTCTGCTCTACGACGCACCGGAAGTGTTGGTGCCGGTGGCGGTCCCGGACGGCGCGCACCCCTACCCCGACTCGCGCCGGCGGGCCGCCGAAGAAACAATGTTCACCGTCGCCGCTGGTGCGGCGGTGCAGGGTCTGCTGGTGGCACTGGCCGTCGTGGGGCTGGGGTCCTGTTGGGTCGGCTCGACGCTGTTCTGCCCGGATCTGGTTCGCGCTGAGCTGGCGCTGCCGCCAGATTGGCGCCCGCTCGGCGCGATCGCCATCGGCCACCCCGTCGAGCCCCTACAACCACGCCCACCGGGTGATCCCGATGATGGATTGGTGCTGCGATAATCTCCGCGATGATCACCACTCCTCATGCCACCGTACATGCCGATGCGGTGCGGACCCTCCAGGACTGGGAACCTCGTGATGGCGAGCAGGGCGCGCTACGCCACGCATTTCTCGGGTTCCTGGCGGCCCGCCCGGATGCCTGCGCCCGGTCCTGCGTAGCCGGGCACCTGACCGCCTCGGCAGTGGTGCTGTCGCACGACCGCACCCATGTCCTGCTCACCCTGCATCCTCGGGTCGGGCGCTGGCTGCAACTCGGTGGGCACTGCGAGGACAGTGACACTGGACTCGTCGCCGCGGCGCTGCGGGAGGCAACCGAGGAATCCGGCATCGATGACCTGCAGATCGACCCACTGCCGCTGCACCTCGACGTGCATCCGATCACGTGCTCCCTGGGCCTGCCTACCCGCCATTTCGATGTCCGCTTCCTCGTGCACGCCCCGCCTGACGCCGTCCCCATCCGCAGCCCCGAATCCGCCGACCTAGCCTGGTGGCCGGTGAATTCCCTCCCCCCCGACGTCGCCCCCGCGTTGGCCTCCTCCCCGGTGATGGAGACATATCGGGGTCGTTAGGAGGTCGTGACCGCCGTTGAACATCATCCGGTCGCTGGTGCTGTTCGCCCTTGCCGCACTGGCTGAGATCGGCGGTGCGTGGCTGGTCTGGCAGGGCTGGCGGGAACACCGCGGCCTGGGATGGATCGCCACCGGCGTTCTTGCTTTGGGAATCTACGGGTTCGTCGCCACCTTCCAGTCCGACCCGCATTTCGGCCGGATCCTGGCCGCGTATGGCGGGATTTTCGTGGTGGGCTCGCTGGCCTGGGGCATGCTCGTGGACAAATTCCATCCCGATCGGTGGGACTATCTCGGAGCAGCGACCTGCCTGCTCGGAGTAGCCATGATCATGTACTCTCCTCGCGGCTGAACCGCATGGATCATCGGTCCAGCGAGCATCTTGCGGATCTCGACGTCATAGTCGAGGAATCCCTAGACTTTCACTGTCCTACTCAATGCTGTGTATGGCTGGTAGATCGCTGACAGGGGGTTGCTGTGCGGCGCGCAAAGCGAATACTGC
>DASYMC010000378.1:0-3341 GCA_036009255.1 Pseudonocardiaceae bacterium
AGGAGGAGGGCGCCGGTTGTTGCAATGGTAAGCCGTTGGCCCAGCCGGGACTTCATTGACGGTCCGGACATGAGGTGCCTCCGATTCATTGGAGCGCTAGCGCTCCGGGGTTTCCTTGACACCCGGTAGCATCGCCTGCGCTTGCTCGTGGCGGCACTCCGCCCAATAGGGTAATTTGGCTAGGTGCGTGCAAGGCGTTTCTTATACCGCTGTAAGGTTGGCTTGCAGCGCCGTTGTTGGCACACGGCCTCTCAACCGCACCGCAAGATCACGAATCGGTCAGCACCAAGCTGCCCTGATCAACGGTGGATCCGGGTTGAGTCAGAACCTCGATCCTCAGCGGCTGAAGCCGGAAACCTTCACTGGAGCGGCCTGGTCGTCCGCGGTGCCGTCGCCCAACTGACGGTCGCCGTTCAGGCCCCAGGCCATGACCGTGCCGTCTTTGCGCAGCGTGAGGCAGTGCTGGACGCACGTTGATACGGCCGTCACGTCGGTGAGGTTGAGCACGTCGACGGGAGCGTGTTGCTCGTTGAAGGTGCCATCGCCGCGCTGGCCGTGTTCGCTGGCTCCCCAGGCTGTGGGCTTGCCGTTGGCGCGTAGGGCGAGGCTGAAGCGGTCGCCGGCGGCGATGGCGGTGATGTCAGCCAGCCCGAACACCGAGACCGGGGTCGGGCGGTCGTCCGTCGTGGTGTCGCCCAGCTGACCGTGGGCGTTCCAGCCCCAGGCCCGGACGGTCCCATCTTTGAGCAGGGCCAGGCTGTGAAAGTTGCCGGCGGAGATCGCAGTGACATCGCTGAGTCCCGGTATGAGGACCGGGGTGGGGTGAGAGATCCGGTCCGGTCTGCCTTGGCCGGTGAGTCCGCGGAGGCCGTTGTCGCCCCAGGCCATGACCGTGCCGTCGCTGAGCAGGGCCAGGCTGTGGTTGCCGCCGGCGGCAATGGCGCTGACCCCGCTGAGGCCGGGGACCGCCACCGGTGCGAGGTGAGTGGTGGTGGTGCCGTCGCCGAGCTGGCCGTCGCTGTTGCTGCCCCAGGCCATGACAGTGCTGTCGGCAAGCAGCACCAGGGTGTGCGCGAACTGGGCCTGCTCGCTGCGGCCGTCGTTGCCGAGGAAGCCGCCGACGGCGATCGCGATCACTCCGGTGAGGTTAGGAACCGCTGTCGGGGTGAGGTGGTTGGTGGTGCTGCCGTCGCCGAGCTCGCCGAACTGGTTGTCCCCCCAGATCCTGGCGGTGCCGTCTTTCAGCAGCGCCATGCTGTGCCAGTCACCGGCGTCGACGGTGGTGACATCGGTCAGACCGGGCAGCAGCAGCGGGGTGGACTGGTGCGCTCCGACGGGGCCGTCGCCCAGCTGACCCACGTCGTTAAAGCCCCAGGCCTTGACGGTGCCGTCGACAAGCAGCGCCAGGTTATGAAGATGACCGGCGGAGACCCGGGTCACTGCGGGACCGGGGGCCGGACCCGGCGACGCATGCGGGCTGGGCGCGGCGATGGTCCGGACCACGATGGTGCCGCCGGCCGCAAGCACTGCTGCCGAGCCCAGGCCGGCCAGCAGAAAGGTGCGCCGGCTCAGACCGGGGCGGGTTGCCCGAGTGAAAGCGGGGTCGGCCGCGAGCGCGGTCTCCAGCCCGTCGACGAATGCGCCGGCAGACGGGTACCGCTGGGTAGGTGACTTCGCCAGCGCACGCCGAAAGACCGCATCGACTCCCTTCGGAACCTGCGGATCTCGTTCGGTGGCGCGCGGCACCGGCTGGGTCCCGTGGGCCAGCAGCAGCGCCAGGGAGTCCTGCTCGGTGTAGGGCGGGGTGCCGGTCAGCATCTCGAAGGCCACACACGCCAGGGAGTACAGGTCGGCCCGGTGACCGACCGGCTCCCCGGAGGCCTGTTCGGGCGCCATGTACGTCGGCGTTCCCAGATACTGGCTGCTCACCGTCACCGAGGTGTCGCCGAGCGCCTTGGCCAGACCGAAGTCCACGAGCACCGGCCGGCCCTCGGAGTCAATCAGGATGTTCGACGGCTTGATGTCGCGGTGAATCACCCCGCGGCTGTGCGCGTAGTCCAAGGCCTCGGCGAGCTGCTCAAGGATCCGGAGGATCTCTCCCGGCGGCAGCCGACCCTGGGCGAGGAGGTCCTTGAGGCTGATCCCGGCAATCAGCCGCATCGCCAGATAGAGCCGTCCGTCGACGTCCCCGGTGTCGAACACCGTGACGATGCCGGGATGGTCCAGGCTCTGCATCATCCGGGCTTCGCGGAGGAACCGGCCAGTGAACTCCTCCTGCGTAGCCAGCACCGGATGGAGCAGTTTCAGCGCCACCAGGCGCCCAAGGTCGCGGTGGACCGCCCGGTAGACCTCGCCCATCCCGCCCCGACCGATCAGCGCTTCCACCGTGAACGACCCGATCGTGGTTCCGGGCGGCAGCGATCCGGTGGTGGTCATGACGATGAATCCCGCAGATCGGCGAGGGTGACCGCACCGCGGCGCACGGCTTCGTTGGCTAGCTGGCCTCGGCGGCTGCCCGTGCCGGGGGCGATGCCGAATTTGTCATAGAGCCGCAGCAGGTGCTGCTGCACCGCGGCCTCGGTGACCACTAGCGCGGTGGCGATCTCGCGGAGCGACGCCGCCTCGGTGAACACCCGACCGCCGAACAGGGGCCGACACAGCGCGTGCAGCACATCACGCTCGCGACGGGTCAGCTCCGGCGCCGGCGCCGCCCCCTCGGTTCGCGTCGTCCCTGCCGGCTCCACCGCACGAAACACCAGTTTCGTGCGCCCTACCGTAAGGTCATCGCCGTGCCGCAGAGCACGCATCCCCAGGATGCGCTCCCCTCGCACGAACGTGCCGTTGCGGCTGCCGAGGTCCTGCACGCACCAGCCTCCACCGACCGGCTCCAGCACCGCATGCAAGCTCGAGACCGCCTTGTCATGCGTAAGGAGCACGTTGTTGCTGCCGTTGCGGCCGATCGTCACCCGGTCTGTCTCCAGCGGCACCAACTCGATGCCTGAGGGCTTCCACACCTCCAGATACGCTGTCATGTCCGCCGCCCTGACCACCCAGATGATTCCCACTGCCGCGTGCCAACCCGCCCCGGGAGCCGGTGCCACGCCGGAAATCCCCTGGTAGGGCCCCAGATCCAGCGTGCTGACATGACAAGTGCCCCTGGGTTCCGCAATCCGCCAGCAGGTGCTCGACGAGGAGAGGCTACTCGCACAGCCCTTCTCCGAGAACTAATCGCGCTGCAGTCCGGCGTTAACCGCGGCCGGGCCTATGGGGTCCCCTGTACCTGGTCTTCACCAACGTTCGTGGCTACTTAAAGCAATGAACGGGCGGCCACGAACCTTACG
>DASYMC010000379.1:0-12939 GCA_036009255.1 Pseudonocardiaceae bacterium
GGGGCAGGCGGCCGGCGGCAAGAGGGCTGTTGGAGCGTGGCGGGAAGCTCGCGCGCATGAAGAGGTGATCGCCTGCCAGTAACTCAGCGCGCTCGGGCTCGCCGGTACGGACGATCCGTGCCTCCAGCAGCTCGCGAACCACGCCGAAATCCGAAATCGCGCTCGAGCTCACTGGCCCGGGCGGTCAACGTCCGCAACCCCTGATCGGTTGCCTGCTCGCACACCGCCCGCAACAGGGCGCTCTTACCGATCCCGGCAGCACACTGGATAACCAGCACACCCCCGTGCCCGCGTTCTACGGCAGCGACGGTTTGCTCGATGCGCGCAAGTTCCGACTCGCGCTCCAACAGACCTGTCCCCGACGGCGACGCGCCCCCTGCCATGCGAGAAGTCTAGGTCCAAACATCCGGCGTCTCCGGGCAAAACCTCGGTCACCTCGTCCGGTGCGCCAGCATGGCGAGAACGAAACACTTGTGTTGGTTATGGAGGATCGAGCAGACAACGTCGAAAGGGACAGTGCGATGGCGCAGCCTTTAGTAGGGGATCCGGTTGGTCCCGCCGGAACATCCGATTCATACCGGGCCTACGCGCTGCTACGCGCCACCCAGCCCGTCCACTGTGTCACCCTGCCCAGCGGTCGGCGGCGCTGGCTGATCACCCGTTACGATGATGCAGAACGAGTGCTGTGCGATCCACGCCTGGTGAAAACTCGGCCGTTCGACGACCTTTCTGAGGAGCTCCGGCCGTTAACGAAAAGCATGATCAGCGTTGATCCGCCGGACCACACGCGGCTCCGCGCGCTGGTGCGCAAAGCATTTTCTCCCCGTCGGGTCGAGCGACTCCGCCCGCGCGTCCAGCAGATCGCCGACGAGCTGCTCGACGCGGTGGCGCAAGGCGGCCGAATGGACCTGATTGACGATTACGCATTCCCGTTACCGATCATGGTCATCTCTGAGCTGCTCGGCGTACCGTCCGCTGACAGCGCCCAGTTCCGGAACTGGTCCAATGCCGTCGTCTCAGGCGAGCCATTCTCCACGGGAGGACCACTCCCGGCGTGGCGGCGAACCGCACTCTCTGAGTTCAGCGACTACTTGCGTGCGCTGTGCGAGCGCAAACGTGCCGATCCGCGGGACGACCTGGTCACAGGTCTTGTCAGGGCCCGAGAGGAGGGTGACGCGCTCAGTGTGGATGAGCTGCTCGCCACGGTGTTCGTACTAATCGTTGCGGGGCATGAAACCACGGTCAACTTCATCGGCAACGGGATGCATGCCTTGCTCGCCCATCCCGACCAGCTCCGCAAGCTCATCCGGGATCCCCGGCTGATCGGTTCCGCAATGGAGGAGCTGGTGCGCTACACGGGCCCCTCAGAGACATCGACAATCCGCTACGCCAGCACCGACATCGAGTGCAACGGCGTGACCATTGCGCAAGGCGATCAGGTGGTGGTCGTACTGGCCTCGGCCAACCGTGACGAGACGCGCTTTACCGGCGCCGACTGGCTTGACGTCACCAGAACTGACAATCATCATCTTGGATTCGGGAAGGGAATCCACTTCTGCCTCGGCGCTACGCTTGCCCGCCTCGAGGGACAGATCGCCATCAGCAGGTTGCTTCGTCGAATGCCGGATCTGCGCCCGGCCCTACCCCTCGATCAGTTGCAGTGGCGACCCAGCATGATCATACGAGGACTTCAATCTTTTCCAGTGCTCTTCACCTCGAGTGGCTGATCTGGTCAGCGGTCATGGCAGAGGCGAGTTGGTCGCGATTGTCGATGTTGAGTTTGCGGTAGGCATTGGAAAGGTGGTCGCTGACGGTTTTTGTGGTGATGAACAAGGCTTGCGCGATGTCGCGGTTGCGCATAGCTTGGGCGGCGAGGCGGGCGACCCGCAGCTCACTGGGGGTCAAGGCGTGCACGCCGCTGATCCAGGGTTTGCGAGGGCGGGCACCGGTGGCCAGCGCCTCCTCGCGGGCGCGTTCGGCCAGCGGCGTGGCGCCGCAGCGGGCCGCTAAGTCCAATGCTTGACGCAAGGGTTGGCGTGCCGCGGTGGGTGTCCCGGCACGGCGCAGCGCGGCACCCAGCTCAGTCAGCGAGTGGGCCAGTTCCAGCCGCATAGGGCTGTGTTCCAGCGCGGCGACGGACTGTTGGAGCAGCTCGATCCCGTTCTTGCCTCCGGTGAGGAGCCCGCAGACCCGTAGGGCGATGCCGATTGCGCGCGAAGAACCGGCGCGGCGGGCCAGCTCCAGCTCTTCCCCGGCTAACGCGCGTGCTTCGTGTGGGTGTTCAGGCGCCAGCGCGAGCGCCAGCGTCGAACGCCAGGCCAACAGGTTGGGGTTGTAAAGCCGGATGCCGTCAGCGAGTCGCCCGCAGTGGTACAGGTCGGTGATGGCTTGGGCGCGCCGGCCGCAGGCCAGCCGCACCCGGCCCCGGGCCTCCAGAAACGTGGCCACAATGGATGGCGCCGCGCGGGGGGTAAGGGTGATCCCTTCCACGACAACAGCTGCCTGGTCGAGTTTTCCGCGTTCGAGCAGCGTCAGGCCCAGATAGCTGGCATACACAGGCACGGCGAGGGTCAGATTGTGTTCGGTGGCCAGCTCCAGCGCGGCGCACGTGTCGGCTTCGGCCTCGGCCAGCGTGCCGCGTCGCAGGGCGACTAGTCCGCGTCGAGCGACCGAAGCCAGGCCGACCACCGATCCGCGTGCTTGGGCGTCGACCAGCATCGCCTCGACCAACGCCTGGACGCGGTCAAGCTCGTCGATGAAGTTCAGGGCTATGACGGCCATCAGGGCCGGAATCGACTCGCAGGTCTCCTCAGCCAGAAACTTCCCGTCGTCCCAGCCACGCTCGACCAATCCGGCCACTTCATGGCAACTCTCCCCACGGAAAGCCAGGGTGCACGCCATGACGAGCTGCGCCGAGCGGCTGGCGGGGCAGCTCCGCGAAGCCATGTCACGTAGTTGCTCAAGGGTGAGTTCAGGGACCTCGGCCGGACGAACAACGAGAAGTTGCATAGCGGCCTTGGCGGCGCGCAAACGTACCTCAAGGTCCGGGTCGCGGTTGTCGAGATCGTCTAAACCGGCCTGCAACACAGCCATACTGCGCTCGCTTTCGTCCGCGAATAAGAGCACATTGGCTAGCTGGTCGGCGAGTCGAGCGCGTGCTACCGGGTCGGTGCAGCCGTGCCACGCCCGCTCAAGATGCACCACAGCGGCTGGATCGCGGGCGATCCGCTCTGCGCCGCCCAGCTCGCCCAACAGCGCTGTACGGTCATTCTCAGCAGGCGACTCGGCCAGCGCTCGGCGCAGATAGGTGACCGCAGTCTCGGGTGCGCCGCGGTCCAACGCCGCGGCCGCGGCGGCTTGCAATGCCCGGACGGCTTGCGCGTCGCGCGCAGGCTCGCACAACAACAACTGCGCGCCGACCTGTTCACATCCGGCGCCCTCCCGGATGAGCAGCCTCGCGGCACGGGCGTGCGCCCGGGCGCGTGCACCGGACGCTAGCTGCTCATACACCGCCGAGCGCACCAGCGGGTGCAGGAACTGCAAGGGCCGGCCCTCGTCAAACAGCTCAGCGGTCAGCAACGCATCTGCTGCTGCTGCGGCAGTGTCAATGTCCAGGTTCGCCAACGCCGCAGCCAGGCGGAGCCCGGTGCCCTCGCCTAACACCGCGACCGCTTCCGCCAGCCGCATGGCCGCCTCATCCAGCCGGCGGAAACGGGCCAGCACCGTTCGTTCCACTTGGCCGGGGACTCGCTCGGCCACACCCGTTGCTTGCGCCGCCACCGGTGCAACACCGTCAGCAGCCAAATCAAGAATCAATTCGCGCAGAACAAACGGATTGCCTCCGCTGGCCCTCGCGCACGCGGCCACGAATGCGGCATCGGGCATAGCGTCCAACCCGTCGTGGACCAGCCGGGCCACCGCTGGGTTGCTGAGCGGACCAAGACGCAAAATCTGCGCGCTCCCCGTCGCGAGTAGCTCGGTCAGCAACTGACAGTGTCCGGGGCGAGGTGCGCGGGTGGTGGCCGCGACCAGCACCGGAAGGCCTTCCAGCCGGTGGCAGAGGTACGCCAGCCACCGCAGCGATGGCTCGTCAGCCCACTGCAGATCATCGACCGCCAGCACCACCGGCCCGTTCACCGTTAGATTGGAGACCAGCCAGTAAAGCCCGTGCAACGCCGCAAACGAATCCCCGCCTTTGCCTGCGAGGCCGAGAACCGGGCCAGCCAGTGCGGCCGCGCCGCTTAACAACTCAGTCCGCTCAGAATCCGCCGCGCGTACCATCCGCGCCTCGAGGAGCTGGCGGACGATACCGAAGCCGAAATCGCGTTCTAGCTCGCTGGCCCGCGCGGTCAACGTCTGCACTCCCGGCCCGCGGGCCTGCTCGCACACCGCCCGCAATAGGGTGCTCTTGCCGATCCCGGCAACACCCTGGATGATCAGCAACCCGCCCCCGTGCCCGCGCTTCAGCGCCGCGATCGTCTGCTGGATATGCGTGAGTTCCTCGCCGCGCTCCAAGAGCGCGCCATTGCCAATGTTTCGTGCCACCCTCAGCCTTGGCATCTCAAGGTCCTCTCCGACTACCGGTTCAAGCCAGCAATCACAGGAAAGAGGACGAGCAATGCCCCGTAAGTACGTCGGTTCCGCTCCCGATCGTGTAAGTCTGCGCATCCCTACCAGCTGCAGGCTAACCCAGCATGATCACGCGGGTGTCGTCACTTCGGGTGGTTGGCTGTCCCGGCTAGGGCACAATCTGCTCCGCGCTCATGACTGTGGCGAGCTGGTCGCGGCTCTGGATGTTGAGTTTGCGGTAGGCGCTTGAGCGGTGATCGCTGACCGTCTTGGTGGTGATGAACCGCGCTTGGGCGATCTCGCGGTTGCCCATGGGGCGGGTGGCCAGCCGCGCGACTCGAAACTCGCTGGGGGTCAGGGCTTGCACGCCACTGGTCCACGGTCGACGAGGTCGGGCGCCAGCGGCCAAGGCCTCCTCGCGGGCCCGCTCGGCGCGCTCCGACAGCCCTAGCCCTGCCGGCCGCGAGCCCCCTGCCATACCCCGGAGTCTGGGCACTAAACACCCGGCACCCGGCTCTGAAACCTCCGCACCCGTATCCGATGACTCAGCCGCCACCCGAGCAAAAACTTGACCTGTCACACCAACCGAGCGGAGTCACCCGCAAAAGAGCTTCTTCGCCGACTTTCCGGCCAGCTCGATCACCCGAGCGGCGGACATCGCCCGGTCTACGTGAAGGGACCGGAGATGTACGACCATTCAGCTGGTAAAAATTTTGCCCATGCTCGTGAAGCCGAGATGCGCATGATTCGTTCAACTATTCTGTCGCATCCTACGGTCCATGACTGTTCCATCGCGTTCCGGAGCCTGGGTGACGGCATGGCTGAGCCCGTCGCCTATATAGTTACAGACGGAACGTTCGATGAAGCAGCACTGCGGGATTTCGTGCGGTTTCATCTACCTGTCGAGACGCAATCCCTCTCTTTTGTGACAGTCAGGGCTCTGCCCCCCGCCCTTGACGTCGCCGATTTTGATGCCGTCGGCGCCGCGGTGCTCGATGATGAATTGGTGAACGCTTGGCAGCGCACGATCGATAGTAGTTTCGGCCCAGATCGGCTCCAGGTAGGTATCGCCACAGCCAGAGGCGCTCAAGGCATGATCCAGGTCGTGGATGAAGCCCCAGCACTCGAACCGTCTAGATCAGGAGAAACCTGTCGCGACGAGGAGGGTGGCCCATCGGGGCCGGGCAACGGCGTCCCGGCTGCTGCGTTTTCTTATATCGATGGCGGTCCAACAGATGAACATGTTCCGCAGACTATGGTGGATCTATTATTGTGCGCTGCCGACCATTGCGGCGACCACGCTATTATCCATGTTGACGCCGAGCTGGCTGAGCAATCACAGACGTATCGGGACCTGGTCGCCGACGCATGCAGGGTCGCGCAGGGTTTAAGCTTTCTCGGGTTGACTCCCGGCGCCACAGTCCTGTTACAGCTCGACTCGAGTCACCAGTTCTTTACCGGCTTGTGGGGTTGCCTACTCGGTGGGTACGTGCCGGCTCTGGCGGCCGTTCCTGCGGACTATGCCGACGGGATTCCAGGTTGTCGCAAGGTGGAGGCGGCCTGGCGCGCCCTGCACCGGCCACCGATTCTCACCGTGGCTTCTCACCAGAGCGCACTGCGCGAATTCGCGGATGCCCGAGGTTGGGGCGCCCTTCGAACCGCATGCCTGGAGGATCTTCTTGCGAACGAGCCCATGCAACCGTACGGGGCGGGTTCCCCCGATGACGTCGCGGTGATGTTTCTCACTTCCGGTAGCACCGGGATGCCCAAGATTGTGGTGCAGCAGCATCGTGCGCTGATCACCCAGGTTCTCGGATCGGCGCGACGCCTGTCCTTGGGTGAGAGGGATGTGGTCCTCAACTGGATGCCGTTGGACCATGTCGGTAGCGTGGTCATGCTTCACTCGCTGAGTCTCCATGCGGGCTGCTCGCAGGTCCATGTCCCCACGCATTATGTACTGGGCGATCCATTGCGTTGGCTGGATTTGCTGAATCGTTATCAAGTCAGTGTCAGCTGGGCGCCGAACTTTGCGTTCGGTCTCGTGACGGACCGGCTGGATCGGCTTGGCGAGGACGGATACCGGTGGGACCTCTCTTGTGTCCGGGCGATCCTCAACGGCGGTGAGGCTATTTCCGCCCGCTGCGCCCGTCGTTTCCTTCGGATGCTGGAGCCAGCGGGTTTGCCCGCCTCCGCGATGTGGCCGGTGTGGGGAATGGCCGAGACGTCATCCGCGGTGGTCCACTCAGAGCGTTTTTCGGCGACGACGTCAAGTGACAACGATTCTTTTGTAGAGGTCGGTCGGCCGATCGCCGGGATTCGATTGCGCGTCGTCGATGAAAATAACAGCATCCTTCCCGAGGGGAAGATCGGGCGTCTTCATGTCCAAGGTGCGATGGTGACTGCGGGATACTATGAGAACGCTGAAGCCAACGCTGAGGTCTTCACGACCGACGGCTGGTTCAACACCGGAGATCTCGGGTTGCTCAAAAATGGTTGTTTGACGCTCACTGGGCGAGCTAAGGACGTCATCATTGTCAACGGCGCGAATTACGCCAGCCATGAGATCGAGTCCGTGGTGGAGGAGCTGCCATTCATCGACCGGTCCTACACCGCTGCCTGTGCCGTACGTCAGGAGGGCGCTGATACAGATCAAATCGCCGTCTTCTTCCACCTGCTACCGGGTATCGAAGAACGGGAGGCTCTGCGTCGGGTACGTTCGAAAATCCTCCGGGAGGTGGGGGTGAACCCGGATCACCTGGTTCCGGTCGGCCGCGCGGACATTCCCAAGACCGGCCTCGGCAAGATTCAGCGCAGTAGATTCAGCGAGCAGTACGGACGAAGACTACTCGGCTATTCGGAGTCCGCTGCGGGTACCGAGCGGACTACTGAATTACCCGCCTGGTTCTACCGCCCGGTGTGGAGCCCGTCGGTCGCCCGTCGCCTTCCCGGCCAGGAGTCCGGTCCGGTTCTCGTTTTCCTGGATAGCCTCGGTCTTGGTGATGAACTCTGCGGCCTCCTGCGAGGGCGCGGCCAATCATGTGTGTCAGTGCGCCAGGACACCGGTGCTGCCTTCCGACGAGTCGCCAACGATGCGTTCGTTATCGATCCCGGCAACGCTGAGCACTACCTCTTGCTAGTGCGCGCGATCACTGATAAACGAGCGTGCCCCGATCACATCCTGCACCTGTCCGACTACGCTGCTCACGTACAGTTCCCGAACACCCAGACGATCCGTACGAGCTGCCGAGCGGGTACCGGCTGGCTGATCCATCTCTTGACCGCTATGGAGGCGGCCGCCTGGGACTCACCAGTTTCATTGCGTGTGGTCGGCGCCTGCACACAACGCGTCGGGGAAACCGACCGTGTCACCTTCACCCGCGCGCCCCTGCGCAACTTGCTGAAGACAGCCGCTCAAGAAATCCCTTGGCTACGTTGCCACCATCTAGATCTGGAGATCGGCGAGCGGGACGGCAACGCACAACGCATCGTCGACGAAATCGACGGCGACACCGCTGATCCGGACACTGCTTACCGTGCCGGTCACAGACTGGTGCCACGGCTGGTTCCAGTCCACCGGGCCGAGGAGACCGTCCGCGTCCGCCAGTTTGCCAGCGGTGGCCTCTACGTGCTGGTCGGTGGCTTGGGAGGTATTGGCGTTGAGATCGCTCGCCATCTGCTCATCCACTATGGCGCGAAGGTCCTCCTCCTTGGCCGCAGTCGTGTGCACGGCTCGGACACCGGCGCCAACGTGGCGCTCAAAGAGCTGCGTACGCTGAGCGCCGACGTCAGGTACGCGGTGGCAGACGTCACCGATGAGTACCGGGTGCGCGAATGCATCGATCAGGCCGAGGAGCACTGGAAGACGAAAGTGGCCGGCGTTGTCCACCTCGCCAGCCATTACACCGAGCAATCACTCCTGGCGTGCTCCGCTGATCAGCTCCTGGCCGCGATGGAGCCGAAGATCTGCGGAGCATGGAATCTGCATAAGGTCCTCGAGGACCGCCCAGAGACTCCCTTGATCCTGTTCTCCTCGGCCACGGGGTACTTCGGTGCCGTGATGCAGGGCCCGTACGCGGCAGCCAATGCCGCTCTGGACGCGTTCGCCGATCACCTGCACACCGAAGCCGTACAGGCTGGCGCGAGCTCCTGCTGCCGGAGCATCGGGTGGAGCGTGTGGCACGAAACAGGCATCAGCCAGGGAATAGCGCTCACCGGGCAGGCACCGCGACGCGGCTATCAGATAATGACCTCGCACCAGGCACTGACTTCTCTTTCTGTTGCTGCCGCCGGCCCTCAGCCTTTCGTCCTGGTCGGTCTTGATCCGGACGGACGGACGACCGGGCGCTACATGGCAGGCCCGCCACTGCCGACACGCAAGATCGTCGCCCGCATCGACGAGCTGAATGGAGTCGATCAGATCGTCCGCGTCCTGGCACCGATCCGCCTGTTGGACCGGTATGGGACCCCGACATCGTGCGAGGTGATGGAAGGGGTTCAGACGCCTGAGGGCGCGACGGAGCCGCAATCAGACATCGAGCGGCGGATCGCCTCGGTATGGCGCGATGTGCTCGGCCAGCGGAAGATCCAGCGCAACGACGACTTCTTCGAGTTGGGAGGCACCTCTTTACAGATGGCCCAAATGCATCAGCTGATATGTCAAGAGCTGGCCCGAGATCTTCGGTGGGCTGATGTGTTGCGTACCCGTACCATTAGCGCCATCGCTGCGCTACTCGACAGCCCCAACGCGGGAACTGCCGACACGCTCACCTGGCAGGGTATCAAATACACGTACCGTTATCTGAAACACCGGCCAGCTCCCCAGCCCGTTCCACTCGTCCTCATCAGCGGGGCCTTCCAGGGCATGTATGCCATGCCTCGAATCGAGCATCTTCTCCGGCCCCTCGGGGATATGATCCTGGCGGATCTTCCAGGATCCGGGTCCGCAGACGACCTGTCCAGCGACTATGGCTTCGATTTTCTCGCCGACTGCCTGAGCCATCTCCTTGACGAGCTCGACGTCTCGCGCGTCAACCTGCTGGGGGTGTCGTACGGCGGCTCGATCGCCTATGAGTTCGCGCACCGCTGGCCCCACCGCATCAACCGGCTAGCGCTGGTCGGCGCTGCCACCTCCTTCCCAGCCGACATATCCGCACGTCGCGCGGACAGCACATGGATACTGGAACAGGGACGCCTAGACCGGTTTGCCGATCATATTGTTGAAGCGACCATGTGCCTGAACCCCGATATCGTCATCCGCAACCGCGAGACGACTCGTATATTGATGGAAAAGATACTCCGGGAATCAACACCGTGGGAAGCCGCGCGGTACCTCGACGTCCAGAACCGCGTACTCGCACCGGCTCGAAATCCACAAGATGGCGTCTTCGATCGCCCCACCCTTGTCTTCACTGGCGAGCACGACGTCCTCACGCCTCCGTCATTCGTTCGCGATCTGGCGGCCACAATCCCGGGCGCCATATTCACCAGTTTTAAGGACGCCGATCACCTGGTACCCATGGAGCGCCCAGAAGAAATGACTGACCTGCTGATCCGCTTTTTCACCGACCAGTGCCTCGACGATCTGCCCTACTGCTATCCAATAGAGATCCCACAGGCGCGTCAGCGCCACCACGGGCGCAGCGGTACATGTGAGTTGCCGCTGGCATCGGGGCGGACTGCGAGCACCTGATGCAGCTCGATCCCGTTGCGTTCGAAAGCCAGCCGTGAGGACGCCATGTACAGGCCCCACACCCGGGCGGTGGGCACGCCGACCTCGGCCACGCACTCGTCCCACTGCGCTACCAGGTTGGCGTTCCACTGCTGGAGCGTCAGCGCGTAGTGCTCCCGCAGGTTCTCCACGTGACGGACCTCGAAGCCGGCGTTCTGCGCCTCAGTGATGATCTTGCCGGCCCCGGCGAGCTCCCCGTCCGGGAACACGTAGCGGTCGATGAACGCGTCGCTCTGCGGTTTGGCGCGGTTGTCCGGCACCGTGATGGAGTGGTTGAGCAGCCGACCTCCCGGACGTAGCTTGGCGAGTAGCTGAGCGAAATACGTTGGGTAGGTGTGCACCCCGACGTGCTCGGTGAGCCCGATTGAGGAGATCGCGTCGTAACCGCGGCCCGGCGCGTCCCGGTAGTCGAGGTGCCGAACTTCGGCCAGCGAGGTCAGACCCTCCGCGTCAATGGCCTGCTGAGCCCAACGGGCCTGCTCCGCGGACAGCGTGACGCCCAGCGCGTGAACGCCGCGGCGGGCGGCGTAGCGGACCATGCCCCCCCAGCCGCAGCCGATGTCGAGCAGCCGCATCCCGGCCCGTAGCCCCAGCTTGTCGGCGATCAGCTCGTGCTTGCGCTCCTGGGCCTCCTCCAGGCTTGACTCGGGATGCTCGAAAACGGCGCAGGTGTAGGCCATCGAGGGGCCCAGCACCATCTCGTAGAACCGGTTGGAGACGTCGTAGTGATGGTGTATCGCCTCGGAGTCCCGAGCCCGCGAATGCGCCAGGCCTTCGATCACCCGGCGCCACCGAGGCCGCGATTCCTGCGGTGGTGGTGGCACCGGCCGCAGCAGTTCCCAGCCCAGCGACCGAGTGATCAGCGCCAGTTCCGCCACGGTCGGGCGCCGGAAGCGCAACTGGTCGGCCATCACCCGCATTGCGGCATACGGATCGCCGGGATGCACCCCCGAAGACTGCAGATCACCGGCGATGTAGGCCCGTGCCATCCCGAGGTCACCCGGCGCGGTGAACACGTAGGTCGCGCCGCGCGGCGTCGCCAGGTGCACGCTGATCTCGGAATCGGGCGGCCCGGTGGCGCTGCCGTCGTAGGCGGTGAACCGGACCGGAAACCGGCCGTCGGAAAGCAGTTCCACAATCCCCGCCAGGGACAGCCGGTCACCACTCGTGGGGGCCTGCACCGGGCTGGGGCAGCGCCGTTCTCGGAAGGTCGTCATCGACGTCGCACCGCCTTTGCGTAGAGGTCCAGAAGTCTCCGGTCCGGGTCGTATCGCTGCTTGAGCGCCGCGTAGTGCTCACCGCCGTAGCGGACGTCGAAATCTTCTCGCGAGTAGAAGGAGTCTGAATACAGGGACTTGTGGCCGCCCAGCGCGTCAACCTGATCTTCGATAGCCCGGTTGGTGTCCCAGCCGGTACCGCCGGGGGTGATCGGCACGCTGGACCAGAAGCCGACGTTGACGTAATGCCGGCGGGGTTCCAGGGGATACAGCGGCCAATCGTGCTCGCCGCGCAGCCGCAACGGGCACAGCCACACCGGCTCGATGCCGACCTGCTCGGCGAACCAGCGCAGGAACTCCGCGGTGCGCTCCAGGGGGATCTCGACGTCCTGGATCACCCGCTCCCGGGGCGGACGACCGCGCCACGTCTCCCAGCGGTTCTCCAGGTCGAAACGGTTCGCCAGCGCCACGATCTTCCAGTACACGTCACTGCGCCGCAGCCTGGCCGGCCACACCCGCCGGATCACCGGATGCTGGGCTCCTAAGCCTCCTGAGCACCAGAACCAGTCGGTGTCCCAGCGCCACAGGTAGTCGTGCGTGCTCAGCACGTCGTGACGGCGTTGCTGGATCGACCGGTAGAAGATCTGCATCCCGGTGTAGTCGCTCGCCGCCCCGTCATGCTCGGTGCGCCGGCCCAAGGTCAGGTAGCTCTCAGCTGGGCCGAACATCACACCGTCGAGGTAGTCGACGTCCTCGCCGTCCCATTCCCGGGTCGCCATGACCCCCGCCACGGCGGCGCACAGCTGGTCCAGGTCGTCGAACCGCACATGCCGTAGCGCGACATGTGAACGAACCGGCTCCAACTCAATGCGCAACCGGGTGGCATAGCCCAGCGTGCCGTAAGAGTTGGGGAATCCGGCGAAGAGTTCCTCACCCCGCGTGGTCGTAATGATCTCGCCGGCGCCGGTGAGCACGTCGAGTTCCAGCACGGACTCGTGCGGCAGTCCATTGCGGAACGATGTGGCCTCGATACCCAGCCCGCTCACCGCACCACCCAGCGTGATCGTCTTGAGCTGCGGGACCACCAGCGGGGTCAGGCCATGGGGCAACGTCGCGGCGACGAGGTTTTCGTAGGTACACATTCCCGCTACCTCGGCGGTGCGGCTGGTTGGGTCCACCTCCAGCACCCCGCCCAGCCCGGAAACATCCAGGCCCGGCTGACCCGTCGCAGCGCGCGGCCGAAACAGGTTGGACGTTCGCTTGGCGAGCCGCACCGGGGCACCCACTGGGATCGCTCGGTAACTGGCCTCCAGCCGCCGCACAGCATCTCGATGGCTGCGCCAGGCCCCGGTGAGCTGCACGTGCACCACGCTACGGCCAAACCCGACCGGACCGCACCGGTTTCTCCAACCCTAAGGTGGCTAC
>DASYMC010000380.1:0-5610 GCA_036009255.1 Pseudonocardiaceae bacterium
CAGGTCGAGCACATCGCAGACCGGATCCGCGAACGGATCAGCCGGTTGCGCGTCCTGGTGGACGGGGCGCATGATCCGCCGGTCACAGTGGATGGCATCTCGGTGTCGATCGGTGCGGCGGTCAGACCCAACGATGGCGACGACATTGATCGGCTCGTGCTGGCCGCCGACGGCGCCCTGTTAGCCGCCAAGGCAGCCGGTCGCGACCGCGTCCGCCTAGCGACCCGCTCCTAACGCACCCAATCCTCTCCCCCGTTGAGCCCGATATGGAGACATGTCGGGCCGATAGAGTGGAGAGTCGCCCCGATATGTCTCCATATCGGGAGCGCTGGGAGGCGTGGTGAATGACGGGGGCGAGTTCGCGCGGTTAGCTACGGGTGAGTTGCTGGCTTGGGCTTGCGCTGTACGGGACGCCACCCATGGCACCCGCGTGACCTACTCGCCCAAGGTGTTCCTGCCGTTGACCATGCTATGCCGTGACCGCTGCGGCTACTGCACCTTCGCCCATGCTCCGCGTGAGCTACCGGCAGCCTATCTGGAGCTCGACGAGGTACTGACGATCGCCGTGCGCGGTGCTGAGCTCGGGTGCCACGAGGCGCTGTTCACCCTGGGCGAGCGTCCGGAGCTGCGCTACCCGTCCGCCCGGAGTTGGCTGACCGAGCACGGATATGGCTCTACGGTGGACTACCTGGTGGCGGCGTGCCGCGCGGTGCTCGAGCAGACCGGGCTGCTGCCCCACGCGAACGCCGGTGCGCTGCACCGCGACGAGCTGGTCGCGTTGCGGCAGGTGACCGCGAGCCAGGGAATGATGATCGAATCATTGCGACCGGATCTGGTCGCGCATCGCGGCGCCCCCGACAAGCACCCAGACCGGCGGCTTGCCACCTTGCATTCCGCGGGTGCGCTGGCGATTCCGTTTACCACCGGAATCCTGGTCGGCATCGGTGAGACCGAGGCAGACCGGGTGGTGGCACTCGAAGCGATTGCACAAGCGCACCGCCGCTACGGGCACGTACAAGAAGTGATCGTGCAGAACTTCCTGCCCAAACCAGGTACCGCAATGCGGCAGACCCCACCCTGCCCCCAGCAGGAACACCTGCGGGCTATCGCTCTGGCCCGGTTGATGCTGCCATCCCAAGTACATGTGCAAGCGCCGCCCAACCTCACCGACAATCCAGGTGACTTACTCGCTGCCGGGATCGACGACTGGGGCGGGGTGTCGCCCTTCACCGCGGATCACGTCAATCCCGAACGGCCCTGGCCCGCACTCGACGAGTTGCGCAACGTCACCGAGACAGCGGGCCACACCCTGGCGCCACGGCTGACCATCTACCCGGAGTACGCCCAGCAACCACAGCGTTGGCTGGACGAAGCGGTGCGCTTCGAGGTGCTGGATCGCTCCGACGCCGAGGCACTCGGCCGGGACGATCCAGGCGCGCTGTTGCCCGAGTGCGCGCAGCAGGCCATCAATGTTGGCGATGGTGCAGAGGTGTCGCTGACCGGGCGCCGCTCCACCGCCTGGTATTCCGGCGCCGGCGTCTCGCCGCCGGAGTTGCTGCCCGCGCCGGCCCGGGCCACCGGCGCGGTCCGCGAGGTCCTCGACGGGGTCCGGGACGGCCAAACACCAGGTGTCGACGAGCTGGTGATGTTGCTGCGATCCCGTGGCCCCGAGGTCGCTGCCGTGGCGGGGCTGGCCGATGAGCTGCGGGCGGCAGTCGCTGGCGACACCGTCACCTACGTAGTCAATCGCAACATCAACTACACCAACGTGTGCACCTTCCGGTGCCGGTTCTGCGGGTTCTCCAAGGGCAAGCTATCGCTGAACCTGCGCGGCGCGCCGTACCTGCTGGAGCTTCCCGAGATAGTGATGCGGGTATTGGAGGCACAGCGTCGCGGCGCCACTGAGGTCTGCCTGCAGGGCGGGATCCACCCCAGCTTCGACGGTGAGTACTACCTGAAGGTGTGCCGGGCCATTCACGAGGCTGCGCCCGGTATCCACATCCATGGCTTCACCGCGCTCGAGGTCACCGAGGGCGCCAGGCGGCTGCACGAGCCGCTTGCCGACTACTTGGTCCGGCTACGCGAGGCGGGCTTACGATCGCTGCCCGGCACCGCCGCGGAGATCCTCGACGATGAGATCCGCGCGGTCCTGTGCCCTGACAAGATCACCACTGCGGAGTGGCTGGAGGCCCACCGGGTGGCGCACTCGGTGGGGCTGCGCTCCAACGTGACGATGATGTTCGGTGCGATCGAACAACCAGTGCACTGGGCCCGGCACCTGGTGCGCGCGCGTGACTTGCAGGAACAGACCGGTGGGTTCACCGAGTTCGTCGGGCTGCCCTTCGTGCACATGGCGACTCCGATGTACCTCAAGCGGGCAGCCCGGAGGGGACCGACCTGGCGCGAGGTGCTGCTGGTGCACGCGGTGGCCCGGATCGCCTTCCACGGGTTGATTGACCACGTGCAGGCCTCTTGGGTCAAACTCGGCGGCTCCGCTGCTCGCCAGCTGCTGCAAGCGGGCGTCGATGACCTCGGTGGCACGCTGATGGATGAGAACATCAGCCGGGCGGCAGGTGCCAGCCATGGGCAGTGCCTCGACGAGGCCGGCTTCCGGGCCATCGTCGAGCCGCTAGGCCGGACGCTGGCTCAGCGCACGACCCTCTATGAGCGGGTGACGCTCAGGCAGTCCTTCGATTCGCCGGCTGGACGCCCGGCCATGTAGCGCTCGATGACCCGCCACGGCGTGGTATCTCACCTGCTTTGGTTAGCGAGGGGGCGACGGTGCGGTCGTGGCAGGCGGTGCGGTCCTGGAGGGCGGGACTTCCATGGTCGTGGCGGGAGGCGCCGAGGACGGCGGCCTGCTGGTCGGATGAGGTGTCGTGGCCGGGGTCGAAGCCGGGGGTGTGGTCGGAGGGGGGCTCGACCAGCTGGTTGTCCAGGTGTAGCTGGTGACCCAGCTGGGCGCCGTCGCGTGGGTGGGATCGCTCGCGGGATTCGGTTTGGCCACTCCACCGGCAGGTTGCCCCGGTGCGGCCGGGAGTGTCGTGCGGACAGACCCGCCGGAGCCGGCTCTGGGCGAGTTCCCGCCGCCCGTCGTCCCTGCCGTCTCTGCGCCGGCTGCCGGGTTCCTGGGGTCCGCCGCATCGGGACCGAGGGGAGCGCCCGCCGGCGTCCCGGGCGCCGGCGCGGCGCTGGAGGACACGGTTCCGGCGATTTTCGAGGAGTTCGGATCGCTGTGGGCGATCAAGAATGGGACTGATACCACTCCCGCGGCGGTGCCCAGTGCCAGTACGGCGGCGAAAGCAACTTGTTTCGTTCGCCGGGAATTACTTCCAGGCTGTTCGCTCTCACCTGGTTCGGTACGGGGAGATGCGAGCAGCGTTGGCCGTTCGGGCAAGTGCACCGGGCTAGGAATCGGCAGGTTAGTCTCGGTGAACTGCGCTGGGGACTCGGTGGGAAGTTCGTGATCCGATGGATCGCTTATGGTGGGTACATCAGGGGCTGCGAGCAGCGCGGCGCCCAGCGCGATCGCGGCCTTAGGGTCGGCATCAACGGCGACGGGGCGGCCCAACTCAGCGGAGACGAGCTGCGCGACCAGCGGCACCCGGGAGGAACCGCCGACCAGCAGCACCACGTCCAGTTCCTCAGCTTCGAGCTGGGCGGATTGCAGGGAGCGCCGCAGCGCTTGCACAGTCTCGCCGATTTGGGCGCGAATCATGTCTTCAAACTCGGCGCGAACCAGCCGCACCTGGGACTGGATCCCGGGGGCGAGGACCGGGATCGTCACCACGGTATCTGCGGACAGCGCCTCTTTGGCATCAATGCACTCTCGCCGCAGCGCTGCAGTGGCGGCCAGTACGCCGGGGTCCTCGGTATCCAGCCCGGCCAGAGCCGGAACCGCGGCGAGTACATGGCCGAACACCGCGTCGTCAAAGTCGACCCCGCCTAGTTGCTCGAGTCCTTGGGGTTGGCCCAACACGCAGAAACCGCCAGCATCGGTCTTACGGACCACCGCCGCATCGAAGGTGCCTCCGCCCAGGTCGTAGACGGCTATCGTGCTGCCGGGCTCGATCCGCTCCTGCATCGCATAGCCAGCGGCGGCCGCTTCCGGCTCGGTGCAGAATCTGATCTGAGGCAGACCAGCTGCACCCAGCGCCCGTGCCAGCACCTCAACCTTGTAGCTACCCCAGGCGGCCGGGTGGGTGAGCACAATCCCCGCCGCCGGGCTGCCCTCACGCGCTGCGACCTGCTCCACCACCCACTGGATCATCATCGCGGCGATCTCTGGAGCGGCATAAGCCACACCACCGACCACGATCGGGACCTCGTCACCGATGCGACGCTTGAACCCGCGAACCACCCGATCAGGGTCGGTCACCACACGGCGCTCGGCGGCCTCCCCCACCACCACCTGGCCGCCCTCATCCAGGTACACCACTGAACTCACCGCAGCCGAGCGTGCCCCCAACGCCACGATCTCGGGCGGCCCCCACCGCTCACCGTCCTCCCGGCACACCGCCGCCGCCGTGAACGTGCTACCCGCGTCAATCCCGAGCCAGTAGCCCATCCTCCGCGTGCCCTCCTCGTCCCCGCGCCCACAGATCCCTAGCTCAGAGCATGAGCCAAGCTGAACGGGCCAGGCAGCGTATCGCCAACACAGCGTGCTCGGTGAGCGATACAGCGAGTGATCATCGGATGACCAGTTCGGCGCGCCGTCACTCTCCTAACGCAGGACTGCGCAACCCGGTGCGGCCTGGCGGGCGTCTCAGCTGTCACATGTCTCAGTCGAGCTGGCCGCGGATTGCGCCATCCCTGTGCGCAGTGGTGTGCAGGTTCAGATAGAATTCAGACGGATCGTCGAGGACCTCATCAATCTTATCCCGGCTGCTATAAGCGCAGTCGGCGATCCTGTTGCGATCTCCGTCGTAGTGCTCGTCGTTGAAGAAGTCAATCCAATGCCCGCCATCCTGGTGACGAGGGGCATGGTGCAGATGGAAGGCGGTCACGTCACCGGCGAGCCCATCCCACTGGATGTAGTAGCAGACCCTCTCATGTTCAGCATCGAAATCGAGGCCGGCGACGCCCCGACCGTGGCGATCTCCACCATCCTGGAGCTCGTCACCGCTCAACTCAACCAAGAACTGCCTATGGCCTTGGTGGTACGCGGTGGTGACCTCCTGCGCTGACGCTGCGGCAGGCCCGGCGAAGAGCAGGATCGACGACCCGAACGCCAGGCACGCGCCAACTCGCCCCATTTTCCGGATTCCTGTGCTGTGCTGCATCTGTAGGACCTTTCTTGTCCTTAGTTTGGGCATTCCCGGCTTCCTGCGAAGGTCCGCGGCATGAACCCGATGCTTCTGTGACTCGTCACGCAAACGTGCGCAAGAAGATGGCCGGAACCGGAGGTCTCAACGGACCTATCGTCTCCGAACGGTTCAACTCAGCTCCGACCACTCCAGCACGAATGGCAAATTGACAATCTATCTGTCGTCATCCGGCGGGACGGCGTTACGCCCCGACCGGGGCCATTCACGGCGAGCTGCTCCTCGCCAGGCGTATACAAGATGAGTTCGATTCCGAACGAGCCTCGAAGGTTGCCAACACCATAAG
>DASYMC010000381.1:0-10992 GCA_036009255.1 Pseudonocardiaceae bacterium
CTTACCGTCAGGTACGGCCCATTGAGTTGTAGCGTGGCCTTGCGAGAAAAGGGGTGTGTCGTGCCCGATAAGTTGTTGCGGATGGAGCTCGCCGGGTCCAGCACGTCGCGGCCGGTGATGCTCGCGATCGCCGGTGACAGCGCTGCGGGGAAGACCACGCTGACCCAAGGGCTGGTACAGGCGCTGGGCGCCCACCGGATCACCTCCCTGTGCGTGGATGACTACCACCGCTACGACCGGCAGGAGCGCAAGGGGCTGCCGTTCACCGCGCTGCACCCGGACTGCAACTACGTCCAGATCATGGAGCAGCACTTACAGCTGCTGGCCACCGGACAACCGGTGCTCAAGCCGGTCTATGACCACGACACTGGTGAGCTCACCCGTCCGCAGCTGATCGAACCCACCGAATTCGTGATCGTCGAAGGTCTGCTCCCGCTGCACACCCGGCTGGCTCAGGCATGCTTCGACATCACCGTCTACCTCGACCCGCCCGAGCACATCCGCCGCGACTGGAAGGTCAAGCGGGACGTCACCAAGCGTGGATACACTCCCGAACAGGTCCTGTCCGAACTCGACAAGCGCGAGCCCGAGTCCGAGGTTTTCATCCGTCCGCAGCGCTCCGCCGCGGACATCGTGGTTCGCTTCGGCCCCGTCGAGGTGCGCGACGACCCGCCGGATACTCCCCTGTCGGCTGAGCTGACGCTGCGCCCGACGATCCGGCACCCAGACCTCACCCACGTATTCCGCGAGACCGACCGGCGCGCCATGCACCTGCGGCTGGCTCGCGATGAAGTCGGCAGGCCGGTGGAAGCGCTGCACATTCACGGATATGTCCCTCGCGAAGAAAGCCAGCTGCTGGAGAAGGCGATCTGGACGAAGCTCGATACCGAAACGGAACTGCCGTCCTCGCTAGGCCAGATCGGTGAGGGCACCCGCAGCGAGCCACTGGCGATCACCCAGCTGTTGCTGCTCTACCACATGCTCGATTCAGTCCGCTGATCTCGCTGGCCGACTGCTGCCCCAGCGGCCCTGCGTTCCGTGCGCCGAATTCGCCAAGTGAATTCTCGGATCGATCCTGGACAACGCTCATGTCGAATTCGGCGCACTGAACGCGAGTTCACTATGCGGGCAGCCCGGCCAGGAAATTTTTCAGGGCCGCGTCGGTCCAGAACTGGCCCACGAGCGTCTGCTGGGCTAGGGCGACTGCTTCGAGTGCTGTCTTGTTTGCGGCCTGGACCTGGGCGACGGTGGGGGTTGGTGTGCTCTGGGCGAGTGCGGCATAGGCCGCCAGGGCGCTTCTGAGCATTGCGGCGGTGTTCACCAGTCGGGCCTTGGCTTCGAGCGGGGGTTGTACCTTGGCAAAGGCGGAGCCGGGCCCGGTTGCGCCACCAGCTGCGGCGCCGGCGGGGTCGTTCGGGAATTTCGGCAGGCTGCTCGTGAGCCCGCGAGTCACGTCGTTGAGCTGGGTGAGTAGGGCCCGGTCGGCGTCGGTGACGGCTGTTTTGTGCAGGTCAGCGGCCCGGGCGGCCGCGTTTAGCAGGTTCTGGCCGAAGCCGTAGCGGTCGAGCAGCCGGGTCACGAGCGGTGTGAGATCAGCCGCGGTGGCGTTGGAATTGAACTTGTCCGAAGCGGCGGCCAGCGCCTCTTTAGTCTCCAGGAGGGCACTGGGCGAGCGGGTACCGATGATGTTCTCGACTTTCGGCGTGAAGCCGTTCCTGAAGTTGATGAAGAACGTCTTGGCCTTGGTGACATCGCCGGCGGTGAGGGCCTCGCGGCTGATCAGTAGCTGGGCCCGGGCGCCACGCACGGGTACCAGGTCATCGAACAGCGGGCTGAGGGATGGTTGAGCAGCGATGAAGCTGATGGTCAGGTTGAACTGCTGGCGCAGGTGTTCAGCCAGTCTCGACAGCGCCGGCCAGTCAGGCTGTGGCTGCTTGAGACCGTCGTCGATCATGAACTGGGTGTCCGGTTCGATGTCGGTGTACAGCGGGAGCGACCGGTGGTTGACGTAGACCTCGACGGCCTGCCACGCGGCTTCGTAGTCCTGCCCGGCCTGGACCGAGGCACCGACGTCGCGGCGAGCAATGGCCGCCTGCCACCGCTGGATGAACGGCGGGATGGTCCTGAGGTTGGCGACTTCCGTAGTGGCAGGCATCGTGGGAAACCTCGGGAACGGTAGCTGGGACAGGACGCGGTCGATCAGTCCCTGAGCCAGGTCGCTGGAGAGGTCTATCCGGAACGGCGACGGCGGAACCACAGGAGTAGGTACCGCTGCAGCGGCACCGGCGGCGCCGCCGGTACTGAGCGCAAAGACGAGCGCAGGGGCGAGGAGCAAGGAGCGTCTGACGGCCATGGGAGGGGCCTCCTGAGACTAGTGGAGAGGGCGCTAGGTGATGCCGGCCGATTACTGAGGATTACCTAAGGTTTCCTTAGGGTTGCCTAAGCTAGGCTTGGCTCGGTAGTAATCGGCCCCTGTGGCGGCGTGTTACAGAAAATGTGCCGCTGGATCTCTGTCACTCTTAGATCGGTTTTTTCTCACTCAACGCGGCCGACCATTGACTAAGCGCTAGGAAATGCGCGTCGAGTAGTCGGTCACTCACGGCTCGTTGCCTTAGATGCCGAGCAAGCGTGTTTCCCGGCGTCGGTGGTGAAACTCCAGGCGCAGGCCTGGACCCGTTCTTCTCATTAAGTTAGCCTGCCCTAATGGTCGGGCTAACCATTCGGAGCGGCTATGGAGCGGCGTCGAGCGTTCGCGTGGGCTGGTTCGATCACATTGACGGCGTGTGCCAGCGCACTTGTGCTGGGTTCGCTCGTCGGTGGGTTCGGCTTCGGGGCCCCGCCAGCGCAGGAGACAGAAGTAACTATTGCCAGGCCGACACCGGGAGGTGTAGCACCCGAGCCGACACCGGGAGGTGCTGATTCACCGCCGCTGGTAAGAGGTACTGATTCCGGGCCGGTGGCGGAAGGTACTGAAGCCGAACCAGCACCTGGAAGTGGCAAAGCGAGACGGGTAGGAGACGCTGAAGCGACGCGTGCGGCAGAAAGTGTTCCTGCAGTCTGGCACTACGCGCCCTCCCCGGCCGCGGACCGGAAGTTGCCGACCAGCGTACCGATTTCGTCGCCGAGCGCGCCGACCGGCTTGAGCGGTGCTCCCGTCCCGCAGCGTGATCTCGACAAGCCGGCAACCTCGGCGGCGCGCAACAGGGCAGTTGCGCCGAGCCCGAACCAGTTGCGCAGGTGCGATGTCGCGGTTGGCGACCCGGCTCAGCCAACCCGTAGCTCGCTGCGGCAGTCGGCTGCGACTACGACTGTCGTTGCGCTCGGCGGTGCGCCTGCTGGCCGGGATCACCGAGCCCAGCACGTCGCGCCGGTGTTGGGCCAATCGCCGGGCGGCGGCCCGAAGACGGCAGCCGCGGAACACGCCGGGAAAGGGCGCAGCGACAACGATGGCTGAGTCCTCCGCTCGGCCAGCTGGTGCCTCGCGGATCTGGGCCGGGGGTATCTGCGCCGCCGTCATGGTGACTTTGGTGTCGTTCATGGTCCGGGTCGACGGCCTGCCCGGGACGCGGTTTCAGCACGATCCTGCAGTGTGGTGGTACGTGGCGCGTGCTTCCGGTCTGCTGGCGTGGGCGTTACTCGGCGTCGCGGTGATGTGCGGGTTGCTGATGAGTACGCAGCTGAACCGGGGGCGCTCGCGCCAATGGACGCAAGGCTTTCATGAGTTCGTGGGAGCGCTGGCCGTGGTGTTCACGGTGATCCACCTGGCTTCGGTGCTCGCGACCAATGACCTGCGGATCGGCGTGCCGCAACTGCTCATCCCGTTCACCCGCCCCGACAATCCAGTGGCTCAGGGCTGCGGGGTGCTGGCGTGCTACCTGCTCGCCACCGTGATGCTGACCTCATGGGCGCGAGGTGTGCTGCCCTGGCGGTGGTGGCGCCGGGTGCACCTGCTGGCGTTCCCGTTGTGGGGCCTGGCCTGTGTGCACACCGTGCTGGCGGGCACTGACATCGCCCATCCGCTCTTGCATTGGACTGGCGTGGGGATGGGGGCCGTGATCCTGTTCTTGGCGATCGTACGGCTGCTTACCATGCGACCGGCCGTGCCGGCGGCCAGCATGGCATTGGTCGCACAATCGAATTCAGGGCAGGCGAGCACCCCGTCGGCTATCGCTGCACAACTCGGTATACCGGTGGCCACGCCCGCTCGGCTGGAGACCGGGATGCGGCTCCTCATCGGACAGACGACGTGGGAAGCCGAAAACATCTTGTCGCTGCGTCTGCGTGCTCCTGACGGTGCCCCCCTTCCGAGCTGGGAACCAGGTGCCCATATCGAATTGGCTCTGGCCTCCGGACGGCGCCGACATTACTCACTGTGTGGCGATCCGGCGAACACTCGGTCTTACCGGATTGCGGTTCTGCAGGTTTCGTCGGGCCGTGGTGGGTCGATGGAGGTGCATACCGGTGCCCGGGCCGGTCAGCTAATCACAGTTCACGGGCCGCATAACAATTTCCCGTTGCTATCCAGCGGGGCATACCTGTTCATCGCCGGAGGCATCGGGATCACTGCCATAATGGCTATGGCAGCCCGGGTGGCTTCTGCCGGCGAGGAATGGAATCTGATATACACCGGACGGCGCCGCGCCAGCATGGCCTTTCTCGATGAGGTTCGCGCGTTGGGCCCCGACCGGGTCGATATCTGGCCGGCCGACGAGCGCGGCCGGCCAGAGCTTGAATCAATCATCAGGGCGGCCTCGCCCGGCACTGCTGTCTACTGCTGCGGCCCCGACCGGCTGCTGGACGCGGTGCGGGACCTTGTGGCGGCCCGGCCGGACCTGAGTCTGCACAGTGAGTGCTTTACCGGCACTGCTGCGGCTGGCGGCACAGCGTGTCAAGTTGAGCTACGCCGCACCGGGCGCATCATCGACGTACCCGCTGACCGGACCCTCCTGCAGGCCATCCGCGAGGTTCTGCCCGGCATCAGGGCCGGGTGCGAACAAGGTGTTTGTGGTGCCTGCCGCACCACGGTGCTCGCCGGCGAACCGGATCACCGTGACGGGCTGCTCAGCACAGCTGATCGCGCTGCGGGCGCCATGCTGATCTGCGTTTCGCGCGCTCGAAGCGAGCGTCTCATCCTCGACTTGTGAGTGGGGTCAGTCCCGGCTGGCCGCGCGTTGCGTCTTCCCGAGCAGGTGGCCGATCTTGCGCAGGCCCGGGAGGTCGTGCACGTCGGAGGCCAGCGCTGGCACTGTGACCACCGCGACCGCCGGATGAGCCCGGCCGAACCGGGCCAGCAGCCGGCGTTCCCTTCCGGCCAATGCCACCCGGTCGGCGTGTAACCGCAGCACTGCCGCGGCCAGCGGCGCAGCGGCGTTGACGGCAGGATCGGCCCGCTCGAGCGCCTCGGCCGCTGTCTCGGCCCGTGCGGCCGGGAGGTCCGCCAGCACGGGGTGGGTCCGGTTGAGCACCAGCCCGGCCAGCGGCATCGACTCGGTGGCCAGCCGGTCCACGAAGTAGGCCGCTTCGCGAACGGCGTCGGCTTCCGGAGTCGCGATCACCATGAAGGCGGTTCCCGGGGCGCGGAGCAGCTCGTAGGTCGCGGTGGCGCGTTCCCGGAATCCACCGAACATGGTGTCGAATGCCTGCACGAACGCTGAGGCGTCAGCCAGCATCTGCCCGCCCAGGATCGTCGAAATGGTTCTGGTGAACAGACCGAACCCGGCGCCCACCAGCCGGCGCACGCCACGGCTCCCGACCCGCGCCGGGGTGGACAGCAACCGGATCATCCGACCATCCAGGAACGATGACAGCCGCTGCGGAGCGTCCAGGAAATCCAATGCCGAGCGCGACGGCGGGGTGTCCACCACAACGAGATCCCACTGGCCGGCCGCAACCAACTGTCCCAGCTTCTCCATCGCCATGTACTCCTGGGTCCCGGAAAATGACGAGGAGATCGCCTGGTAGAACGGGTTGGCGATGATCTGTGCGGCCCGCTCGGGGCTGGCGTGGGCCTGCACCATCTCATCGAAGGTGCGCCGCATATCCAACATCATCGCGTGCAGCTGCCCGCCGGCCCTCTCGATCTGGTCGGTGGGTTCCACCAGACGGGGGTTGTTCGTCAGCTCCCGGAGCCCCAGCGATTGGGCCAGCCGCCGCGCAGGATCGATCGTGAGGACCACCACCGACCGGCCGCGCTCGGCCGCCCGCAGCGCGAGCGCCGCGGCGGTCGTCGTTTTACCCACCCCTCCAGCGCCGCAGCACACCAGCACCCGAATGGCGCGGTTGCGCAGCAGTGCTTCGACGTCCAACGGCGGTGCCTGCCTGTTATTCATGGATCGGCCCTGGCGAGCAGGTCTCGTGTATTCATGGCTCACGGCTCGCCCGTCACCTGACCCCCTGCTCCCGTAACGTCTCGGCGAGCTCGTAGACCCCGCCGAGATCGACTCCATCGCCCCCGGCCTCGGTGAGCTCCGGCAACTCGATCAGCGGCATGCCGGCGTCGGCGAGCCTGATCCGAGCTTGCTGTTCGGCGTCCGCTCTGACCGCATGCTCCACGGTTTCGGCGACCAAGCCGTCGAGCACAGCCGGGTCCAGGTCCAGACCGGCGGCGAGCAGACCGGCGCGGATCCGGTCAGCATCTACCCGGCCGTTGGCTGCGGCGTTGACCGACCGGGCGGGCAGCCTGGAGGGTCGTGCCCGGTTGATCAGTACTGCGCCCGGGCGAAGGTCCGCCAGGTCCAGTTCCGCGACGGTGTCCAGCGTCTCGGCCACCGGCAGGTCCTCCAGCAGCGTGACCAGGTGCACTGCGGTGTCCGCGGAGTGCAGCAGCCGGACCACTCCCTTGCTCTGACTGTGGATCGGTCCAACCTTGGCGAGGTCGGCCATAGCCCTGGTGACGTCGAGAAACTTCACCACGCGCCCGGTGGGTGGGGCGTCCAGCACCACCGCGTCGTAGGTATGGATGCCCTTGTCCGCTCGGGTTGTCGCCTCCTTGACTTTGCCAGTGAGCAGGACATCTCGCAGGCCGGGCGCGAGTGTGGTGGCAAACTCGATCGCCCCCATCCGGCGCAGGGTCCGACCTGCGAAGCCCAAGTTGTAGAACAATGCGAAGTACTCCAGGAGCGCCTCCTCTGCGTCCACCGCCAGCGCCCTGACCTCGCCACCACCAGGGGCAACCGCAATACGCCGCTCCTGGTAGGGCAGCGGAGGCGTGTCGAACAGGTGTGCGATGCCCTGCCGTCCCTCGACTTCGACCAGCAGTGTGCGCCCGCCGCCGGTGGCCAGTGCCACAGCAAGTGCGGCGGCGACTGTCGTCTTGCCGGTCCCGCCCTTGCCGGTGACGACATGCAGGCGGGCGTGCACTGGCCACATGCTGTGAGCCTAAGCGGCGCACTCCTCGTGAGTGCATGACAGGGTTGCCACCCGAATGCCACTCATGAGCCGCGCAGCGGCATTCGCTAGCGTGCTCCGCTATGACCAAGTGGGAGTACGCGACCGTGCCGCTACTGACACATGCCACCAAGCAGATTTTGGACCAGTGGGGAGCCGACGGCTGGGAGCTGGTCACCGTCATGCCTGGGCCGACCGGAGAGCAACTGGTGGCCTACCTCAAGCGCCCCAAGCCGTGAGCTGGTCGGTCCGGCTAACTGAGCTCGGGTTGGCGTTACCGCCGGTGGCCGCCCCGGCCGGGGCGTACGTGCCCGCGGTGCGAAGCGGATCACTGGTGTTCACTGCGGGCCAGCTCCCGCTGGTCGATGGGGCGCTGGTGGCCACTGGCAAACTCGGTGCCGAAGTCGGCACTGAACAGGGCCGGGACCTGGCCCGAACGTGCGCGCTCAATGCGCTGGCCGCGGTGGATGGCCTAATCGGACTCGACGCCGTGGCGCAGGTGGTCAAGGTGGTGGGATTCGTGGCCTCGGCACCTGGGTTCACCGCACAGCCCGTGGTGCTCAACGGCGCATCCGAGCTGCTTGGTGAGATATTCGGTGCAGCAGGGAGGCATGCCCGATCGGCAGTGGGGGTTGCCGAGCTACCGCTGGGCGCTCCAGTCGAAATCGAACTGGTGGTCGAGGCATCCTGAGCCGTAGATCACCGGGCATACGTCGCAAGGACAACGGAATCGGCGGGGAGGCTTCTAACGGGCCCGGCGAACCAGGCGCTGAGGCTCCAGGATGAGCACGCTCTTGCCCTCCAGGCGAAGCCAGCCGCGCTGGGCGAAATCGGCCAGCGCCTTGTTCACCGTCTCCCGGGAGGCGCCGACCAGCTGGGCGATCTCCTCCTGGGTGAGGTCGTGGGTGACCCGGAGCATGCCGCCCTCCTGGGTACCGAAGTCGTGTGCGAGCTGCAACAGCGCCTTGGCCACCCGTCCCGGCACATCGGTGAAGATCAGATCAGCGAGCATGTTGTTGGTCCGCCGTAGACGCCGCGCGATTACCCGCAACAGCTGCTCGGCGATCTCCGGACGTTTGGTGATCCACTCTCGCAACGCGGAGCGATCCATACTGACCGCGCTGACCTCGGTCACCGTGGTGGCAGTCGACGTCCGTGGCCCCGGATCGAAGATCGACAACTCACCGAACATGTCCGAAGGCCCGAACACGGCCAGCAGATTCTCCCGGCCGTCAGGTGACCTGCGCCCGATTTTGACCTTGCCCGACAGCACGATGTAGAGGCGGTCGCCCGGCTCACCCTCGGCGAAGATGACGTGCGCGCGAGGGAAGTGGACCGGCTCCAGAGTGGCCCTCAATGCCTGAATTGCCGACGGATCGACACCCTGGAAGATGCCAGCCCTGGCCAGGGGGTCGTTCACCGCGGTCCTCCAGCTGTCCCGGGCGGAGCTGGTCCGCCGAGGGACCTCCCACCACTGTGCCGATCACAGGGGCCGATCCCATGGGATGGAGTCTAGGACCGTTGCCCGACGCGGCGGGAGTGCACTAGGGCAGCACGGCGCAGCCGACGCAGGCGAAACTCCTCCAGTGCCCGGCTGATGCCACTGCCGAACAGTGCCCGCATCTCCTCCGGCCGGGCAGCCTGGAGGAACTCCTCAACATCGTTTTCTTGCACCGCGAGGTTCTCTTGCGCGGCGATGTGACGCAGGCGGTGCTCCAGCCGCTCCATCGCGAGCGCAAAAAACATGATCAACACTGGGATGGCGGCAACGAACCAGATGGTCATGGTGCGGGGGATGATGCCCTATCGCTCGGCCGGTGCGCGCGCGGGGTCGGCTCTCGGGCGTGTCGTGTGCTCGGGTGTGGGCGTCCGGGCTGGGGGACGAGGCTGGACGACGAGGTGGGGGGCCACCTCCGTAGGCTGGAGGTCGTGCCAGCTCGATTGCGCCGGTCTTTCGCCGGGGAGAGCCGCCTCGCGCTGACTCGACGGGCTCGCCGGATGGATCGGATACTGGCGATCGCCTACCCGGAGGCGCATTGCGAGCTGGACTTCTCTACACCGCTGCAACTCGCTGTCGCCACCATCCTCTCTGCGCAGTGCACCGATAAACGGGTCAACCTGACCACACCGGCGTTGTTCGACCGTTATCACACCGCCGCCGATTACGCGGCTGCCGATCGGGATGAGCTGGAGGAGCTGATCCGTCCCACAGGCTTTTACCGGAACAAGGCGGCGGCGCTGATCGGACTCGGGGCGGCGCTGGTCGAGCGCTTCGGCGGCGAGCTGCCCGGCCGGCTGACCGACCTCGTCACGCTGCCTGGGATCGGCCGTAAAACCGCGAACGTCATCCTCGGCAATGCCTTCGGCGTACCCGGCATTGCGGTGGACACCCACGTCGGACGGCTGGTGCGCCGGTGGGGCTGGACCGAACACGAGGATCCGGTGAAGGTCGAGCAGGCGATCAGCGAGCTCATCCCGAAACGCGACTGGACGATGCTGTCCCACCGGGTGATCTTTCATGGGCGCCGGGTGTGCCATGCCCGTCGCCCAGCCTGTGGGGTGTGCCCGCTCGCGGCGGACTGCCCGTCCTACGGCACCGGTCCCACCGAGCCCGAGATTGCGGCCGCGCTGCTGCGCGGGCCTGAGACGCCGCATCTGCTGGCAATGGCCGGGCTGCCGATCGACCTGGAAAGTGATTCTGCTGCGGAAGCTGAAGCTGGGGTCCCTGGGGCGATGTCGTGAAGGTCGCGCTGCGCTGGTTGCTGGTGACGGCGGTCCTGGCGCTCGCGCTCGTCGTGGCGCTGTGGCCGAAGGTGAGCCCGACGGCACTCCCAGCGTCGCCGGCAACCACGCGGTCCGTGGCCGGCCCACCGGCCGGCATCGAGGCGCTGAGATCCCGCGCAGCCCTGCAGCCTTGCCCCGCCGCTCACGCGGTCACCACGGACGTTCGTGGTCCGTTATCCGGTCTGGTGCTGCCCTGCCTAGGCCAGGGGGGAACGGTGGAGCTGGCCGCGGCGTTGGCCGGCCGGCCGGCATTGCTCAACCTGTGGGGGCCGCTGTGCCAGCCATGCGCCCAAGAGCTGCCTGCGCTGGCTGCCTACGCCACCGAGCCGGGCGCGGTGCCCGTACTTGGCGTGGAAGTACAGCAGCTGCCGGAGGGAGCGCTGGATATGCTCGCCGCATTGAACGTGCACTATCCCTCGGTCAGCGATCCCGAAGGCAGGCTGCGAGCCGCGC
The DNA here is from genome assembly GCA_036009255.1 of Pseudonocardiaceae bacterium. Classification (GTDB taxonomy): domain Bacteria; phylum Actinomycetota; class Actinomycetes; order Mycobacteriales; family Pseudonocardiaceae. The sequence continues at coordinate 10,624 of DASYMC010000381.1, forward strand.
TGCGCGCCCCGCCGGTCATTCCCCTGACGTACCTGGTTGCCGCCGATGGTCGGGTGAACCAGGTCGACCCACCTGAGGTGATGCGCAGCCCGGAACAGGTCCGCGCGGTTGTCGCGCGCTACCTCGGCCCCGAAGCGATCGGATGATCGCGTGACTGGGCCGTCGGCATCCGGGTCGCTCGTGGCCGGGCCGCTCGTCGATCCTGCTTCGGTGCCCGGCTGGTTGGCGATGCTGGTACAGCGCACCGCCGAGCTGGTCCCCGGCGATCTTGTCCGGATCCCTGAGCCGCGGCCGGGCGGCAGGGAAGCGGCGGTGCTGGTGCTCTTTGCTGAGGACGCCCATAGTGGCGAGCCGGATGTGCTGCTGCAA
>DASYMC010000382.1:0-19152 GCA_036009255.1 Pseudonocardiaceae bacterium
TAGGGGGCGGTCCAGAACAGGAGTTCGGGGGCAGGCCTGGTGTTGAGGATCCGGTCGGTGGTGATCTCGCAGGCAGCGGCACGCTCGCAGCCGTAGGGTAACCAGTCGAGCTGTCCGGGGGCGTGCGCGTCGGAATCGATGGTGAACAGGCAGCCGAGCGCAACGGCGAGGCGCAGCAACCGGGTCGGCGGATCCAGCCGCTCGGGCCGGCAATTGATCTCCACCGCGACGCCACGCTCTGCGCAGGCGGTGAATACGGCATCGGCGTCGAACTGCGACTCCGGACGCTTGCGGGGACCAGTTACTATCCGGCCGGTGCAATGCCCGAGCACATCGACATGCGGGTTGGCCACCGCAGTGAGCATCCGTTTGGTCATCTCATCGGCTGGCATTCGCAGCTTCGAGTGCACCGAGGCGACGACAACGTCCAGTAATGCCAGTAACTCTTCGGACTGATCCAGCGTGCCATCGGCAAGGATGTCCACCTCGATCCCGGTGAGGATCCGGAAAGGGGCAAGTTTTTCGTTGCACGCGGCCACGACCTCCAGCTGGCGCGTCAGCCGCTCGGCGGAAAGCCCGTTGGCCACCGTGAGGCGCGGTGAGTGATCGGTCAGGACGAGATACTCGTGACCAAGTTCACGTGCGGTGACCGCCATCTCCTCGATCGGTGATCCCCCGTCGGACCAATCGGAGTGGGTGTGGCAATCACCGCGCAATGCTGCTCGCAGCGCGGCGGCGGCATTATCCAATGGCCTTTCGTCGGCCTCCTCGAGCCGGCTCAGATAGGCCGGCGCTTTCCCGGCAAGGGATTCAGTGACGCAGCGGGCAGTGACCTCACCAACGCCGGCCAGCGCGGTCAAGGTGCCCGATCGGGCACGCTGTTCAAGGTCGTCCCGCAAAGCGAGTACCGACGCCGCAGTGCGGAATGCCCGAATCCGGTAGGTCTGCTCATGCGCTCGCTCCAGCAGAAATGCGATCCGCCGTAAGTCCGCGACAGGGTCCCGCGGTCCGGCCACGTTGCCCTCCAGCTGAGGAATGCACCATCGACACGACGCTTCCAGGCAGCCTACGTAGCGCCCGTCGATTGGCCCACCTACCCCCACCAGTGGCCGACGAACAGCTCTGCGTCCGGATGACCTCCTGCCCAGAGGGCTCAATGCCCCGGATGGGTGGCTTCCCCCTCTCGGCGGCACAAAAAGACTACGGTGCAAAAGCGAACAGCTCAGAGAGGAGCCGCCGTGTTGCTCAGCCGCGTTGCCCGTCCACTGCTTGCGGCCGTATCCGTCGCTAATGGCGTCGAGACCCTGCTCAACCCGAAACCGAAGATCGAGGCGACCGCGCAGCTGCTGGCAAAGACGCCTGCCCCGGTTAACCCGGCATTGATCGTGCAAGCGGGCGCTGCGGTGAAGATTGCTGCGGGGCTGTTGATGGGGCTCGGATGGGTACCCCGGATAGCGGCGCTCGCCCTCGCCGCCGACCTGGTCCCGACCATTGTGGCCGAACACCCGTTCTCGGCCGCCGGTTCTCCTGACGCCCGTAAGGCTCGCCAGGCGAGTTTCTTTTCCAACTGCGGTCTACTCGGCGGATTGCTGCTGGCGGGCACCGTCGCTGGCGGCAAGCGCAGGCGCAGGCGCAAGCGCGGCTAGATCCACTGGCCGGAATTCATTCCAGCCACACGTCCGGCACCGGAAGTAGTAAGACGTTCGTGGCGGGCTGGTCGCTGTCGACGTGAGCAAGCACCGCGGGGAGGCCGCCGCAATGGCCCAGAAGGTCCAAGGGGTAGTGGCACGGGGCAAGGGCGCGCCGGTCACGGTGGAGACCGTGCAGGTACCCGATCCCGGTCCGGGTGAGGCGCTGGTGGCGGTGCAGGCGTGCGGTGTGTGTTACACCGACCTGCACTACCGCCAGGGCAGAATCAATGACGATTTTCCGTTCCTGCTGGGGCACGAGGCCGCTGGCGTGGTGGAGTCCGTGGGTGACGGTGTCACTACCGTGGCCCCCGGTGACTTCGTTATCCTCAACTGGCGCGCGGTATGCGGACGCTGCCGCGCCTGCCGCCGAGGCAAACCCTGGTATTGCTTCGACACCCACAACGCCGCTCAGCCCATGACGCTATCTGACGGCACCGCGCTCTCCCCCGCGCTTGGCATTGGGGCATTCGTGGAGAAGACGCTGGTCCACAGCGGCCAGTGCACCAAGGTCAACCCGGCGGTCAGACCGGAGGTCGCCGGGCTGCTCGGCTGCGGCGTGATGGCTGGGCTCGGCGCGGCGATGAACACCGGCGGTGTCACCCGCGGCGACTCGGTAGCGGTGATCGGCTGCGGCGGGGTGGGCGATGCCGCCATCGCCGGGGCGCGGCTAGCCGGCGCGACCACGATCATCGGTGTCGACATCGACCCGGGCAAGCTGCGGTGGGCCACCGAGCTGGGCGCGACGCACACCGTCGACGCCCGAGAAGCCGACGTCGTCGAGGCGGTGCGGGAGTACACCGGCGGTTTCGGGGCTGATGTTGTGATCGACGCTGTGGGCCGGCCGGAGACCTGGCAACAAGCATTCTTCGCCCGCGATCTGGCGGGCACCCTCGTACTGGTCGGCGTGCCAAGCCCGGATATGAGGGTCCCCGACATCCCACTGCTGGAGATCTTCGGGCGGGGTGGGGCGCTCAAATCCTCCTGGTACGGCGACTGCCTGCCCGAGCGAGACTTCCCGATGCTGGTGGACCTGCACCTGCAGGGACGGCTACCGCTGGAGAAGTTCGTCTCCGAGACGATCGGCCTGGACGGTATCGAGGCCGCCTTTGAGAAGATGCAGAACGGCGAGGTGCTGCGGAGTGTGGTGCTGTTCGGCAACGCTCGTGAGTGAGTAACAGTGTTATAGCACCGAAAGGCACTCACGGAAGGTACTGGCGAGCATGATTTCAGGCCTGGTTACCTCGGGCACCTTCAGCCTGGACGGTGGGACCTGGGAGGTGGACAACAACGTGTGGCTGATCGGTGACGACCGAGAGGTGATCGTCGTCGATGCCGCGCACGATGCGGACGCGATCGCCGCCGCGGTGGGCGACCGGCGGGTGTTGAGCATTCTGTGCACGCACGCACACGATGATCACGTCAGTGCCGCACCGGAGCTGTCGCGGAGGCTGGACGCGCCGGTACTGCTCCACCCCGCAGAGCACGTGCTGTGGCGGCTCGCGCACCCTGGCATCCCACCGCCCGAGGCCGAGCTCGCCGATGGCGACACAGTGCACGTCGCGGGTACCACACTGCAGGTGTTACACACGCCCGGGCACTCCCCTGGGTCGTCCTGTCTTTATGCACCCGAGCTGAATACCCTCTTCAGCGGGGACACGCTTTTCCAGGGAGGCCCAGGCGCCACCGGCCGGTCCTATTCAGACTTCGACGAGATCATCGCCTCAATCCGGACCAGGCTGTTGACGCTGCCCGCCGGCACTGAGGTGCGGACCGGGCACGGTGACTCCACCACCATCGGCCAGGAGGCCGAGCATGTCGGCGAGTGGCTCGCGCGGAGGCACTGAAACATCACGACGAACTCCGCACCGGGCGAGCGTTACGCCCCATCAGCGGCTCAGGACGCCCCGACCATCCGCATAGCCGGGACAGCCACCGAGTGCAGCACGCCCGTCGGCTCGGCCGCCCGAGACGGCTCGATCACTCGGGACTCGGTGACGATGGCGGTGACCAGGTCGGCGGGCGTCACATCGAAGGCAGGATTGATGGCGCCGGAGGAGGCCGGCGCCATCCGCCAGCCCCCCACCAGCAGCACCTCGTCGGGGTCCCGGTACTCGATGGTTACCGCTGATCCAGTGGGAGTGTCGTGGTCGATCGTGGCCGTCGGGGCAGCCACCACGAACGGGATTCCCGCTCTGGCCGCGGCCAGTGCCAGCGGGTAGGTGCCCACCTTGTTCACCACGTCGTAATTGGCGGCGATCCGGTCCGCTCCGACGATCACTGCGTCCACCTCACCGCTGGCGATGAGTGAGGGGCCTGCGCTGTCCACGACCACCTGGTGCGGCACGCCCAGCCCGGCGAGTTCCACCGCGGTGATCCGGGATCCCTGCAGCAGCGGTCGGGTCTCGCCGACCACCACCATCTTGATCAGCGCATCGGCGTGCAGCGCCCGCACGACGCCGAGCGCGGTGCCCCATTCCACGCACGCCAGTGCTCCCGCGTTGCAATGTGTCTGCAGCACCATCGGCCGGTCGCCGACGTAGCTGCGCAGCAGGGCGGCACCCAGCCGCGACAGCGTCGCGCACGCCCGCACGTCAGCCTCCACCAGCGCCTGCGCGGCATCGAGGACCGCGGCGGGTCCCCGCGGCACCGCGGGGAGCACCTGGCGCACCGCCCAGCTCAGGTGCGCCGCGGTGGGCCGGGCTTCGGCAATACGGCGGGCATCGGTCCGCACCGCGTCGGGGTCGTAACCCAGCTCCGCCGACCGCGCGGCGGCCAGCGCGACGCCCAGCGCCCCCAGTGCCCCCAACGCGGGTGCGCCACGCACGACCAGTCGGTGGATCGCATCCACCACGTCGCTGACAGCGTGCAGGGCCACCCGCCGCTGCTGCGGCAGGGCAGTCTGGTCAATCACATCGACGTATCCGTCGATCCACTCGATGGTGCGCATGGATACCTTGCTTCCCGACCCGGATTTGGCCTTGGGGCAACCTACGCGTCGGGCAACGAGTGGCGCACCGCCCAACGGATGATCTGCATTGCCGGCTAACTCAACGTTGAGTAATCGCTGTGTACTCCCGTTCGGAGTAGCCGGTGTAGACCTGCCGCGGCCTGCCGATCTTGGTTTCCGGGTCGCCGTTCATCTCGCGCCAGTGCGCTATCCAGCCCGGTAACCGGCCCAGCGCGAAGAGCACGGTGAACATCCGGGTGGGAAAGCCCATCGCGCGGTAGATGAGGCCGGTGTAAAAGTCGACGTTGGGATAGAGCTTGCGCTCGACGAAGTAGTCGTCGGCCAGCGCCTTCGCCTCCAGCGCCACGGCGATCTCGAGCAGGGGGTCATTGACGCCCAACTTGTGCAGGACATCGTCCGCGGTCTTCTTGACGATCTTCGCCCGAGGGTCGTAGTTCTTGTAGACCCGGTGCCCGAAGCCCATCAGCCGCACTCCGTCGGCCTGGTTCTTCACCTTCTTCACGAAGGCGTCCACGTCACCGCCGTCGAGGTGGATCCGCTCGAGCATCTCCAGCACCAACTGGTTCGCGCCACCATGCAGGGGGCCGAACAACGCATTGATTCCCGCGGAGATCGAGGCGAACAGGTTGGCCTGGGTGGACCCGACCATCCGTACGGTGGAGGTCGAGCAGTTCTGCTCGTGGTCGGCGTGCAGCATGAACAACAGATCCAGGGCGTCGGCCACCACCGGGTCGATCTCGTAGGCCTGCACAGGCAACCCGAAGGTCATCCGGAGGAAGTTGTGCACCAGGCCCAGCGAGTTGTCCGGGTAGAGGAACGGCTGACCGATCGACTTCTTGTAGGCGTATGCAGCGATGGTGGGCAACTTGGCCAGCAGACGCACGGTGGAGATCTCCACCTGATCGTGATCGAACGGGTCGAGGCTGTCCTGGTAGAAGGTCGACAGCGCAGATACGGCGCTGGAGAGTACCGGCATCGGATGGGCGTCCCTGGGGAAGCCGTCGAAGAAACGCTTGAGGTCCTCGTGCAGCAGGGTGTGAATGCGGATCTCATCGGTGAAGCGCTCCAGCTGCCCGCTGGTCGGTAAGTCCCCGTGGATCAGCAGGTAACTGGTCTCCAGGAAGCTCGAGCGTTCAGCCAGCACCTCGATCGGGTAACCACGGTAGCGCAGCACGCCTGCATCGCCGTCGATGTAGGTGATCTCCGAGGTGCACAGCGCAGTGTTCACCAGCCCCGGGTCCAGGGTCACCATCCCCGTGCTGGCTCGCAATGTGCTGAGGTCGATCGCAGCCGCTCCGTGAGTAGCTTCGATGATCGACATCCGGTGCTCGCCGCCCGGGTAGTCGAAGGTCACGGCTTGTTCGCTAGACACCCGCCCACGGTAGCTCGCCGAGCGTGCTCGAGACAGAACGCGATGATTAAGGTGCGAATAACTGGTGGCGCTAGGGAGCGAGCCGGGAGACTGTCCAGGTGCCGTTGTCAGTGATGTGGTAACGCAGCCGGTCGTGCATGCGGTTGGGCCTGCCCTGCCAGAACTCCACGCTCAGCGGTTGAATCCGCACTCCGCCCCAGTGTGGCGGCAACGGCACCGCTTCGGCGTCGGCGAACCGGGCTGCGGCGTCCTCCAGCGCGGTATCCAGGGCACGCCGGTCTGGCACCACAGAGGATTGTGCTGAGGCCCAGGCTCCCAACTGGGCGCCTCGCGGGCGGGTGCGCCAGTAGCCGACGCTCTGCTCGGGCGTGAGGATCTCGATCGGCCCGCGCAGATGCACCTGGCGCTGCAAGGCAATCCAGGGGAACGTCGCCGCAGCGAACCTGGTGACGTTGAGGTCGCGCATTTTGGCGGAGGTCAGGTTGGTGTAGAACACCACACCCAGCGGGTCGAGGCCCTTGGCGAGAACCGTCCGGGAGCTGGGCAACCCGTCGGCGTCCGCGGTGGCCAGCACCATCGCGTTGGGTTCGGGAAGGCCTGCGGCCACGGCGTCGTCAAGCCAACCTGCGAGCTGCTCGTACCAGGTGCCAGCGAGGTCCGCTTCGCCCAGTGCGCGATCGGTGTAGGCCACCCGCATCTGAGCCAGCTCAGCGGTCCGCTGCCCCCGTTGCCTGCGTCCAGCAACCACGCCGCACACTCCTTACTCCGATGACCGGAGGCGCTGTCAACATACGGCGCGCCGCCCGTTCGGCGCTCGGGGAAACCCATCGGTGTGCCGAAGCTGTGTCCACATTGCCCCGAGCTGGCTAGTGGGTGCACTGTTATCCAAACCCGCGCGGCGACGCACTGTGGCGTGCGCCCTCACCCCGCTAGCCGTTAGCGACCCGCGCGTGCCCTAATCGCGCGCGAGGAGGACGGCGTGACTGTCGTGAAGGAGCTGAACGGCCTGGCGGGCACTACCGCCTTCAAGCCGGGGTTGGAGGGCGTTGTCGCCTTCCAGACAGAGATCGCCGAGCCGGATCGGGACGGCGGAGCGTTGCGCTACCGCGGCGTGGACATCGAGGATCTCGCTGGGTATGTGACTTTCGGTGATGTGTGGGCGTTGCTGACCGACGGGCGCTTCGGCCACGGCCTGCCGCCGGCCGAACCGTTTCCCCTGCCGGTACACACCGGTGATGTCCGGGTCGACGTACAAGCCGGTTTGGCGATGCTCGCCCCGATCTGGGGCTACCGCCCGCTGCTGGACAGTGCCGATGCGCAGACCCGATCGGAGCTAGCCAGGGCGTCGGTGATGGCACTGTCCTATGTGGCACAGTCCGCCCGGGGGATCCACCAACCGGCCGTCCCGCAGCACCGAATCGATCAGTGCTCCACCATCACCGAGCGCTTCATGACCCGCTGGCGCGGCGACCCGGACCCGGCACACGTCAGAGCTGTGGACGCCTACTGGGTATCGGCCGCTGAGCACGGGCTCAACGCCTCGACCTTCACCGCTCGGATAATCGCCTCTACCGGTGCCGACGTCGCCGCCTGCCTGTCCGGGGCGATCGGCGCGATGTCCGGCCCGTTGCATGGTGGCGCTCCGGCGCGGGTACTGCCGATGATCGATCAGGTGGAGCGCACCGGTGACCCCGCGATGGTGGTCCGGAGCGTGCTTGACCGTGGTGAGCGGCTGATGGGGTTCGGCCACCGGGTATACCGGGCCAAGGATCCCCGAGCCGGGGTGTTGCGGCGGTTCTGCCAGGAGCTCGGCGCGCCACGCTACGAGGCGGCGGTGGCGCTGGAGCAGGCCGCGCTGGCCGCGCTGGCTGAGCGGCGGCCGGACCGGGCGATCGAGACCAATGTCGAGTTCTGGGCCGCGGTGATCCTCGACTTCGCGCAGGTCCCGCCGCACATGATGGCGGCGATGTTCACCTGCGCTCGGACCGGCGGCTGGTGTGCCCACATCATGGAGCAGAAACGCACCGGTCGCCTGGTCCGCCCAGTAGCCCAATACGTCGGCCCGCAACCCCGCCGCCGCCAAGACGTCGACGGCTGGGACGAGATCGGCCGCCCCTGAGGCCTCGCCTGCGCTCAGTCCGAATGCCGTAGCACGTATCGGGCGAACAGGTGGCCCTGGGATTCCAGCAGCCAGATCAGGTCGAGATCGATCGGTTCGGCCAGTGCCGGCCGGCCGACGATGGACAGCGACCCGGTACTACCGGCCAGCGCGGGCGCGATGGACAGAAACAACTCATCGATCAGGCCAGCCGGTAGCAGCGAGGTGTTCAGGTTCGGGCCACCCTCGCACAGCACTGAGCGCACGCCATGCTCCATGCGCAACCGGGTGAGCATCGCCGCAAGGTCGACCCTGTCCTCCGGTGCCGGACGCAGGTAACTGACCTGCGCCGCACATCCGGATAGCTCGGCATCGCTGGCGGTGATGACGACCACGCGGGAGTGCGGATCAGCCAGCAGCGGCAGGTCCGGGGTCAGGCTGAGCCGGTGGCTCACGATGACGGCTAGCGGGTCTGGTGCCAGTCCCCGGCCCACCCGGCGGTCCCGGCGTGTCGGGTCACGGACCAGGCGCCCGTACCGCTCGGTGCGGACCGTCCCGGCACCCACCATCACCGCGTCGACATGTGCCCGCAGCTCGTGGAACAGCTGGCGGTCCGCGGGGCTGCTGATCGGAGCCGTCCGGTGCGCCACTGACGCCGCGCCATCGGCGGTAGCCACCATGTTGAGCACCACGTACGGGCGGTGATCTGGGGCCATATCGCCCAGTGCCAGCCCGTCCAAAGCCTCCGCGGCGGTAACGATTCCCGGCTCGGGCAGTAACCGGCGCAACGTGACCTCGGTCACGCCGGATGTCCCGGTTCGATCTGCATGGCCTGGTGGAAGCTGAGGTAGGGCCCGCCACCCTCCTCGTGCGCCGCGATGGGTTCGAGGAGGAAACCGACATGATCGCCGAGAGCAAACCGCTCCAGCACCCGACCGACGAACCAGTTCTGGCAATCCTGCAGGATCGGCAGCCCACCAGGACCCTCCCGCCAGGCGCAACGGGCGAATTTATCCACGTCATCGCCGGTGCAGCCACCGAATAGTCGCGCCAGCGCCTCCGCCTGCCGCGGCACGAAGTGCACGGCCATCTCCGCCGCGTTCGTCGCCACCCGGTAGGTGTGGTTCTGGCGGGACAGGCAGATCAGGAAGCGCGGCGGATCGATGCTGCTCTGACAGCTGAATCCGACCAGGCAACCAGCTCGCTGCTCGCCGGCGCGAACGGTGACGATGAACATCGAGTACTCGAGCCCCCCGACAAGCTCATCAAAGGTGCCGCGGGCATCCACAGCGATCAACTTACCCGCAAGCTACCCGCCCCGCGCCGACGAGCTGGTGTCGAGCTCGGGAAGCGGAGGGTTTCCGGAAGACTGGGTAAGCTGACTGGGGTGGAGCGAATATCAGGGGGCAAGGTACGGGACCTGTATTCGGTCGACAGCGACCTGTTACTGGTCGCGTCGGACCGGATCTCAGTGTTCGACGTGGTGTTGCCGACGCCCATTCCGGATAAGGGTGCATTGCTCACACAACTGTCGGTGTGGTGGTTTCACAAACTCAGGAATGTGACACCTAATCATCTGATCTCCGCTACCGATGTCCCGTCCGAGTTCAAGAACAGGGCGATCCGCTGCAGAGCGCTGCGGATGATTCCGGTCGAGTGTATCGCTCGGGGCTACCTCACCGGCCTGGGGTTGCGCGAGTACGAGAAGAACGGCACCGTGTCAGGAGTGTCGCTACCTGCAGGTTTGGTGTCCGGAAGCCGGTTACCCGAGCCAATCTTCACGCCGACCACCAAGTTCTCCGACACCGGGCACGATGAATTCATTACCTTCGATGACGTGGCCGGAAAAGTCGGAGAAGACACCGCCAAACGCCTCCGTAGCCTGACCTTGGAACTCTACCGAGCGGCCGCAGAGCATGCGCAAAACAACGGCGTCATCGTCGCGGACACGAAGTTCGAGTTCGGCTGGGACGCGGGCGGGGAATTGACGCTCGGCGACGAGGTGCTCACATCGGATTCATCGCGTTTCTGGCTTGCCGAGAAATGGCGGCCAGGCCAGGAGCAATACGCATTGGACAAGCAGTTCGTCCGGGATGCGCTCAGCCCGGGATGGAATCGCGAACCACCTGGGCCGGTCATTCCGTCCCCGATCGTGGCGGAGGCCCGGCGGCGCTACATCGAGGCTTACGAGCGCATCACAGGATCTGCGTGGTGCCACAGGTCCCCATAGGTCCGTCGTAGGGTCTGGGTATGACGCAGACCGCCACGCTGACCATCCCCGCCGACCTGAAACCCGCCGACGGGCGGTTCGGCTGCGGGCCATCGAAGGTCCGTCCCGAGCAGTTGGCTGCCCTGGCCACCACCGGTGCTCCGTTGATGGGCACCTCGCATCGGCAGAGGCCGGTGCGCTCGCTGGTCGGCCAGATTCGAGCGGGGTTGCGCGAGCTGTTCTCGTTGCCTGAGGGCTACGAGGTGGTGCTCGGCAACGGTGGCACCACCGCATTCTGGGATGCGGCTGCCCTGGGCCTGGTGCGGCAGCGCTCGCTGCACCTGAGCTACGGCGAATTCTCCGCGAAGTTCGCCACCGTCACCACACGGGCCCCGTTCCTGGCCGACCCGGTGGTGGTCTCCGCCCCGCCGGGGGACGCTCCGCAGCCGGTCGCCGATCCGGACTGTGATCTGATCGGCTGGGCGCACAACGAGACCTCGACCGGGGTGATGGTCCCGGTGTGCCGGCCGGCCGGGTCACCGGGCGCGCTGGTGGCGATCGATGCCACCAGCGGTGCCGGTGGCCTGCCAGTCCACAGCGCCGATGCTGATGTCTACTACTTCGCGCCGCAGAAGTCCTTCGCCTCCGACGGCGGACTGTGGATCGCGCTGCTCAGCCCGGCTGCGCTGCAACGGGTAGCGGAGATCAGCTCGTCGGACCGGTGGGTGCCGGAGTTCTTGTCATTGAGCATCGCGCTGGACAACAGCCGCAAAGACCAGACCTACAACACCCCAGCGATCGCGACGCTGCTGCTACTGGCCGACCAGATCGAGTGGATGCTGGCCCGCGGCGGGCTGGAGTGGTGTGTCGGGCGCACCACCGACTCGTCCTCGCGGCTGTACTCCTGGGCCGAGGCCTCGCCGTACGCGACGCCCTTCGTCACCGACCCGGCCAAGCGCTCGCTGGTGGTCGGCACCGTGGATTTCGCCGACAGCGTCGATGCCGGTGCCGTTGCGGCTGTGCTGCGGGCCAATGGCATCGTGGACACCGAGCCGTACCGTAAGCTCGGCCGCAATCAGCTGCGGATCGGGATGTTCCCGGCTGTCGATCCGGACGACGTCTCCGCACTGACCAGGTGCATCGACTGGGTGGTCGAGCGGCTGGCGTAAGACCTCACGGGCGGCGCGCCTCCCCCGGCATGGCAACCCACCCGCTTATGGTGGCAGGCACCAGATGTGGAGGTCCTCGGATGCGCGCGCTGCGGGTAGTCGGTCTAGGGGCCGACGACCGCACGATCATCGTCGAGACGGTGGCATCGCAGCCCGGTGCCCTGGGGGAGCAGTTCATCCTTCCGGTAGACGACAACCTGCACGCAGCGATACGGGGTGATCTCCCGCGCCTTGGGCAGATCTCGATCGAGCTGGAGAACCAGATGCGACCTCGAGAGATCCAGGCCCGGATCAGAGCCGGGGCCTCCGTCGAGCAGGTGGCCACCGCTGCGGGAGTATCCAGTGAGCGGATCGAGCGCTTCGCCTACCCCGTGCTGCTGGAGCGTTCCCGGATCGCACAGCTGGCCCAGCAGGCCCATCCGATCCGCGCCGACGGCCCTGATGTGCGAAGTCTGGACGCGGTGGTCACCGAGACGTTCCGCCAGCGAGGTCACGACTTCGGAGCGGTGAGCTGGGACGCCTGGCGCGGAGAGAATGGCAAGTGGGTCGCGCAACTGCGCTGGCGGACCGGCCGGTCGGAGAACCGGGCGCACTGGACGTTCCACCCCGGCGCCCACGGCGGCACCGTCACCGCGCTAGACGACCACGCGACCGACCTGATCGATCCGCAACCAGCCGCGCCGCTGCGCACCGTGGCACCGGCAGCCGAGGAGCACCCCCCACCCCGGGCCGTTCCCGACGACGCCCCCCCATACCCGCCCAACCGCCCTCGCAAAGACCGCGCCATCGTCCCCTCCTGGGAAGACGTCCTGCTCGGCGTCCGTTCCCCCCGCGCCTGACCCATCCTCGGGAAAACGGGGTGCTTGGGGTTGGGGGGTGCGGTTAGCGTCAGAGCGCGATGACTCCCCCACCCCAATCTTCTGTGGCTGTGCTGCGCCGGTTGTGGCCTTACATCCGGCCGGTGCGGGGTCGGCTGCTGGGCTCAGGCGCCGCAGCGCTGGCCGCGATGCTGGCTGGACTGGGCATTCCGCTACTGATCCAGCGCATCGTTGATGGTCCGGTCGCCCATCGTGACCGCTCCGGGCTGGTGCTGTTGTCACTGGGAATACTTGCACTCGGCGCGCTTGAGGCTGGGCTGCTCTACCTACGCCGGCTGCTGGTGGCCCGCCCGACGACGGACGTCGAGAAATGGCTGCGGGCCGACCTCTACCAACACCTGCAGCGTCTGCCGGTGGCGTTCCACGACCGATGGCCTTCCGGGCAGCTGCTGTCCCGAGCGGTCAGCGATCTCAAGACGATCCGGCGGTTCGTCGCCTTCTCCGGCATCTTCCTCGTGGTCAACATGCTCACCGTGCTGATCGGGATGATCATCCTGCTGGTGATCACCCCGACTCTCGGCCTGCTGGTGGTGATCATGGCAGGACCTCTGGTGGTGCTATGTCGGCGTTACGAGAGACGCTACGGGCTGGCCGCCCGCCGCGCGCAGGATCAGGTCGGCGACCTCGCCACCACGGTGGAGGAAGCCACGCTAGGCATCCGGGTGCTGAAGTCCTTCGGTCAGGGCTCCCGCGCCACCAGGAACTTCATTGCGCAGGCCCGCGAGCTGCGCCGCACCGAGCTGACAAAGGTGGGGGTACTAGCCACACTCTGGGCATTGATCATCGCGCTGCCGGAGCTGACGCTCGCTGCGATGCTGGTGGTCGGCGGGTATGGGGTGGCCACCGGATCGCTGTCCCTGGGCTCTGTCGTCGGGGCGGTCACCATTCTCACCTACCTGCGCTGGCCGCTGGACTCGCTGGGCTGGTTGCTGGCTGAGACCGGCAATGCAATCGCGGCGACCACCCGGTACTGGGAGGTGCGCGACGCCGTCCGCACCGTGGTCGACCCGCCGCAACCCCGAGCCCCGGCGCATCCGGTGCGTGGCGCGCTGCGGCTGGAAGGGGTGCATTTCTGCTACCCGGGAGCCCGCGCCGAAGTGCTGCGCGGCGTGGACCTGGAAGTGCGGCACGGCGAGACGGTGGCGCTGGTGGGAGCCACCGGTAGCGGCAAGACGACCCTGACCGCACTGGTGCCACGGCTGGCCGACGTCACCCGCGGGCGGATCCTTCTCGATGGCGTCGACGTGCGGGAGCTGGCACTGACCGACCTGCGCGCGATCGTGGCCATGTCCTTCGAGGATCCGGTGCTGTTCTCTGCGTCGGTCCGGGAGAACGTGGCGCTGGGGTGTGCGTCATTGGGCGCCCCGGAGGCCAGCGACGCCGAGGTGCGCCGCGCGCTGCGGGTGGCACACGCCGAGGAGTTCGTCGACGCGCTGCCCTGGGGCATGGACACCCGGATCGGTGAGCAGGGTCTGACGCTCTCCGGTGGTCAACGCCAGCGACTGGCGCTGGCCCGCGCGGTGCTCGGGAATCCGGCGGTGCTGGTGCTCGACGACCCGCTGTCCGCCCTGGACGTGCACACCGAGGCCGAGGTCGAGGCCGCCCTGCGCCGCGTGTTACGCGGCGTGACGGCGCTGGTAGTGGCCCACCGGTCATCTACCGTGCAGCTCGCCGATCGGGTGGCGCTGCTCGTCGAGGGCCGGATCGCGGCGATCGGCACCCACTCCGCATTACTTGCCGAGGTGCCGGAGTACCGCCGTCTGCTGTCCACAATGGATAGCGAAGTTCCGGTGGTGACCCGATGACACAGGACTGGCAAGGGGTCGCCGCCGAAGACCTCGAGGAGATCGACACCGCCACGGGGCTGCGGCTGGCCGCCCGCTCCCGCCGGTTGCTCGGTTCGCTGCTGCGCCCGCAACTGCGCAGGGTGTGCGGTGCGGTCGGACTGCTGGTCGCCGAGCAGGTCGCGCTGCTGGCCGGACCGCTGCTGATCGCGGCGGCGATCGACCGCGGCATCCCAGCCACCGTGGCCGGCCGGCCCGATTCCCTGCTGTGGTGCATTGCGGGCTACGCGGTGGCCGGAGTGGCCGACGCCTTGATCGTCCGCGCGTTCCTGCGGCTGTCCGGACGGATCGGAGAGGATGTGCTGATCGATCTGCGCGAGCGGGTGTTCGCGCAGATCCAGCGGCTGCCATTGGCCTTCCACGAGCGCTACACCTCAGGACGGGTGATCTCCCGGTTGACCAGCGATCTGGACTCCCTGCAGGATCTCCTGGATCAAGGACTCGACGGGTTTTTCATCTCACTGCTGTCGATCCTGGGCATCGGTGCGGTGATGCTGTTCCTGGACGCCCCGCTCGGCTTGGTCGCACTGGCCGGCTTCATCCCGCTAGGCCTGCTCACCCGCTGGTACCGGCGGCACTCACAGCGCACCTACCGCCGCACCCGCACCTGGATCGCCCAGGTGATCGTGCACTTCGTCGAGACCATGAACGGGATCCGCGCGGTTCAGGCGTTTCGCCGGGAGCAGCGCAATTCCTCCATCATGGACCGGCTCAACAACTCCTTCGCCGAGGCCGACACCGAGGCGTTCGGGCTGATCGCCCGGTTCACCTCAACCGTGCGGCTGGTCGGCGCGGTGTCGGTAGCGGTGACTCTGCTACTCGGCGGGCTGCGGGTACTCGACGGCACCCTCACTGTCGGTGTGCTCGCGGCGTTCCTGCTGTACCTGCGCAGATTCTACGATCCGCTCGATGAGCTGGCGATGTTCGCCAACTCCTATGCCTCGGCAGCCGCGGCGCTCGAGAAGATCTCCGGGGTCCTCGACGAGCGGCCCACCGCCGGTGATCCCATCGCGCCGGTGCCGCTGCCCGCCCCGGTGCGCGGTGAGGTGGCCTTCGACGGGGTGCGCTTCTCCTATGGCGGACCGGAAATACTGCCGCGGCTGGACCTGGTGATACCAGCCGGGCAAACCGTCGCCCTGGTCGGCGCCACGGGAGCGGGCAAATCCACAGTGGCCAAACTGCTGGCGCGCTTCTACGACCCCGTGGAGGGAGCTGTCCGGCTGGACGGGGTTGATCTGCGCTCGGTGGCCGACACTGAGCTGCGCCGGGCGGTGGTGATGGTGACCCAGGAGTCGTTCCTGTTCTCTGGATCGGTGGCCGACAACATTGCGCTGGCTGCGCCGGTAGTTTCTGGCGACTCAGCGTCCCGGTCGGACGTGGTGGCAGCGGCCCGGGCGGTGGGTGCCGATGAGTTCATCACCGCGCTGCCCGAGGGCTATGACACCGACGTGCGCAAGCGTGGCGCACGGCTATCCGCCGGCCAGCGGCAACTGGTGTCCTTCGCACGCGCGCTACTCGCTGACCCTGCGGTGCTGGTGCTTGATGAGGCCACCTCGTCGCTGGACATTCCCTCTGAGCAGGCCGTGCAGGTCGCTCTGCGCACCGTGCTCGCCGGCCGCACCGCGCTGATCATCGCGCACCGGCTGTCCACCGTGCTCGTGGCCGACCGCGTTGTCGTGCTCGCGGGCGGCGCCGTCATCGAAGACGGCGCTCCGGCCGAGCTGATCGCAGGTACCGGCGCCTTCGCCGATCTCCACACCGCCTGGCGCGCCTCCCTCGCCTAGTTGCTCTGACGCTCCATCACCGCGTCGATGTGCGCTAGCAGCTGGTCGGCCTCAGCCCGCGCCCACTCGTCGGCATCCCACGTCGACCGTACGAACATGAGTTCCGGCTGGTCGGGAATCTTCGCGCGGTGACGCGCGATCAAGGCATCGGCCAGGAGATCGCGGAAGCTGTCGTCCAGGGCAACCTCGCGGCCACTCACCATGCGGTGCGCTGGACTCTCCTGGACCCCCTCAGCGATACCGCTGGTTCTGCGGGCACTGCGGCCGGGCGAAACCAGGGAGCCTGCCATGGCAGTCGCGGCAGCGAAGATGCCAGGCCGAGAACTACGTATAGTCACATCATGTCCCTTCGTTCGAGCACAAAGTCACCCACATGAGTAAAGTTGCGATACATGACCGACCACGGAATGCAATCTGAACAGACGACGAACGCCAGCTACCGATAGCTCCCTCCTTCCGCGCTCAACAGCAGAGCTGTTGGACAGCCTCGGGACAGCACTGCCGTTGAAGTCCGGGAGCCTAAGGGCAAGGGCAAAGCGCTAGGTAACCAGGAGGGTAGCTAGCAGGGCGAGCCAGGTGAGCGTGATTCCGGCGGCGGTGCCGTAGGCCACCCAGCGCCAGATCGGGGTCTTGCGCCCTAACCAGATCGAGGGCGTCAGCCCCGCGGCGACCAGCAGGTTCGACAGGGCTACGACTCCGCGGCCGTTAGGTGCCAGCGCTTGGGACACGCTGAGCAGCGCGATCCCGACCATCACCGCGACCACCGCGCTGACGGTGAGGCCAGTCGCCCACGGCGTCGGCTCACCGGGTGGCGCAGGCATGTCGATAACTCTAAACGCGGCGACTCTCAACGCGGCGGGCGCTGGCGAAGGCGATCGCGGCGGCTGTGGCGACGTTGAGCGAGTCGACCCCGGGCGCCATCGGGATGCGCACGGCCAGATCCGCCGCAGCCAGCGCTTCGGCGGACAGTCCCGGACCCTCGGCACCCACTAGCCACGCTATCCGGCCGTGGTGCACATCGGCGTCAACCAGCGGCGCTGCACCGGCGGCCGGGGTGAGCGCTGCGACCCGGAAACCAGCCGAGCGCAACTGCTGTAGATCTTCAGTCCACTGGTTCAGCGGCGCGAACGGAACCTGAAGCACGTGCCCCATGGACACCCGCACGCTGCGCCGGTACAGCGGGTCGGCGCAGCCCGGTCCGAGCAGGACCGCATCCACCCCAAGCGCCGCCGCGTTGCGAAACAACCCACCGAGATTCTCGTGGTCGTTGACCCCCTCGAGTATCGCGAGGTGATGCGACCGGGTGATCAATTCAGGTACCGAAGGGACCGGCGCCCGGTCCGCGGTGGCCAGCACGCCGCGGTTGAGATGGAAACCGACCACCTCTGCCATCAGGTCAGCCGACCCGGCGTAGCACGGTGCGCTGGGGACGTCGGCCGCAAGCTGGGAGATCTTGGCGGGCACGCCGAATACGGCCCGCGGCGGGTACGGCGAGTCCAGCAGCCGGCGGACCACGGTGACCCCCTCGGCGATCACCAGGCCTCGCCCACCGGGACGATCCGGGCGACGGTCGGCAAGCGTGAGGTCGCGGAAATCGGCCAGCCGGGGGTCGTCCACGTCGCGCACTTCGACGATCTCGCCCACACTGTCAGTTTCGCAAAGGACGCAAACGTCGTGGCCCAGGCCCACCGATTCGGCGGCTGGTCACCGCGCGCGGCGCTGTGTCACGGTGAGCGCGCCCCGGGGGGAAGCGGAGGTCGTCGAATGGGCGAGAGCGCGATCGACACCGTCTACACCAAGCGTGATCTGCGGCGATACCGGGAGAAGACCCAGCGTTGCCTGGACGCGCTGGCCCGGATGCTCGCCGAAGACAGCTTCGCCCACGGTCCCGAGCGAATGGGGCTGGAACTCGAGTTGAACCTCGTCGACAAGAACCTCGATCCCGCGATGGCCAACCAGACGGTGCTCGAGCACATCGACGACCCGGCCTTCCAGACCGAGCTCGGCCAGCACAACATCGAGATCAACGTCGCACCCCGGCCACTGGCCGCCGACGAAGCCCTGGAACTCGAGCGGGAATTGCGAGCCGGCCTGAACACTGCCAACGATGCAGCCCGCCGCGCCGGGGTGGGCCTGGTGATGATCGGCATCCTGCCGACGCTACGACCGGACCACTTCGACGAACGCTGGATGTCGCCCAATTCCCGTTACGCGCTGCTCAATAGACAGATCCTGGCCACCCGGTCCGAGGATCTCGAGCTCGACATCGAAGGAGTGCCGCTGGCGGGAGCGAAACCGGAACGGCTGCTCCGCCTTGTCAACTCGATCCTTCCAGAATCCGGGTGCACTTCGGCGCAGCTGCACCTCCAGGTCGGCCCGGGCGAGTTCGCCGCGCACTGGAACGCCGCGCAGGCCCTGGCCGGAGTGCAGGTGGCGGTGGCCGCGAACTCGCCATTCCTGCTTGGGCATGCGCTGTGGCATGAGACCCGCATCCCGCTGTTCGAGCAGGCCACCGACACCCGCTCGCCCGAGCTCTGTAACCAGGGCGTCCGTCCGAGGGTGTGGTTTGGCGAACGGTGGATCACCTCGATCTTCGACCTGTTCGAGGAGAACGTGCGCTACTTCTCACCGTTGCTCCCGCAGATCCAGGACGAGGACCCGCTGGCGGTACTCGCGGCCGGCGCTGCTCCCTCACTGTCGGAACTACGGCTGCACAACAGCACGATCTGGCGGTGGAACCGGCCCGTCTATGACGTGATGGACGGGGTCCCGCATCTACGCATCGAGAACCGGGTACTGCCTGCTGGGCCGACCGTCATCGACGTACTGGCCAACGCGGCGTTTTACTTCGGTGCAATGCGGGGGCTGGTCGAGGCCGAGGTGCCGGTGTGGAGCCAGATGCCCTTCCACGCTGCACAGGAGAATCTGTACGTGGGTGCCCGGCAGGGTATGGACGCACGCCTCTATTGGCCCGAGATCGGCTGGGTCCGACCCGATGAGTTGGTGCTACGCACGCTGTTGCCACTGGCCCATGACGGACTACGCAGCTGCGGAATGTCTGACGCAGCGCGGGAACGCTATCTGACGGTGATCGAGAAGCGGTGCATGGCGCGACGAACCGGCGCCGCCTGGCAACGCG
>DASYMC010000383.1:0-2355 GCA_036009255.1 Pseudonocardiaceae bacterium
CCCTGGGTGAACACCGTGTGCTCGTACAGCGCGACGAGCTGGCCCAGAACGGCAGGGGTCAGCGCGGGCGCGAGAATGCTGGAGGTGGGGCGGTTGCCGGGCATGACTTTGTGCGCCACGACATAGTCGGGGGTGCCCTCAGCGCGGACCTGTTCGGCCGTACGGCCGAAAGCGAGCACCGCGGTCTGGGCGAAATAGTTGGCCATGAAGGCGTCGTGCTGGCCATCGGCGTCGGCCGCGGGCTGCGCGAAGCCGATGAAGTCGGCGGGCACCAGCCGGTTGCCCTGGTGCAGCAGCTGGTAGAAGGCATGCTGCCCGTTGGTGCCGGGCTCGCCCCAGAAGATCTCCCCGGTGGGCAGCGTCACCGGGGACCCATCCAAGCGCACGGACTTGCCGTTGCTTTCCATGGTCAACTGCTGCAGGTAGGCGGGGAAGCGGTGCAGACGCTGGCTGTAAGGAAGCACAGCGTGGCTCTGGGCGCCGAACAAACCGCCGTACCAGACGTTGAGCAAGCCAGCTAGGACTGGCATGTTGCGCTGGAACGGCGTCGCGCGGAAGTGCTGGTCCATGGCGTGGAACCCGGCGAGCATCTCCGCGAAGCGCTCCCGTCCGATCGCGATCATCAGCGACAGGCCGACCGCGGAGTCGTAGGAGTAGCGGCCGCCGACCCAGTCCCAGAAGCCGAACATGTTCGCCGGGTCGATACCGAAGGCCCGTACGCCCTTCGGTATTGGTCGACACAGCGACGAAGTGCCGAGCCACGGCCTCGTGGCCCGCGCCCAGACCGTCGAGGAGCCAGCGCCTGGCGACGCCGGCGTTGGTGAGTGTCTCAGCAGTGGTGAAGGTCTTGGAGCAGACGATGACCAGCGTGGTAGCCGGGTTCAGGTCACGGAGATTCTCCAGGATGTCGGCGGGGTCGAGATTGGACACGAACCGGCAGGTCACCTTCGGGTCGGAATAGTC
Source organism: Pseudonocardiaceae bacterium (assembly GCA_036009255.1). GTDB lineage: Bacteria > Actinomycetota > Actinomycetes > Mycobacteriales > Pseudonocardiaceae. Next base: position 964 of record DASYMC010000383.1, read on the forward strand.
TTTCAGCGCCTCATAGGCCATCACCGGGCCCAGATCCGAACCGCCGATGCCGATGTTGACCACGGTACGGATCGGTTCGCCGGTGTGCCCGGTCCACTCCTCGGACCTGACCTGGTCGGTGAAGTTGCCCATTCGGTCCAAAACCTCGTGCACGTCGCGCACCACATCCTGCCCGTCCACCACTAGGTGCGCATCGCGCGGCAAGCGCAAAGCTGTGTGCAACACGGCCCGATTCTCACTGACGTTGATGTGGTCGCCGCGGAACATCGCCTCGATGCGCCCACGCAGGTCGACAGCCTCCACCAGGGCGATGAGCAACTCCAGAGTCTCGGCGGTAACCCGGTGCTTGGAATAGTCCAGATACAGATCCACAGCCTGTACAGTCATCCGCCGTCCCCGATCCGGATCGCCGGCGAAAAGCTCCCGCAGGTGCAGGTCCTTCATCTTCTCGTAGTGGTTAGTCAGCGCGGTCCACTGCGGGGTGGCGGTGATGTCCAAGATTCTCATGCCTTCTTTTCGGTCGTGCTCGCCTCCGAGGCCTCCACGGTGTCAGTCCCCAGCGTCTCACCGAGCCAGACCCGCGCCCCCTCGGGCTGTTCCACGATCGCGCCTCGAGCTGCCCCCGTCTTCACCGCCAGCGCCGAACTTCAGTACCGGTCAGCAGGAGCCAAGAACTGCCGCCAGCACCAAGAACAGGACGGACGCTGGCGGTGATGTTGCGCCAACCGACTCAACGCCACGCTGTCTCTGTGACGATCGATCGACCGGAAGCAAGCGAGAAGGGGCGCTCGCCGCGCAGACATCCGACCGCCGGGGTGAGCAGCCTTAGTCATGACGACTCGACGTGCTGTATCAGGGCGCCGGGCCGCTGAGGAGGGCGACATGACGCGGCTGGCACCGGACGGTGTTCCGGAGAGTTTCATCGCTAGCACCGATGGCAGGGCCCGAACGGTGACCGCAGAGGATGTTGAGCCCCTACCGGAAGCGGCCCTCACTCTCGAGCGTCACGCGTGATTGGAACTTGAGGACCACCGCCGCGCGAGTTCCCCCACGACGCCTTCAGCGCGGCGCCGCTGTAATTCAGCCGCCCCGTCACCTGCTCGACCATCTTGAGGTCTTGACCGATGATGGCGACCCGTTCCACCGGGAACCCGACATCGGACAGTCGGTCCACAGCGCGTTGGCATCTGCGTACGTGGTGAACACCGCGATGGGCCTACTGCGCGATGCCACGGCCCCGTCGGCTCGCGGATTGACGCCTGGTGGTCCTACGGCGTAGAGCACCGGTGCCTGCCCGTGTCGCCCGGGGGTGTTTGGGTGATTTGCGCGTACTCGGGAACTGAGCGGCGGCGCCGATCGACCACTCTATCGAGCGAACCGAGGGCGTACAGC
>DASYMC010000384.1:0-3747 GCA_036009255.1 Pseudonocardiaceae bacterium
GGTCCTGCGCGTCCAGCCACGGAAAGTAATGATCACTGCAAACCTCGAACGCGAATCCGGCCTGCTCGGCGGCCACCGCGTAGCGCACCAGGTCGGTCGGCCCGGACTGCTCGGTCATCAGGGTGTATCCGATCTCCATGCCCACTCCATCCCGCCGGTCGATAGTTTCCTGCGCGGCGTGAGTCAATCGAGCGCTCTCTGATCTGCCGACGCACAAGATCACCGGTACTATCGGCTCGCTCAGGTCATCATTATGCTCTCGCCGTGAGAAATACTAAGGCCTAAGTCTTGACGCCGCTCTTCCGCCATGGACATCAGCGTACCCAGATATAGCTGTAGACGTAGTATGCATCTGGTTTCTGCTCAGCGACTGGCCTGATCACGAGGAAGCCGTCGTGACCCTCTGCCGTGTTGATACAGAAGATGCTGAATTTAGCCCCGAGGTCATCTTTACTGAACGCACCCCGCTCTTCGGTACGCTTTCCTTGACACTCTAGTTCGCCCGGGTAATCGCTTCTCTTGTCGGGTTCACCTCCCCACGGCAATCCGCTGTCCTTAGTGTAAAGCACAACTCTTGCCCCGCGAATTGGCCTCAAGTCGCCGGTTAAATGGTCGTAGTATAGGTCGGTGGTCTTTCCCACAGGGGAGTGCTCCAGATCTACCTCGGTTTCCCGGCTGGCCTCCTGGAACTGGAACTCATTAACATCTCTGCAGGCTGGACCGTGTATTTTCGGCGTTGCATTTAGCCCGTTACCGGTGGTTTGGCTCACGGAAGCTGGACAGGGGGCGTCTCCCGGAGGTGTCGGCAGGCCATCAGGCCGGGTTCCGAGGCCGCAGGCGGCGAGAAAGAGCGGGCAGATGACGAGAGCAGCTGTGACTCGTACCCGCTTACACATGTTCTTACAGTACCCCCACTTATCTGAATAACCTGCTGCAACGCCAGCCCACCGAGTCCTGCCAGGCAGTCCCGACAGCTTTCCATAAGGGCACGCGGGGACGCCCGTCGAGGTCACTACCCCGATGCGGACACGATCGAGCACCATCTGCTGGAGCAACTGATCCCACCGCGATCCGCAGCTGCCCGCCGCTGCCCAGCGGCAAGGACCCGCCAGGGCCGAACGCCCCGCCACACCCACACCAGAGCACAGGTCGGGCTGGTGATTGGACCGGTAGCTGGGTTGGCTCTTCTGTAGTCCATGTGTTAGAGAACCGTTAATGGCCGGCCTGGCGGCGTTAGAAAGCCGTTAAGAATGCGCTCAGTGGGGTCGGGGGCGTCTTTAATCGCCTTGAGTGCTGGTTACACCCACTGTCGGATGCGAGCCGTCGTTCTCTGGGTCGACGACCTGGGCTGACACGTCGAGATTGGAAGCGGGATGACTGACGTGATCTTCGTTCTTCTCGTGATCGTGGTATTCGCGGTGCTGGCGTTGGTCGCCCGAGGGGTGGAGCTGCTGTGAGCCTGGACAACATTGTGGGTCTGGTCGTGTCGGTGTTGCTGGTCGCCTACCTGGTGGTGGCCCTGGTGCGGCCGGAGCGGTTTTGATGAGCGGGGCCGTGATGAACGGGGCCGTGGCGGGGTGGTTGCAGGCGGGTCTGTTGGTGGCCGCCTTGGCGGTGACCTACCGGCCGTTGGGTGATTATATGGCGCACGTTTTCACCTCACCGAAGCATTGGCGCGTTGAGCGCTTCCTGTATCGGGTGATGGGCGTCGACGGCGACGCCGATCAGAGATGGTCGACGTATCTGCGCAGTACGCTGGCGTTCTCCCTGATTTCTGTGTTGTTTTTGTATGGGTTCCAGCGGCTACAGAATCACCTGCTGCTGTCGCTGGGTTTCGGGCCCGTACGTGCCGACCAGGCATTCAACACCGCCGCATCGTTCGTGACGAACACGAACTGGCAGTCGTATTCGGGTGAGTCCACGATGGGTCATCTGGTGCAGATGGCGGGGTTGGCGGTCCAGAACTTCGGGTCAGCTGCGGTGGGCATCGCTATCGCGATCGCGCTGATCCGCGGTTTCGCTCGCTCGCAGACTGACCGGGTGGGCAACTTCTGGGTCGATATGACCCGGTGCAATCTACGACTGCTGCTGCCCATCGCTGTCGTATTCGCGATGGTCCTGGTGGCCGGTGGAGCGGTGCAGAACTTCGCCGGTCCGCATGAGCTGACCACGTTGGCCGGTGCTCACCAGTACATCCCCGGTGGTCCGGTGGCCTCCCAAGAGGCCATCAAGGAATTGGGGACCAATGGGGGTGGGTTCTACAACGCCAACTCCGCCCACCCGTTTGAGAACCCGAACCCATTGACGAACATGGTGGAGATCTACCTGCTGCTGGTGATCTCGTTCTCGCTACCGCGCACGTTCGGCAAGGTAGTGGGCGACAACCGTCAGGGATATGCGGTGGTGGGCGTGATGGCGGTCATCTGGGCTGCGTCCACCGCAGGACTGAGCTACTTCGAATCCGGCGCGCACAGCCCGGCGGCGATGGTCGCGGGCGCCACTCTGGAGGGTAAGGATGTGCGTTTCGGGTCGCCGGCGTCGGCGCTGTTCGCCTCGTCGACCACGCTGACTTCCACCGGCGCGGTGAACACCGCACACGATTCCCTCACTCCCTTCGGTGGCGGCATCACACTGTTCAACATGATGCTGGGCGAGATAGCGCCGGGCGGGACCGGCTCGGGGTTGTACGGCATTCTGATCCTGGCCGTAGTGTCGGTGTTCGTTGCCGGGCTGATGGTCGGGCGCACGCCGGAGTACCTCAAGAAGAAGATTCAGGCCCGGGAGATCAAGCTCGCGTCGCTGTACATCCTGACCACTCCGACCCTTGCCCTGGTCGGAACGGCCGTCGCCATTGCGCTGGCCGGGGAGCGGGCGTCCATCGCCAACCCTGGCCCGCACGGCCTGTCTGAAGTGCTTTACGCGTTCACTTCAACGAGCAACAACAACGGTTCCGCATTCGCTGGCCTGTCGGTGAACACGGTTTGGTACAACTCGGTGCTCGGCGTGGTGATGCTGCTCAGCCGGTTCGTTCCGATGATTTTCGTGCTGGCGCTGGCGGGATCGCTGGCGCGGCAGAGACAGGTCCCGGCCTCGGCGGGCACGGTGCCCACCCACCGGCCGCTGTTCGCCGCCTTGCTGCTGGGCGTGAGCTTCATCGTGGTGGGTCTCACTTACTTCCCAGCCCAGGCGCTGGGACCGATCGCGGAGGGGTTGCGCTGATGTCGGTGACCCTTGCGTCGGAGCCGGGCAAGATCCGCCGCACCAAGAACGCCGCCCACGGTCAGGTGCGCCGGGTGTCGGGGGGGTTGTTGGATCCTCGGCAGTTGCTGCGCTCCACCCCGGACGCGCTACGCAAGCTCGATCCGCGGGTCCAGTTCCGCAACCCGGTCATGTTCGTGGTCGAGGTCGGCAGCGTGCTGACCACGCTGTCGGCCATCCGCAGCCCGAGTGTGTTCGCCTGGGTGATCGCGGTGTGGCTGTGGCTCACGGTGATCTTCGCCAACCTCGCCGAGGCGGTCGCCGAGGGCCGCGGCAAAGCTCAGGCCGAAAGCCTGCGCCGGACCAAACGCCAGATCACCGCGCGACGCCTGGTCGACTGGCACCCCGACGAGCCGGTCGGCCGGGCCGTCGAAGAGGAGGTCCCGGGCACGGCACTGCGGTTGGGCGACCACGTGCTCGTCGAGGCCGGGCAGATCATCCCCGGCGACGGTGATGTCGTGGCGGGCATCGCCAGTGTGGACGAGTCGG
>DASYMC010000385.1:0-1587 GCA_036009255.1 Pseudonocardiaceae bacterium
ATGAACACCCGATTCACCGCCTGGAACAAGGTCGTCGGCGTGCCCGCAGCCGCCTGACCCCGGTCGCCGCAGAGCCACATCCCGGATGAAGACAACCCGGCCACCCCAGACGCTCCACAACCTGACAATGCCATCGGGTGAGCGCCAGCTGCCTCGGCTAGCAGGGATGTGATGTGGAAACGCTGTACCCGACGGTGCACGGTGGGGTGATCGACTTCGATGCCTGGCCCGGCGAGCAGCTCCTCGACATCACAGTAGAGCCTGGGCAGTGTCCAATCGGTAGCCGGCGGAGGTCAGGCGGCAGGGGCGACGGATACCTCAAGAGCGATCGCCTGGGTATCGCTGTCGTACTCGCTCGGGTCGCCCTCCAACGCAAACTCGATTGCATCCATGCACTCGCGCTGGGCGTCCTCGCGGGTCGCTGTGCCGCCGCCGTTGATGTGCAAAGCAGGCACGCGGTAATGCCAGGTGTTCGCCTCGTCATCGAAGAAGAACTCGGCTCGCAGCGTGGTGCTCATATGATCATCGTCCTATAGCTTGCGCAGCTCAGCAAGGGTATACCCGTAGTCTTTGGCGATCCGAGCCATCGCCGGCCCGCCCAAGTCAACGCCCTCATGGTAAGCCCAGATGCGCTGCCGATCGTCCTTCACCAGGACACGATGTGATCCGCGGCGGCGGGTCTCGGTCCAGCCATCACGTTTGAGCGCGGCGAGGACACGGGCAGCTTTCGGCATGTGGCGGCAAGGATAACGGACGTGATCATCTCGACGGGTAGCGGTCAGCAACGATGCGGCTCCCCCTATTTCTCAGAGGGGCTGTTGCATGATCAAACGGCAGGTAGTGCAGGAAGGGGCTTGATAGCTCGTCGCATATACGCTGCTCAGAGTCTACATACTGGGGGAGTGGCCAGGGGCGGGGTCGAACCGCCGACCTTCCGATTTTCAGGACTACGGTAATGCGTTCATACTCAATCGTCACCGTCCATGACCTGCGTTGGAAAGCTCCCGCGGTAATAGGTGAACGTCGGCGAACGAAGGCGAATGAGACGGAAATAGAGACGGCCTGGGGGTGTCTCGTCCAGCTGCCATCCACTCGCCGCGCTGCCTGTCTGCCCGACATTCGTGATCACTTCATGGCATACGCTGGGCAAAGCCGCCAGGAGCACAGCCTCGATGCCGTGGTTGAGGTCACGCTGCCGGTCCGTTCGCGAGGGTGGGGTTCGAAGAAGCGCCGGGTAGCTTCCTGTCTGTGCGGACTAGACGTAGCTGTGGCTCGCTGGTGTTCAGGCCGCCGCGGAGCTGCCTGTGGTTGTCGTGTCCAGCGCCTCGAGGTAGCCGTCGCGGTAGCCGGTTTGGTTGGGGTGATAGCGCCCGACTGACGCAGGCGCGCTGGGACCGTTGATCCACGGGTTAGTGGAGCACACGCCGTGGCCGGCGAACCGGTCCCGCATGTCGGTGAAGCTCAATCCGTGCTGCTGGCTCACGGAGCGGATGACGCTGTTGAGTACGTCGGCGCCCTCGTTGAGCTTGCTGCGCCGGGTCAGGTTGGGTGCTAACGGGTCAGTGCAGCGGGGCGTGAGCTCAAACA
>DASYMC010000386.1:0-1500 GCA_036009255.1 Pseudonocardiaceae bacterium
GAACCCAGCTCAGTCAGCTCGAGCAGCAGATCCTTGCCCTGCGCCAGGAACTTGAGGACCGCAACGACGAACTCACCGCCGCCAGAGCCACCAACCGCGACCTCATGGCAGAACTCAACACCCACCCACGGTGAGCAACACCTGTCGCACACCAACATCAGCCCATTGACCAGAAAAATAGGCGATCAGCAGGCGACTACCCCCAAGAGAAGTCGCAAACCCGATCATCCCAGGTCAGAGGGCACTTTCCCCATGCACACGCCGGTCACTGACCGAGATCGGTCCACGGATCCAGGCTAAGAGCCTGTTGGCAAATGATCACGCTGCTTGTTGATCGGGCGTGGAGGCTAGGGTGCGGGGTTGTCCCCATCTGGGATGGGGTGGTGCGCCGGATGTTGTGCGGGCTAGTTTTCGGGTCATGATCGCGACGGTGGCCCACAGCACCATGGCTTCGTGGTGTTCGGGTCGTCGTTCGTAGTCGCGGATGAGGCGGCGGTAGCGCAGCAGCCAGCCGAAGGTCCGTTCGACGACCCACCGGCGGGGCAGTACGGCGAATCCGCTGGTGTCGTCGCTGCGCTTGATGATGGTGAGGGTGAGGGCCAGAACCTGGCATGCCCAGCTCACCAGGCGGCCTGCGTAGCCGCCATCGGCCCAGACCAGGGTGATTGTGGAGAACCGCTCGCGCAGCAGGGCCAGGAGCCGAAACGCCCCATCGCGGTCTTGCACCGAGGCCGCAGTGACCAGCACCGTCAGCAGCAGGCCCAGCGAGTCCACCGCCACGTGGCGTTTGCGCCCGTTGATGCGCTTGCCGGCGTCGTATCCGCGGGAGTCGGCACCGACGGTGTCTGCGGCCTTCACCGACTGGGAGTCGATCGAGCCGGCGGTCGGTAGCTCGGCCCGGCCCCAGGCTGTGCGCAGCCGCCCGCGGAGTCGGTCTACCAGCACTTGGGGCAAGCCGCGCTCATGCCACCGAACGAAAAAGGCATACACCGCCTCCCATGGCGGGAAATCCACCGGCAGTGCCCGCCATTCGATGCCATAGCGGGTGACGTAGCCGATCGCATCCAGCACCGCCCGCAGATCATGCTCCATTGGTCTGCCCGCTGGACTGCGGCGCAACTCAGCCATCACCGCCGCGGCCTCCGGGCGTAGCAGCGTCCACTCGGCATCGGTCATATCCGAGGGATAGCGCGGCACGCGCTCGTGACACCCGCATCCCGACACGCGGCAACTCCTGCCCCTGCTCGCCTACGCCGAGGACCTGCCGATCATCCGCCGCTGGTGGCGACACGTGCTGGGCTGTGCGCCGATAGGGCGTGCTGTTGTGGTCGTCCCCGACCTTCGCGGGCTGCAAGCTGCCGCAGCAGCCGGCACCGGAGCCACTGTCCTGCCGCGCTACCTGTGCGCCGATCACCTGACAGAAGGCCGACTCGTGCCAGTGCTGGACACGGATGATCCACCCATCAACACGCTCTACCTCGTCGCCCGCGCGGCGTCCCG
>DASYMC010000387.1:0-1941 GCA_036009255.1 Pseudonocardiaceae bacterium
TCGATGCGCTGCACTTCGCCAAACCCATATTCGGTCCGGCTGCGCGCGCCCTCGCGCAGTTGCCCATCACCATTGATCAGGACGGGTACCTGGTCGCCGCCGGGGACTTTAGAGAACCCGTCGGTCCGGCATTCTGGGAACGGAAGACGATATGAGTCCGACACTGCCGAAACCACCAAGCCTCAACGAGATTGCGGCCTCACAAGGCGACGCGATCGACTCGCGGTACCACCCCGCTGCGGCGGTCCGCAGACAGCTCAACAAGGTGTTCCCCACCCACTGGTCGTTCCTGCTGGGTGAGATCGCCCTGTACAGCTTCATCGTGCTGCTGCTCACCGGCGTCTACCTGACCCTGTTTTTCGATCCGTCCATGGTCGATGTCACCTATGACGGGGTCTACCAGCCGCTGCGGGGCGTCGAGATGTCGAAGGCTTTCGCATCGACCCTCGATATCAGCTTCGAGGTGCGCGGCGGCCTGTTCGTCCGCCAGATCCACCACTGGGCCGCACTGCTTTTCGCGGCGTCGATCATGGTGCACCTGGCGCGCATCTTTTTCACTGGCGCGTTCCGCCGTCCCCGTGAGGCGAACTGGGTGATCGGCTCGCTGCTGTTGATCCTGGCCATGTTCGAGGGCTTCTTCGGATACTCGCTGCCCGACGACCTGCTGTCCGGAACCGGCCTGCGCGCCGCATTCTCGGGCATCACGATGGGCGTTCCGATCGTCGGCACTTGGCTGCACTGGGCCTTGTTCGGCGGTGACTTCCCTTGCGGCGGTGTCGGAAACGACTGTTCGATCGGCATCATCATCCCGCGGCTCTACGCGCTGCACATTCTGCTGATCCCGGGCATCATCCTGGCGCTCATCGGCGCGCACCTCGCGCTGGTGTGGTTCCAGAAGCACACCCAGTTCCCGGGACCGGGGCGCACCGAGACCAACGTCGTCGGGGTCCGCGTCATGCCGGTGTTCGCCGTCAAGTCCGGCGCGTTCTTCGCGGTGACGACCGGCATTCTCGGCATCATGGGCGGCCTTCTGCAGATCAACCCGATCTGGCAGCTCGGGCCCTACAAGCCCTCCCAGATCTCGGCGGGCAGCCAGCCCGACTTCTACATGATGTGGACCGACGGCCTCATCCGGCTCTGGCCGGCGTGGGAGTTCTACCTGTTCGGGCACACCATCCCTCAGCCGGTGTGGATCGCCGTGCTCATGGGCGTCATATTCATGCTGCTGCCGGCGTGGCCCTTCCTGGAGAAGAGGTTCTCCGGGGACAAGGCGCATCACAATCTGTTGCAGCGCCCGAGGGACGCTCCGGTGCGCACCGCGATCGGCGCGATGGCAATCGCCTTCTACATGGTGCTGACGTTCGCCTGCATGAACGACATCATCGCGCTCAAGTTCCACATCTCGCTGAACGCGACGACTTGGATCGGCCGCATCGGCATGGTGGTGCTGCCCGCGATCGTCTACTACCTGGCCTACAGGTGGTGCATCGGGCTGCAGCGCAGCGACCGCGGGGTGCTCGACCACGGCATCGAGACGGGCATCATCAAGCGGCTGCCGCACGGCGCCTATATCGAGTTGCACCAGCCCCTGGGGCCGGTCGATGACCACGGCCATCCACTGCCGCTGGAATACCAGGGCGCCCCGGTACCCAAGCGGATGAACAAGCTCGGCTCCGCGGGCTCTCCGGGTACCGGCAGCTTCCTGAGAGCCGACCCCGTCGACCAGCACGACGCGTTGGTGGAGGCAGAGCACGCCGGAGAACGCAAGGCGCTCACGGCTTTACGCGAGCACCAGGATCGCAACGGGTCGAATGGACACGGCTCCAACGGGCACGGGTCGAACGGGCACGGCTCCAACGGACACGGCTCGTCGAACGGCCACTGACGCAGCCTGCCTGCCGGCAGGCATGTCAGCCGTCGACGAGGTCGTGCAGCTGTCGG
>DASYMC010000388.1:0-10901 GCA_036009255.1 Pseudonocardiaceae bacterium
GACAGCGACGAGCTCGCTGCGCAGCGTCTCATCGCGGGTGGCAGCGAGATAAGTCTCGATGAACAGCAACGACGTAGGGTCACTGCCCGTGTACGCGTTGAGCGAGCTGAGCAGCAGGTCTACGCCGGCGTCGAGTGTTCGGGCGGTTTCGAAAAGGGCCTCGGCGGAGGACAGAAGATCACTCATCATGCCGAGGGCGGCGTCTCGCAGCAAGGCTTGCAATGACGGGAAATGGTAATGAACCAGACCCGGTGTCACGCCTGCCCGCTCAGCCAAGGTTCGGGTACTGACCGCGTTCCAGCCCATTTCGGCGACGAGGGTGGCTGCAGCGCTCAGGAGTTGCAGCCGCACGTCTCGGCCCCGAGCCGCTGCTGACCGGCCTGGCATGACGTCATCTCCCTTGCTGGACGTCCGCCTTGGACGAACGCACTGGTCGATTGTCCAACCGTACGGCTATGTCGCCCCCCGATGAACAGCGCCCACGAAAGTTTGCGGCCAAACGACAAGGGGAGGTCGGACGCTAGCTTGGATCGCGGTCATGTGATCGACGTAGGGCCGGTGGCAGGTATCGGGCACCAGCACCGTAAGCGGCGGCGTCGTCGTTGGGGTTGGATAGCTTGCAGCGGCGCAGTGACAGGCAACCACAGCCGATGCACGAGGTGAGCCCGTCCCGGAGGGCGGTGAGAGCTGCGATCTGCTCGTCGAGCCGGCTATGCCAGGAGCGGGAGAGTCGGGCCCAGTCCGCAGTGGTGGGTGTCCGTTGGGCCGGCAGGGTCTCCAGCGCTGTCCGAATCTCCTGAAGTGACAGCCCGACGTTCTGCGCGGCGCGGATGAAGGCCAGCCGTCGCAGCATGTTTCGTCGATACCGGCGCTGCCCTCCCGAGGTACGGATGGCGCTGACCAATCCCTGCCGCTCGTAGTAGCGCAGCGCCGAGGTGGCCAGGCCGGCGCGGCGGGCGATCTCACCGATCGTCAGCAGGTCCGTGTCGTCCATCGTGTCCAGAGGATCCTTGACTTGAAGTGAGGTTGAAGTTACATGCTCGGGGAATGACAGAGGACAACGGAGCTCAGACGCCTCGGCTGGCGTTGGTGACCGGCGGCTCCCGAGGGCTGGGCCGGGCGTTCACCGATCGCCTGGTGCGTCGTGGCTGGCAGGTGGTGATCGATGCCCGCGACCCCGTCCGGCTCACGGAGATAGTCGCCGAGTTCGCGATACCGCACGCAGTGACGGTGATACCCGGCGATGTGGCTGAACCTGGCCACCGCAGGCGGCTGGCCAATGCGGTGGGGGATGCGGGGGGCCTGGACCTGCTGGTGAACAACGCCAGCTTGCTGGGTCCAAGCCCCCAGCCGCAGCTTGCCGACTACCCCCTTGAGGTGCTGGAGCAGGTTTACGCGGTCAACACCTTGGCGCCACTCGCGCTGTTCCAGATGCTCTTGCCGCAGCTCGCGCGACGCGGTGGACGGGTGGTCAATGTCTCCTCCGACGCTGCCGTGGAGTCCTACCCGGGGTGGGGCGGCTATGGCTCGGCCAAGGCGGCGCTGGACCGGCTCACCGCGGTGCTGGCCATCGAGTGTCCGCAGCTGCGGATATATTCGATCGACCCGGGCGACATGGCCACTGATCTGCATCAGCAGGCGTTCCCGGGCGAGGACATCAGCGACCGGCCGCCGCCGGAGAGCGTCGTACCTGCATTGTTGGCCATCGCCGAAGGTGACCTGGCCAGCGGACGCTACCGGGCGACGGACGTCACGGCAGGGCTGGCGCGGTGACGCTCGCCGCAGAGCGTCCCAGGACGCCCATCCCCGCCACCCAGTTCACGTTGCCGCCGGCAAGCGAGGCAGCCAGCCCGCCGGAACATCGCGGGCTGCAACGCGACCGGGTGCGGCTGCTGGTGGCTCGACCCGGCCAGATCGAACACCGGCACTTCTTCGACCTGCCGGCCCTACTCGCCCCCGGCGACCTCATCGTGGTCAACACCTCCGCCACCCTGGCGGCCGCCGTGCCCGGGCGTCGAGGTGACGGGCACCCCGTGGCGGTGCATGTCTCCACGTCAGTGGGACGTGCGGAGTGGGTGGTCGAAGTTCGCCGGATCGACGGCCTCGGACCAGATCGGCAGACTTGTCCGGGGCAGCGGCTGCGCCTTCCCGGCGGCATTAACCTTCAGCTGAACACGCCGTATCCCGATTCCAAGGCCGTTGCGGGCGCAAGTCGGTTATGGCGGGCTATGGTGTCACCGCCGACTCCGCTGGTGGAATACCTCTCCCAGCATGGCCGACCGATCAGTTACGGCTACCTCGCCCAGCAATACCCACTGTCGGATTATCAGACGGTATACGCGCGCCAGCCAGCCGGCGCCCAAATAGCCAGCGCCGAAATGGCCAGCGCCGGGCGCCCGTTCACCGAATCGCTGCTGGTGCGGCTGATGGCGCTAGGGGTCACCATCACGCCGGTCGTGCTGCACGCCGGGGTCTCCAGTCCTGAGCTGCACGAGCCGCCTGCTCCTGAGTGCTTCGAGGTACCCGAGCCCACAGCTCGGCTCGTGCAGAGCACCCGCGATGCCGGGAAACGAGTCATCGCGGTGGGCACCACCGTCGTGCGCGCACTGGAGACTGCGGCAGAGCCGGATGGCTGCATCCGACCACCGCTATCTGTGGCACGAGTTCGGGGACTCCACCCTTTTTCTGCCCAAACCTGCCTGGTGCTATTAGGAAAAATGGGTTAAGGAGACCATGGAAGTGTCCGGAATAAGACACTAATTACAGTGTTACGCGTAGCGGGACGATAGATTTGTGCGACAGCGGAGGCCATTGATGGATAACTCGTGGAGCCTGTTGAACAGTATGGCTCGCCAGGGCAGCACACCGCGCTCGCTCGCACCTGGCACTCTGCGACGAATCTTCGGCTTCGCCAAGCCACACCGACGGTCGTTGTTGATCTTTCTCGCGTTGAGCACAGTTTCTGCAATGCTCGCCGTCGCCACACCCGTGCTGGCCGGCCGAGTTGTCGACGGCATCGTCGGGCACGCGAAGGTCACGCTGGTGACCGGACTGGCCGTGCTCATCGCGCTGCTGGCAGTGCTCGACGCGGGAATCGGTCTGGCCGCACGCTGGCAGTCCTCCCGGATCGGTGAGGGGCTGATCCTTGATCTGCGCCGCTCGGTGTACGAGCACGTACAGCGGATGCCAGTGGCGTTTTTCACCCGCACCCGCACCGGGGCGCTGGTCAGCAGGCTCAACAACGACGTCATCGGGGCGCAGACCGCGCTGACCTCCACGCTATCCGGCGTGGTGACCAACGCGATCCAGCTGGTATTAACGCTGGCAGTGATGCTGACTCTGTCCTGGCAGGTCACCGTGCTCGCTCTGGTGTTGCTCCCGATCTTCGTCTTGCCGGCGCGGGGAATGGGCGCCCGGATGGCACAGCTGCGGCGGGAAGCGTCCACGCACAACGCCGCGATGACTACCCAGATGACCGAGCGGTTCTCCGCTCCGGGTGCCACGCTGGTGAAACTCTTCGGACGGCCGGAGGCCGAGAGCGCCGAGTTCAGCCACCGGGCCACCCAGGTCGCCGACATCGGCGTCCGCAGCGCGATGTCGGCGCGGGTGTTTCTCACGGCCTTGACGCTGGTTTCGGCGCTCGCTCAGGCACTGGTGTACGGGCTGGGCGGCTGGCTGGCGCTGCGCGGCGACATCGCCGCCGGCACCGTGGTCAGCCTGGCCTTGCTGCTTACCCGGCTCTATTCACCCCTGACCGCGCTGGCCAACGCCAGGGTCGATGTGATGACCGCGCTGGTTGCCTTCGAGCGGATATTCGAGGTGCTCGACGTCCGCCCGATGATCACTGAGCGACCGGACGCGGTAAAGGTGCCCCCGGGCGAGGTGTCAGTGGAGTTCGACAACGTGCGCTTCGCCTACCCGTCGGCAGAACAGGTATCGCTGGCCTCTCTGGAGGAGGTCGCCACACTGGACGCGCGGGGTGGCGCCGAGGTGCTGCATGGAGTGGATTTCCGTGCCGAGGCGGGGCAGCTGGTGGCGCTGGTTGGCTCCTCGGGTGCCGGCAAGTCCACGATCGCCTCCCTGGTGCCTCGGCTCTACGATGTCGACTCTGGGGCGGTCCGGCTGGGTGGGGTGGACGTCCGCGACCTTTCCTTAGCCGCACTGCGGGACACGGTGGGTGTGGTCACCCAGGACGGGCATCTCTTCCACGACAGCATCGCAGGTAATTTGCGGTTCGCGGCGCCGGAGGCTCCCGACCAGGAATTGTGGGATGCGCTGCGGCGAGCCCGGCTGGCGAAGCTGGTGCGATCACTGCCCGACGGGCTGGACACCGTGGTGGGTGACCGTGGCTACCGGCTCTCCGGTGGCGAGCGGCAGCGGCTGGCCATCGCCCGGCTCCTGCTGGCCCAGCCGCGAGTGGTGATCCTTGACGAGGCCACTGCGCATTTGGACTCGGAGTCCGAGGCAGCGGTGCAGGCCGCGCTCGCCGAGGCTCTGCACGGACGCACCGCGCTGGTCATCGCGCACCGGCTGTCCACCATCCGCGCCGCGGACCAGATCCTGGTGATCGAGGATGGTCTGATCCTCGAGCGCGGCACCCATGAGGAGCTGCTCGCCGCCGGTGGCCGGTACGCGCAGTTGCACCACACACAGTTCGCCCTCGTCTAACCCCCGGGGTGTCGGTCGCCGGTGCACGGTGTGTCGGTCCCCCGGGACCGAGAGCTGGGCATGAGAGAGCGACACGCCGGGATGGGAACCGGAAGCGGTGCTGGGACGAACGGTTGGCGTATCGCTGCGGGTGTCGGGGTAACTGGGTAGCGTGGCGGGGGCCTGTCTATTCCCAGGAGGTGGGTCGTGACGGCAGAGGCAACGCGGCCTTGGGCGTCAGCTCCCGCGGCACCGCCGACAGTGTTGCGCTGTCGTGAAGAAGCCGAGGTCTACGTCGCGTCAGTCTGTTTCAAGCACGGGCCGCCGAGGCTGCTCGGCGCCGAGCTCGAGTGGGTGGTGCAGCATTCGGGGAATCCCCATCTCCCGTTGCAGGCTCAACACCTCGCTGAAGCGCTCGGTGTGCATGTCCCGCATTCCCTGATACCTGACAGTCCCCAGACTCCTCTTCCCTACGGCTCCACCGTCACGGTCGAACCCGGTGGCCAGCTCGAGATCTCCAGCCCGCCTTGCGCGTCGCTGACCGAGCTCATTGCCACCGTCGAGGGCGATACCGCCGCACTGACCGGTCTGCTCGATCCCGCTGGTTTAGTGCTCACCGGCTCGGGCTCCGACCCGCATCGCCCGTCCCGCCGGCTGATCGACATTCCGCGCTACGCCGCGATGGAGACCGCCTTTGACCGGATCGGCCCGATGGGCCGGGCGATGATGTGCTCCACCGCCTCGGTGCAGGTGTGCCTAGACGCCGGCACCCCCGCTGACGTGGCGTTACGTTGGGCAGCTCTACACGACCTTGGACCGGTGCTGGTGGCGGCCTTCGCCAATTCGCCCTGTCTGGGGGGCCAGCGCACGGGGTGGGTGTCCTCTCGAATGCAGGCATGGTTCGCCCTGGATCCGGTCCGTACCAGGCCGAGTCCGGTGCGCTCGGACACGACTGCGGACTGGGACCCAGCCGCTGATTGGGCCCGCCGGGTGCTGGACACCCCCCTGTTGTGTCAACGCCGTCCCTGGGGTAAATGGGATGTGCCGAGCGGGGTCACCTTCGCCGACTGGCTGTCCGGGGCACTGCCCGGCCGCCCCAGCATCGCTGATTTGGACTATCACCTGACCACACTGTTCCCGCCGGTGCGGCCGCAGGGCTACCTGGAGGTCCGCTATCTGGACACTCAGCCGGTGGGGCAGTGGCTGGTACCGGTAGCCGTGCTGGCTGCTCTGCTGGCCGATCCCGAGGTCACCGCGGCCGCCCGGGATGCCTGCGCGCCCGCCGCAGGGCGGTGGTGGCAGGCCGCCGAACATGGCTTACACGACGACACCCTCGCTGATGCGGCGACCGCGGTATTCGAGCTGGCGTGCGACGCGCTGCCCGCGCTGAACGGGCCGGCTGAGGTGCAGGCGCTCGTGGAGGAGATCACCGAGCACCGGGTTCGGCGCGGTCTTTGTCCAGCAGACGAGGTCACTGGCGAGCCGGCCGAAGGTGCCACCGCCGGAGCCGGAACACGGCGTAACGGGAGCCGACTGGCTGGACTCCATGGAGGACAGCTGCTGTGAGCGTGCCGATCATCGAACTGAGCACCGCGGCCCTGCGGGACCACGTTGCCGCGGAGCTCGAGCGCACCCGCATCCGCAGCGCCGCCCTCACCGGTGCGGTGGATGACGGCGAGCTGGCCCGCCAACACTCCCCGATCATGTCCCCCCTGGTCTGGGACTTCGCCCACATCGGCAACCAGGAAGAGCTCTGGCTGGTCCGTGACGTCGGTGGGCGCGATCCCGTCCGGTCCGACATCGACCACCTCTATGACGCGTTCAAACATCCCCGGCCGAATCGGCCCACGCTGCCGCTGCTGGATCCGACTCAGACTCGGCGATACCTGGGCGAGGTGCGGAACAAGGTGCTCGACGTGCTGGAGCGCGCCCCGCTGGAGGGTCGCAGGCTCGTGGAGCACGGCTTCGCGTTCGGAATGATCGTGCAGCACGAGCAGCAGCACGACGAAACCATGCTGGCCACCCATCAGCTTCGGGTCGGCCCGGCTGCGTTGCATGCCCCTGCCCCGCAGCCGCAGCGTTCCACGGGCCTGCCCGCCGAGGTGCTGGTACCCGCTGGCGAGTTCACCATGGGCACATCTGCCGAGCCGTGGGCGCTCGATAATGAACGCCCCGCGCATCGCGCTCACACCAGCGCGTACTGGTTGGACACCACCCCGGTGACCAACCGCGCCTACCAGCGATTCTTGGCCGGCGGTGGCTACGACGACCCGCGGTGGTGGAGTGCGCAAGGCTGGGCGCACCGGTGCGAGGCGAATCTGGTCGCTCCGCAGTTCTGGGTCGCCGACGGTGGGTCGTGGTGGCGCACCCGGTTCGGAGTCACCGAACCGGTCCCGCCCGATGAACCCGTCACGCACGTCAGTTTCTTCGAGGCGCAGGCCTACGCGGCGTGGGCGGGCAAGCGCCTGCCCACTGAGGTGGAGTGGGAGAAAGCCGCCCGATTCGACCCGGTCACTGGCCGCTCGCGGCGATTCCCGTGGGGCGATGAGGCCCCCACGCCGGCGCACGCCAATCTGGGGCAGCGTCACCTGCAGCCCGCTCCTGCGGGAAGCTACCCGGCCGGCGCATCACCGCTGGGCGTGCACCAGCTCATCGGCGATGTATGGGAGTGGACGTCCTCGGGCTTCTCCGGCTATCCAGGCTTCGCGCCGTTCCCCTACCGGGAGTATTCCGAGGTGTTCTTCGGCGGGGACTACCGGATGTTGCGCGGAGGTTCATTCGCCACTGACGCGGTGGTCTGCCGGGGAACCTTCCGCAACTGGGACCACCCAGTGCGCCGGCAGATCTTCACCGGATTCCGCTGCGCCCGGAATCCTGATCCAGGGGACTTGGCCTGACCGTGTGCCGACACCTGGCCTACCTGGGGCCGCCGCGCGATCTTGCGTCGCTACTGCTGGACCCGCCGCACTCGTTGCTGCGGCAGAGCTACGCGCCGGCCGACATGCGCGGTGGTGGCACCGTCAATGCCGATGGCTTCGGCGCAGGCTGGTACTCCGACAGCGCGGCCACACCAATCCGTTACCGGCGGGCGGTTCCGATCTGGACCGACACATCCTTCGTCGCACTGGCCGCTCAGGTGCGCAGCGGTGCGGTGCTCGCCGCGGTGCGCTCGGCCACGGTGGGGATGCCGGTGGTGGAGAGCGCGTGTGCGCCCTTCGCCACCGGCCGGTGGTTGTTCAGCTACAACGGGGTGGTCACCGGCTGGCCGGATAGCGTGGCACCGCTGGCCAGCAGGCTGCCGGTCACTGATCTGCTTACCCTTGATGCGCCCACGGACTCGGCATTGCTGTGGGCGCTGGTACGGCACCGGCTGGCGGCCGGCGATTCGCTGGGTTACGCGCTGGGTGCGGTCACAGCGAAAGTGCTGGCCGCAGCGCCCGGCTCACGGTTGAACCTCCTGGTTACTGACGGCACCAGGCTCGCTGCGACGGCCGTGTACCACGCGCTGGCGGTGCGGGTCGCGGACGGGGGAGTGCTCGTCTGTTCCGAGCCCATCGACCAGTTCGCCGGTTGGGAAACCGTCCCGGACTGTCACCTGCTCACCGCGACACCGTCCACAGTGGACGTGGCGCCAATTCCTACACCCACGGCGGAGGAGCCATGACCGCACCCGTGCTCGAGATCTACCTGTCCGACGCCGATGCCGCCGACGCGCTGCGTCACGACGCGCGGGTCGGCCTGTCGGGTGATCCGAAATGGCTGCCGCCCAGGTGGTTCTACGATGCCCGCGGTAGCGAGCTGTTCGAGCAGATCACCATGCTGCCGGAGTATTACCCCACCCGCACCGAGCGCGAGTTGCTGCGGCGCACGGTGGCTGAGATTACTGCACTGGCGGCTGCCGATACCCTCGTCGAGCTCGGTTCCGGCTCGTCGGAGAAAACGCGGTTGCTACTCGATGCCCTAACCGCGAAGAGCACCCTGCGGCGCTTCGTGCCGCTGGACGTGTCGGAGTCCGCATTGCGTGGCGCGATGGCGGCGGTGGCGCAAGAATACCCAGGACTCGCGGTGCACGGTGTGGTCGGCGACTTCACCCAGCACCTTGAGCTGCTGCCGACCGCTGAGCGCGGGCGGCGGCTAGTCGCGTTCTTGGGTGGCACGATCGGCAATCTGGAGCCCGACGAGCGGGCTGGTTTCTTCACGGCCCTGCGCGCTGCACTGGATCCCGGTGAGCTGCTGCTGCTCGGAGCCGGGTTGGTCACCGACCCGGCGGTGATGGTGCCGGCCTATGATGACGCGGCTGGAGTGACTGCCGAGTTCAACCTCAACGTGTTGCATGTGCTCAACCGTGAGCTGGGTGCTGACTTCGACGTCGCAGCCTTCGACCATGTTGCGGTGTGGGATGCCGCGCACGAGTGGATCGAGATGCGCCTGCGGGCCCGCCGCGCGATGACCGTGCGCCTGCCGGTGGTGGGCATGACGGTGCACTACGCCGAGGGCGAGGAGATGCGCACCGAGGTCTCGAGCAAATTCCGGCGCGAAGGCCTCGGAGCCGAGCTCGTGCACGCCGGATTCGCCGACCAGATGTGGTGGACGGATCCCGACGACCGGTTTGCGTTGGTGCTGGCTGCCGCTGCTTGACCACGTGGCTGCTGATCAATATTGGTGACGGCGCGTGGTGAGAGCGCCGCGCACATGAACAACCCGGAACCGCATCGGGAACCTCCGCTCAGCGAGCTGGCTGCCTGCAGGTCGCTGGATCCGCTGATCCCCGAGTTTCGGCAGATCTCCGCCACTTGGAATGATTATCGATTTCGTTTACGCTTTCGAGTGTTGTCACCAGCCTTGTGGGTTACACGTCGTCCGGATGAGGAGACGCAACGTGAGCGGAGCCCGAATGATGCGTCGACGGTTACCGCGCCTTGGCACGGTGACTGCCGTTGTGTTCGCCAGCTTCCTCGCGGGCTGTTCGACCGCGGCACCGGCCGGTAACGACCCGATCGGGTCGACCGGCAGTACGAAGATCGCGGTGGTGGCGGCGGAGAACTTCTGGGGGAGTATCGCCACGCAGCTAGGTGGCCAGCGCGTCACCGTGCAGAGCATCGTCGCCAGCCCGGACGCCGACCCGCATGGCTATGAGCCGACTGCGGCCGACGGGCGGGCCATGGCAACTGCGCAGTATGTGATCGTGAACGGGGCTGGCTATGACCCCTGGGCTGCCAAGTTGGTCGATGCGAACCCAGCGCCGAGACGGTCGGTGCTGACAGTAGGGGAGTTGGTTGAGGTCAAGGAGGGCGGCAACCCACATCGCTGGTATTCCCCGGATGACGTGCACCGGGTGATCGAGCAGATCACTGCCGACTACAAGCGGATCCACCCAGCCGATGCCGCTTATTTCGATCAACAGAAGACGGCCTATGAGACTCAGGGGTTGGCGCGTTACAACCAGCTCATCGCTGACATCAAGAATAAGTATGGCGGCGCGCCGATCGGCGCTTCAGAATCCATCGTCACCCCGCTGGCCGAAGGTCTCAGCTTGACGATGGCAACGCCGGAGTCGTTCTTGGACGCGGTCAGCGAAGGCACTGATCCGACTGCCGCTGACAAGGGCACGGTGGATCAGCAGATCAGGACCAAAAAAATCAAGATCTTCGTGTTCAACAGCCAGAACTCGACTCCGGACGTGGCGGCTCTGGTGAGGGAGGCAAAGGCCCAGGGCATCCCGGTGGCAACCGTGACCGAGACACTCGTCCCGGCAACGGCCAGCTTCCAGGACTGGCAGGCTGATCAGCTCGCCGGCATTCAGCAAGCACTGTCCAAGGCAACCACCCCATGAACGCCCGCTCAGCCAAATCCGAGGTGCACCACCAGCTCCGGGACACCGCGGGCATCCCACCGTCACGGCGGGAGCAACAGCCAGCCGGACCGGTGATCAGTCTTCGCAATGCCGCGGTCCGGCGAGCCGGTCGGCGGCTGTGGAGCGGAGTGGACCTGACGATTGCACCTGGCGAATTCGTCGCGGTGCTGGGCCCCAACGGGGTTGGCAAAACCACCTTGATCCAGGCCATTCTGGGCGCGCTGCCACTGGCTGAGGGCACCCTGCGGGTGTTCGGTCGACCGGCCGGACGAGCCAACGAGCGGATCGGTTACCTGCCTCAACGTCGTAGTTTCGACCCATCCCTGCGGGTTCGGGGCCGGGACATCGTGCGGCTGGGTGTGGACGGGCATCGATGGGGCTTCCCGCTGCCGCACTGGTG
>DASYMC010000389.1:0-3237 GCA_036009255.1 Pseudonocardiaceae bacterium
AGGTCGGCCTAAGCTCCGACTCCGCCACCTCGTCGATCAGATGAACACCCGCCGGGCGAGGTAGCCGCTCACTACGACGAGCTCATGGTCATTCACGACGAACCAGTGGTGATTACCCGGGAAACTGAAGCAACAAGTTGAGGACGCGCAGTCACCGCGGCCCCCAGCGGCCTCATCGATCACACTGCATCAACTCCGCCGGTCACACCGTCGGATCACCGCCCAACGCAATAAGGCGACCATCTATCGCAGAGATCGATTTCCCGTCCGCAGTTGCTCGATCCAGTGGTGTAAACCAGGAATTCACGCGGCACGCACTGGCATCGAATTCAAAAGGTGGGGGGTGGGCGCCGATGTGCTTTCCACCCCCGCCGCCGGAGCGGCCGGAGAATCTCGATCAGATGTTCCGGGCCGCGGTCAGGGCGCGGCTGAGCCGCGAGTTGGTTGATGATCTGCTCGATGGTGATCGATCCGGCCCCCTGGAGGCGCTCGCCGGCCGGGCGCTCGCTCTGGGCCACCACCCGCGCTGTTCGTACAGGTCCCTTGCCATGCGGTGGAGCGGGCAGGCGCTCGACGACAGGCTCATCGACATCGTTGCCGCTGCCGCGCGTTCGGTTCAGGTGCTCTGCTGGAGCACTCGCCGCGACCACAGCCTGGTCGTGCTCGCCCAACGATCCGATACCGATACATGGATGGACACCACCGTGTGGGAGGCGATGCACCTGGAGATCGCTCTGGCGGTAGCAGGTGGTGTCGGCTCGATCGGAGTCGGCGGCCTCGCCGCGGCGCTCCGCGACATTCCCCGGTCCTACCGCCAAGCTCAGCAGGCCCTTCGTGTACAAACCGCCTCCGCCCATCCGCACGGTGTCACCAACCACGACCAACTGGGCCTCTCTGGGCTGGTTGCCAATCCCGAGGCCGTCGACTTCGTGCAGGAATGGTTGGGCCCGTTGCTGGACTACGACGCCGAGCACAGTACCGAGCTGACCGAAACCCTCGCCGTCCATCTCAGGCGCAGCGGTCACTACGGCGAAACGGCCGTCGAGCTCGGTATCCATCGCAGCACGGTGCGCTACCGCCTCCACGCTATCCGTGGCCTTATCCACCACGACCCGGGCGATCCGGAAATCCGGTTCAATCTGCAGGTCGCCACACGCATCTGGCAGGGTTCCGCACCATAACCCGTGATTGACGATCACTGCGGAACCGACTAACGAGCATCACACTCCATCGCCGCCGACCGGCCCGCATTGTAAGGCGCAGCACTACCCGCCATCAGCCGTTGCTGTCGATCAGCTCGGCGAACTCTCTGCCGAGCTGAGCCAGCACATCGTCGAACTCGCCCGGGGAGACGGCCTCACCCACAGTGTCGAGCACCGCGACGACCCCGGCGCCCGCTTCCTCCTCGCTGATCCCGGCCTTCTCGGCGACCCGCCGGGCGAACTCCTCGACGCCGAAGCCTTCCGCTTCCTCCCTGGTCGAGATCAGGTCACCCTTGAGTGGTTCGGGCAACTGCGCCCTTAGGTCCTCGGCCTCACCGCCACTGAGGCGCTCACCCAACGTGCGGATCACCGCCGCGGCCAGCTTCTCGGTCTCCGCACGCGACATGCCGACCTGCTGCGCCACCTTGCTGATGAACTCTTCGTACTGCACAGTTCCCTCCCTGCTAATCCTCTGCGGCTCCGCCTGTACCTCACCCTCCGGGCCGAGTCCAGGCATGGGCCTGAACCCCTGAAATAAGCCTCGCCCACTCAGCACAAGAGGACGAGAATGACCGAACGGGTGCCACCGCGTGCAGGTCAACCGATCCACCGATATGCGCTTTCCCGTAGGGGCACAGCACGTTGGGGCCAGAGCCACTCCCAGAGGTGAGCCCACACGGGTGACCTCCGACCAAGCCAGTGAACATGAGATTCTCAGATGATTGGTTGGTGGGGGACACCGTGCATGGCCCGGGGGGCCAGGGTCCGTCTGGGGGGCCAGTTCGGAGGTTACGAATTCGGCCGGACAAGCGATTTTGGCAAAAGGTCGGTTTGTGGCCAGGTTTGGTTGGGTGGCGGATGAATTCGTCTCACAGCGGCCCGTCGCATGCAGTCCGCATTTTTCACCTAAACACTTGGATTTTTCCACAGAGGATAGGCATGCTGTTGTCGATGTGGGTGCGGTTTCCGGGTGGCTGAGACCAGGGTTGTTTCCCGGACCTTCTCGGTGGTCCGACCGACCGACGTGTTAGCTGCCGCCGCCGGTGATCTGTTGGATGAGGTAGAAGACGCTGAGGATGGTCACGGTGGTCGTCACGGCCCATCCAGCGACAAGCAGTGGGCCCCTTACCGTTCGGGCGCCCATGAGCCGCGGGTCGCTCGTGACGAGCATCATGGCGCTCAGACCGATGGGCGTGGCGACACCGGCGACGATGCTAGCCAGGAAAAGCAGCCGTATCGGCGGAACCCCGATCGCGCTGATCACAATGGCGGCTAGGGTCGATGTTGTGATCACGCCGTAGAAGGTGGGCGCGTCCCTGACCGGTTCGGACAGCCCCCGGCGCACGTCGAACTGGGCGCACACCGCATAGCCGGTGGTGGCCATGAGCACTGGCACGGCGATCAGCGCGGATCCCAGTAGGCCCACGCCGAACAGGTAGCTGGCGTATGGGCCGGCGACAGGTGCAAGCGCCTGAGCCGCTTCCTCGGCGGTGTTGACCGGTCGGTGCGCCACACCGAGTGTGGCACCCGTGGCGATCAGGATGAACCAGAAGATCGCTACGGTGAAGAATGTGCTGATGGCAGCGTCGACTTTTCGAACCTTCGGAGGTTCTTCGCTGTGCTGTTCCTCGGCTACCTGCACGCTTTGCCAGACGTACACGTATCCGGTGATGGCGGTGCCCAGGATCGCCACGGCGCCCGTGATGTACTCGCTGTTTCTGGAGAGATGGGGGATGAAACTGTCCCGGAGCACCTGTCCCCAGTCGGGGTGGGCAAGGACCGCCGAGATCGGGTAGCCGAGCAGGATCAGCAGCATGTACTTGAGCACTCGTTCGACCTCGTCGTAGGTGCCCCACAGCACCATCGCTAGCGTCGTGGCGCCGAAGAGAAGCAGAAACCAGCTGCTGTCTCGGTGAAACAGCAAACCTAACGCCGCGCCGCCGGCGTGAAGATCGGCGGCGAGGGTGAGGATGTTGACCCCCACGATGGACCCGAGCAAGATCCACTGGGGTGCCCGTCCGTAGCGGTCTCTGAC
>DASYMC010000390.1:0-3478 GCA_036009255.1 Pseudonocardiaceae bacterium
CAGGACTCTGTCCGAGCCGCGCGGTTTTATGAAGATGCTGATCGCTGCCGACGGTGCCGAGATTCTCGGGTTCACCGTGTTCGGGGCGGAGGCCAGCGAACTGATGGCCGCGGTCCAGACGGCGATGATCGGCCGCGTCCCCTACACAGCACTGCGGAGTGCGATTTTCGCCCATCCGACAACAGCTGAAGGGCTCACCTTCTTGCTGAGGAGCACGCCCACCACCCCGGCCCGTTAGCGCCTCTTGGTGCTGTATCGGTATACGGTACCGTGCGACGAGCGCTCGCCACCTGCGCTATCAGCGGCAGGACCGGAAGTGGAAGCGCTGAGCCAGGAGTGCCCCGATCTCGGGGCTTCCAACGCCGGCGCCCGACCGACCCCGCTGGTGGGTATCCACGTTGGGCGCTGGCGGTGAAGACGCAACCCAAGTCTGGGCCTGATGGTGGTGTCGTGGGCGGCTCGGCTGTGGCGGACGCCCGGACCGAGGGCCGGGTGAGGCCAGAGCCTTCCCGCCGGGAGGTGGCCGATCCGGGGCGGTGGCGGGCGTTGGCGGTCACCAGTTCGCGGCGTTCATGGTCTTGCTCGATGTGAGCATCGTCAACGTCGCGTTGCCCTCCATCGAGCGCGGGCTGGCCGTGTCGGCGGCGACCGCGCAGTGGGTGATTTCGGGCTACCCATTGGCCTTGGGGCTGACGTTGGTTCCCGCGGGCCGGCTCGGCGATTCCCTCGGGCGGCACCGCATGTTCCTGATCGCTCTGACGGCATTCGTGGTGGCCAGTGCACTGACCGGTGCCGCGCCGAGCATCGAGTTGCTGATCGCCGCCCGGCTGCTCCGAGGCGTCGCCGGCGCCATGCTCATCCCGCAGAACTCGGGACTGATCCAGCAGCTGTTCCAGGGCACCGAGCGCGGCCGCGCGTTCAGCATCCTCGGCGGGACGATCGGGCTGGCCACCGCGGCCGGCCCGGTGATCGGCGGCCTGATCATGGCCCTGGTCCATGGCCCCGACGACTGGCGCTGGGTGTTCTACGTCAACGTGCCGATCGGTCTCGCCGCGCTGGTGCCGGCGACCCGGTTTGTACCGTCCAGGACCGGTGACGGTTGGCACGGTAGGGACCTGGACCTGCTCGGTTCCCTGCTACTCGGCGGTGGCGTACTGAGCCTGCTGATACCGATGGTCGATGCAGGCAGCGGTGGTGCGAACCGGCTGTAGTGGCTGTGGGGGCTGGCTGCGCTGCTGCTGGGGGTGTTTTGCTGGTAGGAGGTGCACACCGTGCAGCGGGGGCGCCAGCCGCTGCTGGATCCGCAGCTTGCGCGCACCCCCGGCTACCCCGCCGGGTCTGGCATCGGCCTGCTCTACTACATCGGGTTCACCGGCATCCCGCTGGTGCTCGCGCTGTTCCTGCAGGACGGGCTGGGCTACGCGCCGCTGCGCTCAGGTCTGGCGGTGACCCCGTTCGCCCTCGGAGTGGCCGCCTCCGCGGTCATCGCCGGCCGGCTGGTGTCCCGGGTCGGGCGCTGGCTAACGGTGTGCGGGCTGACCACCGTGGTGGTCGGGCTGATCGCAACCGCGCTGGTGCTACGGCACAGCACCAGTGACGCGCGCAGTGGGCGATCGTCGGGCCGCTGCTCCTGGCCGGGCTCGGCGGCGGGATGGTGACCTCACCGAACATGACGCTGACCCCGCAGCATGTGCCGGTGGGAATGGCCGGCGCGGCCGGCGGAGCGGCGCAGACCGCCCAGCGGATCGGGTCGGCGATCGGCACCGCCGTGCTCGCCACGATCTTCTACCACGTCCTTCCTCGCACCGGCCACGACTACCCGGTAGCGGTCTCCGACACCCTGCTAGCCGCTTGCGGCGTCATGCTGCTGGCGCTGCTGATGGCCCTCGCAGTGCTGACGCGACAACAGCGGCACCGCCCCAAGCGGCCCGCACTCCAGGGATGACCCGAACAGCACCCGCCGACGTGAACTAATCACTCCTATCACCCGAGGGCGCGGTCGAGGTTGAACGCGGCGCTGATCAGCGCCAGGTGGGTAAGGGCCTGCGGGAAGTTGCCCTGCTGCTCGCCGGTGCGGCTGATCTGCTCGGCATACAGGCCGAGGTGGTTGGCGTAGGTCAGCATCTTCTCGAAGGCCAGTCGGGCCTCCTTCAGCCGCCCGGCGCGGACGAGCGCCTCGACGTACCAAAATGAGCAGAGCGAGAAGGTGCCCTCCACTCCCTGTAGGCCGTCCGGACTGGCGTGCGGGTCGTAGCGGTAGACCAGCGAATCGGACACCAGCTCCGCGGTGAGCGCATCCAGGGTGGCCAGCCACTTTGGGTCGGTGGGAGAGATGAATTTGGCCAGGGGCATCATCAGGACCGCGGCGTCGAGGACGTCGTCGTCCTCGTGCTGGACGAAGGCTTGGCGCACGGCGGACCAACCGCGCTGCATGACCTGCCGGTAGATCGCATCGCGGGTCTGCCCCCAGCGCGGCATGTCGGCGGGCAGACCCCGTTGGCAGGCCATCCGCATTGCGCGTTCGATCGCCACCCAGCACATCAGCCGCGAGTACCGGAAGTTCTTGCGCCCGCCGCGGGTCTCCCAGATGCCCTCGTCGGGCTGGTCCCAGTGGTCACAGACCCAGTTCGCCACGGCGCAGACCCTGTCCCAGAGGTCGCTGGAGATGGGCTGTCCCCACTTGTCGTAGAGGTAGATCGAGTCGATCAGCGCTCCATATACGTCGAGTTGGAGCTGGTCGATCGCGGCGTTGCCGACCCGCACCGGGGCGCAGCCCTGATATCCCTCCCAGGGTCCACGCTATCGATGACTGGACGTCAAAGGCCTGGATCGCAGCGGCGTTGTCGATCATCAGCGTCCTCGCATTGGTGGCAGCTTTCGTTACCGGCCTCTCGTCACCGGCAGTTACGGTCGCTACCGCTGTGATACAGGTGGTCACTCTCATCCTTATCTTTGCTGTTCAGCACACCCAGTGGCGAGTTCAAAAGGCCACGTACCGCAAGCTCGATGAGCTCATAGCTACGATCCCCGCAACTGACCGGCGCTTCATCAGGCTTGAGCAAGCAACAGACGATGAGATCAACGATTCCATTCATAGGCACAGCGAGCGGCGCGCCGGCGAGTGACGCCCGTCGTTGGCAAGCCGTTCGGGGGCATCGAACCGAGCCTGGCGAGGGGCCGGCTCACCACCAGGTGAGTGTGGCGTTGAGGGCGAGCCCGAGCAGCAGCGAGCCGGCGAGGCGCCGGGGCAGCGCTAGCCTGGAGTCACCTCGTCGCCGAGGTTTCCGCCCCCGGGATAGCTCCAGGGCGTCGGTGGGGGGTCGGTGACGAGAGGTGGCATGATCAACGCGATGCAGGTGCGGTCTATCGGTGGTCGAATCCGGGAGATCCGGGTCTGGCGAGGCAGGACCCTCAAGGCCACCGCTGAACTCGCCGGTGTCACCGAGAGCTACCTCTCTCGGATTGAGCGCAACGAACG
>DASYMC010000391.1:0-6659 GCA_036009255.1 Pseudonocardiaceae bacterium
GTCAGCATGATCCGGCCCTGGGCGATGATCCGGGTGTGGCCGCACGTCGAAGTGGACCATAAAGGTGGGGACGCTGGTTGTGCTCGCCGTCGCAGGTCGTCATGGCGCTGATCTTTCGGTCGGCGAGTCCACGGCGAACGGCGACGACAGCTGCCTACTGGTCAGCTGGCGCTTGAGCCTCCACGCTCTTCTGATGCTGGATCAGTAACATCTGGTAGTTTTATTGCCACTCTTTTGGTATGAATGCTGCCTCAGTCAGGTGGCGTATGGCGCAATGGGCGGAGAACTATTACCCTAAGTTCACCCTAACTTGGCCGGTCTGCCCCGTCCTGCGCCCGCTGGAGCACCGCTGGAGGCACCTGTGACCGGCCGCAATCGACGCGTCATTTCCGCCACCTGCACCACACACGGCGGCACACCCGGGTACACGAACGTCGTCGTGACCAAGCGCGACGCCGAGATCGAGCTAGA
Source organism: Pseudonocardiaceae bacterium (assembly GCA_036009255.1). Classification (GTDB taxonomy): domain Bacteria; phylum Actinomycetota; class Actinomycetes; order Mycobacteriales; family Pseudonocardiaceae. Next base: position 472 of record DASYMC010000391.1, read on the forward strand.
CCCGCACGTCAACGGCTCATGCGTGATCAGATTGGACGAGGACGGGGCCCGCACCCTGTGCGAGGCCCTCCAAGAGTGGCTTGGGTGAACCCGCACGGCGAGCCGATAGGACGCGGGCTCCGCCTGGCCACCGTGTCGCCCGTGTTCATCAGGGCTTCGCCCAATGCGCCCACTGAAGTTAAATATCTCGACCGGAGTACCGAGCTTACGTGCTTCGGTCGCCACAGTGAGGCCGAGACCACGCCGGGCTCCAGCAGTTCCATGCCGTCGAAGAAACGAATCAACTCTTGGCGGCTACGGACGGTGATCAGGAGCGTGGCGCTGTCGTTCCACTGTCGTATAGCTTCAAGCATCACCTCGCGGTGCACTTCGGTGGTGGGGTCGCACAGCACCAGGTAGCTGCCGGAGGGCAGCGCGGCCAGCAGCTGGTGCACGATCGCGTACGCCTCATCGGTGTCCATGATGTGTTCCACGATCCCCAACAGCATCAGCGCGATCGGCCGGTGAAATCCAGAGTTCGGGCGGCTTCGCGCAGGATCGTGTCGGGGTCGCGCAGGTCGGCGTGGGCGTTGGTCACCCAGACATTTTTCGCGGAGAAAAGTTCGCTTAACGGTCATGAAACGCGTGGCCGCACCGGCCGGTTCAACGCGCGTCTGCGACCGTCGGGGCGCGACGGCGCCTGAGGAACCGCTTGCTGCCGTAGCCGCCACTGCCAAGTGGTGGCCAGCGTGCCGACACTGATAGCGCCAAGGTAGATCACAACCAGCGCGAGACTTGCAACTCGGGTTCGCAGCGTGCATCCGGGCAGATCGACCAGGGCGGGATCCCGCCCTCCTCCGCCCCAGTTCACCCGGTCGGGATTGACCAGGACGTACTTACCGACTGTTGCTCGTCCTCTTTTCCTGTGTGGTCTGGGTCGGCGGAGGGGCAGGACGTCGAGATGGCGGAGCTGCGGGAGGCCGAGGTATCGGCCATGGCGGAGCAGCTCCCCTGATGGCATCACGCTGGCTCCGAGTGTTCTCTGCGGCGTGGTGGGCGTTGGTGGGTTGGTCTGCACGCTTTCCGGTGGGCTATGGCCTGTCCGGATCGGTGGCCGGCGGCCCGGAACCCTGGGTGCGGGTTCGGGGAGGAGCACAGCGGCCGGTCCCGGCGGTGGCGCTGCCCTTGGCGGCATCGGTGGCGCCACCGCCTCTCTTGTCGTCTATCGAGCCGCCGCCCTCCGCGACCGCAGAGTCTCATGAGCACAGCCAGCGGCCCAATGGCTCCTCCCCACCAGCCACCCGCAAGCGAGTGGTGCTGCTGCCACACGCCCAAATCGAGTCCCCCGACACCCGACCCACAGCCACCGCACCGGAAGGGCCACAGGCATGAACCGAGACGATTCCCCGCGCCAATATCCGACCCTCTCGCTAGTCGACAACGCACCGCAAACCTGGGACAGAGGTCCCCGTTGTTCAGCCCATCCGATGCTCCACCTGATCCCCTACCCCAGGCCACGCCACCAAGGCCCAGCAGTCCTGCGGAGCCACATCGGCTCCGGCTCGGTTCCAGGTGCCCGTGGAAAGCAACCGAAACCTCGGCAAATCACGGGCTAGCGCCACCAGCTCGACGTAAACGCCAGCAACCTGGCCCAATATCCCGCCAGGCTCCGCGGCGGGGGCTGCACGGTGTTGGTGCGGCCCATCGACGGCCGGGTCGAGCTGCGGTTCCCACACCACGACCGAAACGGGCGCGGTCATGACTCCGGCGCAGGCCGTCGAGGTCGCCGAGGCGCTCACCGTGGCACCTGAGAACCGCCGACCTTGCACCGGCGGCCCGGCTTCGGAACCGGGTGACGAACCGATGACGATCAGGCAAGCGACCTCGCGCGGGGGTTTGCGGAGATCTCTAGCCGCACAATCATGAAGACGAAGCCGAAGAAGCCCGTGGCGTCTCTCTGTCACCTAGCTTATCGTGCGGGGTGTGAGCAGCGATTTCCCCGCCGACATCCTGGATCTGCAGGTGGCCGAGTACGGCCCTGACGCTCGCGTGGTCACCGTAGTGGGGGAGATCGACGCGTTGAGCGCGCCGGAGTTGGCCGACTGTCTGACCGCGCAGCTGACCGTTGCCCAGGTCGTGGTGGTGAACCTTGATGGTGTGCAGTTCCTGGCATCTGTCGGGATATCCGTGCTATTCGAGGCCAACGAACTCGCTACCCAAGAAGACCGCGCCCTACGGTTGGTGTACAACTCCCAGACCGCCAACCTGGCGCTGGAGGTCACTGGACTGCGGGAGTACTTCACCGTCGCTGACAGCGTGCCGGACGCCCTGAAGAACTCACCCTGAACGCGCGCGGTGCTCGACGGTGCACCTTGCCACGGCTCGCCAACCTAGGGCTGAACCGCAGGCTGGACCAGCGAGACCTGGCCGCGGAGCTCTCGGATGTGGTGCGCTGCGGTTGGTGTATAGCCCCCGCCCGCGCACAGCGAACGGCCGGTAACGAGTTCATTGGGGTGCCCGCTCGGCGAGGCGGCGACGGATGATGACATAGGTTCCGCTAGTACCATGATCAATTTGCAGATCGTCGCTGCAGTTGCGCATGAACTGCGTCCCCCGTCCTCGGTTCTCACAACTCTCACCACGAGGCGGGAGCCAACAGCCCGTATCGCGGACGGTGGCGAGCACATCTGGCGGCTGGAGTTCCATGTGCACTGTCACGGTACCGCCACCAGGCCCGTAAGCGTGCTCCACGACATTGGCACAGGCTTCACCGACAGCGACGAGCAGGTCAGCGACCGCGCGCGGCGCGGCGTCGACCGCCGACAGCCAGTGGCGCATCGCAACGCGGATATCCCTCAGCGACAAGGGCAGTGCCGGCACGACCAGATCTAACGGACCGATCTCGCCACTGTATTGGTGGCTCACGGCGGCACCGTAACATCATCGGCAGTGGGATCACCAACGAGCTCCAGGCCTCGTTCTCATAATCTTTGACTCGTCGATCCCCACAAACCCCGCGCACGAGGGGAGGATCGGCAGTGCCCGTTTGGACCGTTTCCCGGCGAGTGGCATCCGCTGTCCGATGCTCGGGGTCTAGTGACCGGGGGGTCGTCCGCCCCAGCGAATGGCCGGGCGGACACCTTTGGGGGAAAGCAGGTTGTCGGGCGTGTGCCAAGATATCAACGTTTTGCTAGGCGCTTCAGATGGTCGCGCACGGGCACACACCGCTACAGTGACCCGTGGACTGCTGCGGGAGCGCTGTTGGATTGCCGCGATGAAAGATCGAGGCTAACCCACTAGCCAGGACCGTCGCCGCTGCGCAAACACCCAGCCAATGTTTCCAACCGTGTTCCATGATCACTACCGCCGTATTGTTTTGAACTGCCAGTCGAGGCTTCTACCCCGGCTTATGTGATGAGCCCGACGGACGAGTGTCAGATACCGCAGCGCAGGGATACCCCTCGTCGGGGTGTGAACGGCCCCTGTTTCTGTGGCAGTCACGGGGGCGTGATTGCCGCACCCGGGTGGTGCCGTTGCCTTGAGGCTTCGCCTTCTAGGATCTTCCGATCAGTGCTCACGTACCCCGCACTGCGGCGACACACTCGCCCGTGCCGGCGACGTGTTGGCCTTGGTGCCCCAACTCGCGAGTGCAGCACCAGAGCAGGTTCAGGGTTTGCGAGATCTCAGACCACTCGAACCGACACGCCTGATACCCGTTGGCCGTACCGGGGTCCGAGGTGGGATCTGGGTCACCTACGGCGACGCGCTCCAGCTCGTCGTGGCCGAGTCTCCGGAACTTCCACCGAACGTCCATGTCGGCCTCCCACTGCGGGGCGTCCGTGAGCGACATACTTCGAACAAATATACTTTAAGAGTTAGGATTGAAGAACCGTGCGATCGAGACATGTTTCGGCTGGCAAGCTCATCTGCAATTTCATTTGTTCAGCGAACCTGCACACTCAGGTGCAATTGCAGATGTTCACTACGCGCGTCCGTGCCGCACCGCCCCTTGATCGCCACGCCACGAGCCCATCGTTGCGAGCGCTAACTCATTCACGGCCTGTCGTTTCGGGTCGAACCAAGTCGTTTCGGGTCGAACCAAGTTGAGTACTACCTGATCGAACGGGGCCGGCTGCGCTGTCGGTCGGCACCTGTTCATCGCCCATCTCGGACTCCGTCTTGAGGATCGCCCGGTCGATGACTTTCGCATTATGGACAAAATCGATAAATCGACTGATAGTAAAGACCCACAGCGCACCTCCCGCAGCGCATGCCAACCAGACCACGGTCGTGGCCGTACCGCTGCGAAGGTTGGCGGAGACGTATAGAGCGAACAAGAGCGGTGGAGCGACTCCGAACAGGAGTGGCGCATACCATTCAGGCCGCAATGGACGCACGATTTTGGCACGAGGAGGTGGTGATACTCCATACAGTGCCGTCGCCGACCTTTCGCCGCCGGAATTGATGCATCTTAGAAAGACCTCCCAACCGAGAACCGGTCGACCCAGGTGCTGGCGCATGCGAGGCGCGAGCTCGATGGCGATATATGCGGCATTTTGAGAATTTGGGTTGAGTGGTCGATCCATAGTAGCCAGAGAAAACTCGAAATAACCGCCAACCCTGCCAGTACGTGCGTTGACTTGTCGACGAACGACAGACTACTGCCGAATGCCGCCAATTCCAACGCAATCAGCGTGGCGGACAGCGTGAAGTGGCTGGTAATCTCTTGGCGAAGAGCCTGCAACTCCGCCGCATCCAGTGCCGTGTCATCAACCATTTTCCCCTCTTCCAGCTCATGACCTTCCCAAAGCAACGTCATGAACAGACTGCCATCGAGGCATCGGGGACGGCAGGGTCAGTGCGGAGAGCCGGACAAAGTGGGGGAGGCAGCGCTCACCCTCAGACGGGGAGTCAGAGCAGCCAACTACCCGCCGCACCCAGCTGCTTGCCCCGCTTGCGCCCCGCCCCTTCACCGGGCACTCCCCCCGCATCGGCGGCACGGCGCGATGCCTCCGGCGGAGCGGGTCCGAGTGCGGCGGTGATGTCAGCGGCCACCACGACGCGCTACCCGGCGAGCGCGGGGTGGGCGACGTCAGGAGACACCATCCTTCACCCTGCCGCTGCGACCCTGCCCGCGCCTGATCATCCCGGCGGCGACGAGCACCAAGGTCACCGTCGCACCGCAGACTCTGGAACCGGCCGGCCGCCGAGAGCCCGGGGAGCATGACGGGGGCAGCTCCGCTCAACCAACGGCCGGCCGGGGCTTTATTCGTGGTGTCGCGCGAACCTGCCCGGGGCGTCGGCGAGGGTCAGGGAAATCGCTTCGTCGGCGAAAACGCGGGGGCTGAACAGTTCCAGATGGGCTCGGTGCCACACGACACACGGAAAGCGACGACGACGCAGCCCGCGCCTGGGGCACGCCGGGCAGCGTCCGTGCCGGGGCTGGTGGCGGAGCAGCACAGTCCGTAGCGCGGCGATGACGGCGGAATCCTCCTGGCCAGCACGGTCCAGCTCGGCGAGCCGGGCCCACACCGCACCGACCGGGTTGCCGAGCTGCGGTAGGCCAGCGATCCACTGCGCGGTGGTGTCCGGCAGTCGTGGGTGCGGGGTGGTCATGGTTGGTCGTGGGGGTCGGGGAGCGATTCATCCAGGAAGATTCGGTCGGCCGGCGGGCCGGCGAGCTCCGGAGCGTCGGGGTGCTGGGGGTGTAACAGGTCAAGTAGTTCCCGCAGTGGACACTGCGGCGGGCCTTCCTGCGCCCACACCACGACCTCGGGCGTGAACACGTCGATTCGACTGTGTTGGCGGGCGGGGATCCAGGCCGTGGTGACTCGGTCGAAGGACCGAATAGTGACTAGGTCGACGTAGTTTTCCCACTGGTAGAAGGCGAGTAGAGCACACGGCGCGGCCTTGGGTCGGCAGCAGTACCGGACGAATCCATCGGCGACCAGGTCAAGCAGCAGCAGCTTTACTTCCGATGATAGGCACGCCTCGCCGCCGGAGCGCGGACCGGTTAATAGAGGCGGCCTCACGGACCGACCACCGTCTGACATATTCGCATAGCGACGAGCCCATCCAGGCATCCGACCATGGCGTACCGCGCCGTGTGTGGCCTTAGTCGCGCTCGTGCATGGAAAACCACGATGCACCCTCTCGTGCTTTGTGGTGGTTTATCGGCACATTGCTCCTTAGCGTTCCACGCCTCGCAT
>DASYMC010000392.1:0-10544 GCA_036009255.1 Pseudonocardiaceae bacterium
CGGAACAAGCAGATCCGGCAGGGTCACCCAGGGTGGCGTGTAGAACACCGCATCCCGACGGTCCGGCACCAGCGCTCCGGTGGGGTCCTCGATAGCCGGAACCCGGTCACCCCGCGCCGACAAGCAATGCCGCAGCGCGAAACCGCCGTACCTGACGTAGAGCGGGCCTTCGTTCCAACGCAGGTCGCTGAGGATGTAAGGACCCGGCTCGCCCTCCAGCCGCTCGCCCAGGTCATGCAGGATCATGCCGAGTGTGTCGATGTCAGTCGGGTAGATGGTGACGAACTTGCCGCTGGAGCCCCGGGGGGCGTACTTGGCATTTTGCAAGTGGACGACGTTTCGAGCAGCCAGGAATTTAAAGGGGATTCCGCGGGGGACACAATAAGCCCACACAGTTTCCAGAATTCTTTCCGCGTTGCCGAGACACGCTGATGCGTGAACTTTCCAACCCTGCGGGGGCACCGTGGCGCCCACCGGATTCATGACCACCCAATTGTCGAGGGGTCGCCGTTGCCAGCCCTCGGGTACCGGACGTCGAGCGGCATCGAAGGACTCCACCCGATTCGACCCGGACATCGAGTCGTAGAACAACGGATCCGCGATGCAGTACACCTCGTAACCGTTGTCCATTGGATCCCCCTTGTTCGCTGACCGTTCATCGCTATGCAGCAATAGTCGCCCGGCTACAGGGGTACGGCAAGTGGTGTTCGTCAGGCTTCCGATGTGAAGGAATCACAGGTGTCGACGGCGATTCACACGCTATCGATTGGAGGGAATGTCAGCTCAAGCAGCTGGGGCCGAGCAAGGCCTTGAGGTCGCCCATCAGCGCACTGCTCGGAGTCACTCGCAGGGCGTCGTCCAGTCTCAGCAGGTGCTTGCGGCCGCCGTTGACCAGGCTCAGCCGTACCTCGTGGGTACCGGGATGGCGCGCCAGCACGTCTTTGAGTTGGGCCACCCGCTCGGGCGAGCAACGCGCGGCGATCATACTGACCGTGATCGGCTGCCCGGTACCGGCCTCCCCCGCGGCACCCCCTGGCGCCGCGAGTTCAGGTACCACGAGGTCGTTGGCGATCAGTGAGATCCGGTCATCCCGCTTGGTCACCCGGGCCTTGACCAGCACGATCCCGTCCTCGGCGACGTTCACTCCGACTACCGAGTAGGTCTTGGGGAAAAACAGCACCTCGATGCCTGCGGCGAGATCCTCCAGCTGGGCAGCGGCCCACGGCTCGCCGTTGCGGTTCACCCGGCGGGTCACGCTGGCGAGGATCCCTCCGACGATCACCTGGGCGCCATCGGCGACGGTGCCGTCCATGATCGACGCGATCGGAGTGTCCGCCTGGCGGGCCAGGATGTGCTCCACTCCGCGCAGCGGGTGACCGGAGACGTAGAGGCCGAGCATTTCCCGCTCCAGCGCGAGCTGGTGTTTGGTGTCCCAGTGTTCGGCGGGCACCGGCACGTCGAACGCGTTCAGCAGCCCGGCAGCGCCGTCCTGGCCTCCGAACAGGTCGAACTGCCCGATCGCCTCAGCTCGCTTGGACTCCATCACCACATCGATTGCCTCGCCGTGCACCAGATAGAGGCCCTTACGAGGATGTCCCAGCGAGTCGAACGCCCCGGCCTTGATCAGCGACTCGACGACTTTCCGATTACACGCGACCGCATCGACCTTCCGGAGGAAGTCAGCGAAATCGGTATAGCTCTTCTTCTCGGTGCGCGCCCGGCTGATCGCATCGACGACGTTGCCGCCGACGTTGCGGATGCCGCCGAGTCCGAAACGGATATCGTCGCCGACCGCGGTGAAGTCGCGCTCGGAGGAATTCACGTCCGGGGGCAACACCGTGATGCCCATCTTGCGACACTCGGCGAGGTACACCGCGGCCTTATCTTTATCGTCACCTACGCTGGTGAGCAGTGCAGCCATGTACTCAGATGGATAGTTGGCTTTCAGATAAGCGGTCCAGTAGGAGACCAGGCCGTAGCCAGCGGTGTGTGCGCGGTTGAAGGCGTAGTCGGAGAATGGGAGCAGGATGTCCCACAGCGTCTTGATCGCTGCTGCCGAGTAACCGGCGTCTCGCATCCCACCGGAAAAAGTCTCGTACTCCTTGTCAAGGATTTCCTTTTTCTTCTTACCCATCGCGCGGCGCAGCAGGTCGGCTTTACCCAGTGAGTAACCGGCCACTCGCTGGGCGATCGCCATGACCTGCTCTTGGTAGACGATCAGCCCGAAAGTCTCGTCCAGGATGTCCGCCAGTGGCTCGGCCAGCTCCGGATGGATGGGCCGCACCTCTTGGCGGCCGTTTTTTCGGTCGGCGTAGTCGTTGTGCGCGTTGGCGCCCATCGGGCCAGGTCGGTACAGGGCCAGCACGGCGGAGATGTCCTCGAAGCTGGTCGGCACCATGCGCCGGAGCAGGTCACGCATCGGGCCACCGTCGAGCTGGAACACCCCGAGGGTGTCTCCGCTGGCGAGCAGCTGGTAGGCCTGCGCATCGTCCAGCTCCAGGTTCTCCAGGTCCAGCGCCGGTTTGCCGTTGAGCTCGATGTTGCGCAGTGCGTCGTCGATGACGGTGAGGTTGCGCAGCCCGAGAAAGTCCATCTTGAGCAGGCCGAGCGTTTCACATGCGCCCATGTCGAACTGCGTGATGATCGCGCCGTCGGAATCCCTGCGCTGGATCGGGATGATGTCGATCAAAGGCTCGCTGGACATGATCACGCCGGCGGCGTGCACGCCCCACTGCCGTTTGAGGCCTTCCAACCCGCGAGCCGTGTCGATGATCTCCTTCACCTGCGGATCGGCCTCGTACAGCGCGCGAACTTCGGTCGCTTCCGCGAAGCGCTTGTGGTTGGGATCAAAGATCCCGGACAGCGGGATGTCCTTGCCCATCACCGGTGCCGGCATCGCCTTGGTGATCCGGTCGGCCACCGAGTAGCCAGGCTGGCCGTAGAGCACCCGGGCCGAGTCTTTGATCGCCGCCTTCGCTTTGATCGTCGAGTAGGTGATGATCTGTGCGATGCGGTCCTCGCCGTACTTCTCCGTGACGTAGCGGATCATGTCGCCACGCCGACGCTCGTCGAAGTCCATGTCAATGTCGGGCATAGAAATGCGATCGGGATTGAGGAACCGCTCGAAGATCAGCTTATGCCGGATCGGGTCGAGGTCCGTGATGCCCAGGGCATATGCCACCAAGCAGCCCGCCGCCGAGCCCCGGCCCGGTCCGACCCGGATCCCGTTGGCCTTGGCGTAGCCCACCAGGTCGGCGGTGACCAGAAAGTAGCCAGGAAACCCCATCTGGCAGATCACGCCGACCTCGTAGTCGGCCTGGCTGCGGTGGGTGTCCGGAAGGCCGCTCGGGAAACGCTGCCGCAGGCCCCGCTCGACCTCCTTGACCAGCCAGCTGGATTCGTTCTCCCCTTCCGGCACGGGGAACCGGGGCATCAGGTCGCGGCCCTCGATGAACTCCACATGGATCCGTTCCGCGATGCGCAGGCTGTTATCGCACGCCTCGGGGAACTCACCGTCCCACTGCTCACGCATCTCTTGCGGAGACTTGAGATAGAAGTCCTGCGCGTCGAATTTGAACCGGTTGGGATCCGACATGGTCTTGCCGGTCTGCACGCACAGCAGCACTTCGTGTGGTTTTGCATCCTCGGGGAAGGTGTAGTGCAGGTCGTTGGTGGCCAGTCCGGGGAGGTCGAGGGTCTTCTTGAGCCGGACCAGGTCATCTCGGACCCGGCGCTCGATTTCGATGCCGTGGTCCATCAGCTCGCAGAAGAAGTTCTCTCGACCGAAGATGTCTCGGTAATCGGCAGCGGCCTGGCAGGCGGCGTCGAACTTGTCCCGCTGCAGCAGCCGTTGCACCTCACCCGACGGGCAGCCGGTGGTGGCGATAATTCCCTTGCCGTAGGTCGCCAGCAGCTCACGGTCCATCCGTGGCTTGTAGTAGTACCCCTCCAGGCTGGCCAGGCTGGAGAGCCGGAACAGGTTGTGCATGCCCTCGGTGTTCTCCGCGAGCAGCGTCATATGGGTGTACATCTCACCCGGGTTGTCTTCACCACTCGCGCCGCCGGCCAGCACGACCCGCTTGCGCTCGTGCCGAGAGCCAGGTGAAAGGTAGCCCTCCATGCCGATGATCGGCTTGATCCCGTGGGCGTTGGCCTTCTTCCAGAACTCATACGCGCCGAAGACATTGCCGTGGTCGGTCATCGCCAGCGCGGGCATGCCCATCCGCACGCATTCGGCGAACAGGTCGTCCAGCCGGGCGGCACCGTCGAGCATGGAAAACTCGGTGTGCGTGTGGAGGTGGACGAACGAATCATCGCGCACCTGGGTCATCGCCGTGTCCAACGAGCGGCCACAGGAGCCGTGACGATGACGCCGCCGCCCCCATCGCGCAGTTCCCGAGTCACACGTTGAAGACCGCTGGGAATCCCAGCCGGCGTGACCGAATCCTTGTCGTGCAGCCTCACAGACAGTAGTATCGAACATATGTTCGGTAACGGTCAAGGCTCATGCGCGTGGCCACCGCCATCTCACACCGCACCGCCCGAGGAGGTCATCGACTGCCTGATCGAGGACTGGCCCGGCGTCGCGGAGCCGGTGCGTTGGTCTGAGTACCTTCCGGATGGCATGCTGGCCGACCTCTTAGCTCAACCAGCCGAGACTAAGCCGGAACATCGCGAGTTCGAGGCTCTGGAGCGCATCGGGGGGTGGGAACGGATCATCGCGTGGGCGCAAGCCCGGCAGATCCGGGAGATGGCTCCGTTCGTGCGCAGCGCGGAGGCGCGGAATCGGGCGCTGGGAGCATATGACTCGCTTGCCCACGAATCCGCCGTGGCCGAGGTCGGTTTGATGCTGAGGGTCTCGGCACGCACCGCGGCGAGCCGGGTAGACGACGCGTGGTCCCTCAGTACCCGCTTGCCGGGCACGCTGGCTGCGCTGGAGCAGGGCCGCATCACCGTAGCCAAGGCCCGCATCCTGGCCGCCGAGACGATGAATCTCTCCGACGAACACGCTGCAGCGGTCGAGCAGCAGGTGCTGGCCAAGGCGCGGCAACAGACCCCTGGCCAGCTACGGGCAGCGACACGCAAAGCGGTGCTGTCGGCTGACCCTGCCGCCGCCCAGAAACGAGCGGACCGGGCTCGGCGTGAACGTGGTGTGCAGATGTGGCCTGAGCCCGATGGAATGGCCACTCTGTCCGCCTGCCTTCCTGCAGCCGAGGCCGTCGGAGTGTTCGCGGTACTCGACGAGTACGCCCGCCGAGCCGGAGGTACCAGTGATCATCGACCACGGCATTCCGTACGATCCCGGCACCGGCACCGGCCCAACCAGCGAAACCAACCTCGGCCCCAAATGCCGACGTCACCACCAGCTCAAACAGACCCCGGGCTGGTCAGTCACCCACCACCCCGACGGCTGCACGATCTGGAACACCCCAGCGGCCACGTCTACCAGACAGAACCGCCACCGCTGACCGACCCTGAACCGCTCGCCACCCGCCCGGCATCCGATCCGGACGAACCCTTGCCGTTCTGAGCCGGCCACGTGGCTCTCAGCGCGGTTGGTCGAGCTCCTGGGCCAGTAGGTCCATGAGCAGGCCGTCATGCCATCCCGCGCCGTCGGCATCGCGCTCATAGCGGCGCATCACGCCCACGGGGCGAAACCCCACCGCCGAGTAGCAGCGGATGGCCGACTCGTTGTCGGCCGCCGGATCGATCACCAGACGATGGTGGCCCCGATCGTGCACCAGGTGGCGAGCCAACGTGCTGACAGCGTCGCGGCCGTTATGCCGCCCGTGCACGACGGGATCAAGAAAGATATCTACCGAGGCATGCCGGTAGGCGGGCTCCTCCTCTTCGCCGTACTGCACCATCCCGATCACTGCCCCGTCGAGCACGACGGCGAATCGGGTAGCGGACGGGTCGTCGAAGGGCCAGTACGGCGATGCGGCCTCGTCACCCCAACGCAACCGCACTTCGGGCGTGTGCAGAATCCGCCGTAGGTCCGGCACGTGCTCGGCGGTGACAGGCACCAGCACGATGCGCTTCCCATGCAGCTCGGGACCCGGGTACTCCACATCGCCATCATTCTCGCCGGGATCAGCACAGGCCAGCACATGCCACGAAGTCGATCGGCCGGAATGAGACACGTCCCGGGCTCACGGCCAGATACGAGCATGCGGGTGCGCGAGATATCGGCACAAGTGACAGGCATCCGACATCCTGTCTTCATGGAACTGCGCTGGATGACTCCGGTAGACGCAGACGCCGTCTCCGCGGCACGCCATCTCTTCGATCACGAGGTGCGGTTGGAGTGGGTAGAGCATTTCTTGGCGCAGCCGGACCATCATCTGTGCATCGCGTATGCGAGCGGCGAGCCCAGTGGGTTCGTGTCAGGCGTGGAGTTGACCCATCCAGACAAGGGCACTGAGATGTTCCTGTACGAGCTCGCCGTAGATGATGGTTTTCGCAGGCGCGGCATTGGCAAGGCGCTCGTGGCGGCCTTAACTGACTTGGCGCGGGAGAGGGGCTGCTACGGCGTGTGGGTCCTGACGGACTCGGGCAACTCGGCAGCAGTCCGTTCCTATAAGTCAGCTGGGATCAGCGATTCCAGTGAACAGCTGATGCTGAGCTGTAGCCTCGACCATGCTCCGCAGTCATCCAGCGATGGCACGACGAGGACCTGAGTCTCGTCCTCCTGAACCATGCCACTTGCGTGCCGGAACGGTCTGTCGCTTATCCACCGCGCCGCTGGACGAGAAGTTCGATGCCATCGAGGACCCGTTGCAGGCCGAACTCGAAGGCATGGTCTGGGTCGGCAACAGCCTGGTAGTGCTGGCCAGTTGTCGTGCCTACCCGCGAAGCCACCGGATAGTGCTCGGGGTCCAGCACCTTGGCGAGCCAAGGTCCGGTAGCTGCCCACCAGGCCGCCTCATCCACGCCGCTGCTGCGCTCGACGTCTACAGCGTTAATCGCACTCCGAGCTGCACCGGCGACGTAGTCGTTGATGAGTGTGATGATCGAGTCCATCTCGATGTCGTCCAGGCCGAGGCCTTCAACAGTACGCAGCTCTCTCTCGTATTTGGCGATGATCCCTGGGCCCAGTGGCGGCCGCGTGGTGGCGATATGCAGCATCCACGGATGCTCCCGCGCGAGCGCCCACTGATCCCGGGCCATGGCCTCAAGCTGCTGGCGCCACGTTCCGTCGGGAACCTCGGCCGCGGCCTCAAGGTGAATGGCATCAAGCATGACGTCGACGAGTTCGGACTTGCCCGGCACGTAGGTGTACAGCGACATGGTGCCCACGCCGAGACGTTCGGCGACCCGGCGCATGGACAAGGCATCCAAGCCCTCGGAGTCGGCCAGGTCAATGGCAGCCCGGACGATGCCCCGCACGGTCAAACCCGGCTTGGGACCCCGAGCCCGCGTGGGCTGATCGGAGCCCCACAGCAAGGCCAAGCTTCTTGAGGGGTCTCCGCCTCCGCTCCGGACAGTCGCCACGCACTCATCCTAATCCCGAGCCCTACGGTACTCAGTACTTCATACCGTACAATGTACGGGAATATTCGAGGAGACCTGTTCGGCAAGTTCCGGATTGGCGATCATCGCCGGAACTCGAGTGCCTGCCCTGGCTGCCAGGAGCTCGGTGTCCTCTGACCGACCTCGACCCTTTGGACAGGCTAAATACCACCTGCGAGCAGCGCCGCGGACAGCAGTTTTAATTCTGAGGCACTGGGTCATCTGTGGCGTGACAGGGTCACGAGCCCAGTCCATGATCAAGGCGGCACCGGCCCATCGTCGGGCACAGGTCCGGCCCTTTCGAGCTGCTCGGGCAGCAATGGGGAGATCGCCAGGTCCTGAATGGGTGTATCAGGTAGAGCAGCATGCACTGCGCGGACGCCGGGACGGGCGGCTATCACCTGTAATGCGTCACCATCTCCGAATACCAGCAACGCAACCACACAAGCGCAGCCGCTACGCAGCTGTGCCGCCTCCGCAGCGGCGAGGGCTGCGGGCCGCCCGTGCTGCCGGGAGGCAACGGTGGCACGCTCCTGCGCCGCGGACCGAAGCGCCTCGGGCAGCTCGGCCACTGGCCGCTGCCCCGGCAGGTCTCGGGTGATCAACGCAGTCTGGATTCGCGGTAGTGGGACCCGGATGATCGCTCTGGAGAGCCGGACGCCCCGCGCCAGCTCGGCCGCTGGCGTTGGCGTGAGGTAACCCTCCAGCTGTACCAGTGCCCACACTGGTCCAGAGTTCCCTGCGGGCAGCGACCTCTCGGCCCGCCGCAGGTAGTCCGCGACCTGCTCGCCGGCCTCGGGTCCGAGCCGCTCAGCGCCGGCTGGAAGCTGCTCGCCACGCTGGCCGGCCGCCCAGATCGTCAGGCCGAACACGACGACCAGCACGGCGAGCACCACCCAGCGGGCTCGTTGTGGCATCGATTAGGCCTGCGCGGTCAGCACGTCCAGGGCATGACGCAGGTCCTCCGGGTCTGGGCTGGTGAATTCCGCCCAGCGGCCGTCAGCGGGATGCGGGAAGCCCAACCGTGCGGCGTGCAGCCACTGCCGCTCCAGCCCGAGCCGCTGGGCCAGCGCGGGATCAGCGCCGTAGGTGAGGTCGCCACAGCAGGGGTGACGCAGCGCGGCGAAATGAACCCGGATCTGGTGGGTGCGGCCGGTCTCCAGAGTGACATCGCACAGCGACGCGGCCGGAAAGGCCTCGATCACTTCGTAGTGCGTGACCGACGGCTTACCGCCGGCCACGACCGCGAACCGCCAGTCGTGTTTGGGATGGCGGTCGATCGGGGCCTCGATGGTCCCCCGGCTGGGATCCGGGTGACCCTGCACCAGCGCCCGGTAGTGCTTGGCGACGGTGCGATCCCGGAAGGCCCGTTTCAGCGCCGAGTAACCCCGCTCCGACTTGGCAACCGCCATTACGCCGCTGGTGCCCACGTCCAGCCGGTGCACGACGCCGTGCCGCTCGGCAGCACCCGAGGTAGCCACCTGGATCCCGGCGGCGGCGAGACCTCCGAGCACAGTGGGACCGGTCCAACCCGGGCTGGGGTGCGCCGCCACCCCGACCGGTTTGTCCACCACCACCACGTCGGCGTCGTCGTGCAGCACACGCAGACCCGGCACCGGTTCAGCGGTGATCAGCACCGGCTGCTGAGGATCAGGGAGGGTTATTTCCAGCCACGCGCCGGCGGCTAACCGGTCGGACTTGCCCGCCGGATTGCCGTCGACGAGCACCGCACTGGCCTCGGTCAGGCCGGCCACCACCGCGCGGGACAACCCCAGCAACCGGGCCAGCCCAGCATCCACCCGCATCCCGTCGAGGCCATCGGGCACCGGCAATGTCCGAATCTCGCTCATTCCGAACCTACCGGGCGTCGAGAGGTGCGCGTGCCATCGAAGTCTCGGCCCGAAGCTGCGAGTAAGACCAACGCCAGGCCACCGCAGACGATGGCCGAGTCCGCCAGGTTGAACACCGGCCACACGCTCCCATCCGGCGCGAACAACGACAAGAAGTCCACCACGTGCCCGCGCAGCGGACCGGGAGCGCGGAGGAGGCGATCCACCAGGTTTCCCAGCGCCCCTCCCAACACCAAGCCAAGCCCGAAGGCCCAACCGGGGCTGCGCAACCGGGGCGCCAGCCGGATGATCACTACCACCACACTCAAGGCGATCAGCGACAGCAGCCAGGTCAACCCGGTTGCCATCGAGAACGCCGCGCCCGAGTTGCGGTAGACCACGAGATACAGCCCGCCACCCAGCAGTTTCACCGGTGGGCGGCCCTCCAGGGCCATCACAGCAATGATCTTGCTCAGCACGTCCAGCAGGAGCGTGACACCTGCGGTAACGGTCAGTAAGCCTCTCCGGCGATGTCCCGGCGGCGCCTCGGAGATCTGCTGGCCGCCGGCGTGCGCTCCCTCGGCGTGCTGCGATGGATTCATGTCCCCATTGTGACCAGTCATCCCGGTCGCCCTCAGACGCCGGTCTCTCCGCGCCACCGGGCCAACCGGCCCGCCCGGTGCACCGCCCGGATCCGCTGCTCAGCGATGTCTCGCTGGCCCGCTGTGGTGACGACCAGCAGCTGATCACCCTCCGCCAGCCGGGTGGTTGGCTGCGGGGTGAATGCCTCCCCGTTGCGCACTACCAGGCTGACCACCGTGCCGATGGGCAGCCTCAGTTCCGAGAGATACACCCCATGCAGCCGGGAGGGTCGGGGCACCCTGATCTGGAGCAGTTCGGCGTCCATCTCATCCAGTGCCGCGGAATCGACCTGCATCTCCTGGCTCTGCTCGGGCCGAGAGAGCCCCAGCCAGTGCACGACCAACGGCAGCGTGACGCCCTGCACCACCGTAAGCACAACGACCAGCACGAATACCACGTCCACCAGCTGCTGGGCCCCGGGAAATCCCCTGGTGAGCGCGATCAGCGCGAGCACGATGGGTACCGCACCGCGCAGTCCCGACCACGACAGGAAGGCCTGCTCGCGCCAGGACATCCGCAACGGGGTCAAGGCGAGCACCACCGACAACGGGCGCGCCAGCA
>DASYMC010000393.1:0-16635 GCA_036009255.1 Pseudonocardiaceae bacterium
TAACGTGGGGGTGAACGGACCCCGGGTCTCGTCCAGTGCTACCGCGTGCCGGGCGTGCTCGATGAACGAGTTGAGCCGCGTGTCGTGGAACTGGTGCCGGTCATCGACATCGAAAAGATTGGCCACACCGAGCGAATCAGGGATGCCCAGCGAGCCGACGGTATCCCAGACCCCGAGGAAGCGGATCCGGACCCGTGGGTGAGGCGGAGACCCAGCGGACTGCCCCCGGGCGGGGCGGTACACCTCGTCGTACAACCGGTCGACCTCAGCCCAGCGATCTTTGGATGGCAATCCGGCCAACGTGCTGGCCAGCCCGCAAGCGGAGAGCATTCCGGCCAGGCTACGCACGGTGTAGGCGCCGCGGCTGAACCCGAACAGACAGATCGCGTCGCCGGGCTGGTAGCTCAGCGCCAGCCAGGAGTACGCGCTTTTGATGTTGCTGGCCAGCCCGTCACCCAGCCCGCCGCCACGCAGCCGATCGACCAGGCCGGGATCGGTGCCGACGCCCGGGTGGTAGTAACGCAGCTGAGTGTCGCTCTCGTGCAGGGCGTGGTGCAGACGTACCACGTTGGTGGGGGTCGGCACGCCCCCTTTGTGCTGCTCCGGAGTGTTCCAGGTGCCATCACAGCACACCACGAGATGACGCACGACGACCCTCCGTTCGCGGCGTGCAGCCGCGTGGCGCGGATACCTCCCAGGCACGGCGTGACGGCGCGCACTAGGGCGGGTCACATCGCGACCACGGTAGACACCGTAGGACTGGGTCAGGTAACGATTTTCAGCGAGCTGGTTTCACAGCAGATGCCGTCCATCTCGACGATGATCTGGTTCGGCTGTTACGACCATCTGTTAGCGGCGGGGTGGAATGGGGGCGGGTTGGTTCCAGGCGCGGGCGTAGCGCCGGGCGCCTGGGTGCTGATCGCGGCTGCGGTAGACGATGTAGGGGCGAGTGAGATAGCCCAGCGGAGCGCTGAAGACATGCACCAGACGGGTGTAGGGCCAGCCCGCCAGCAGGACCAGCACGATCAGGGCGTGGATCTGGAAACTGATCGGGATGCCGGCCATCAGCTCGGGCCGCGGCGCGAGGGAGAACAGGCTGCGGAACCAGGGGGATACCGTCTCCCGGTAGTCGTAGCCACCGCCGATCAGGTTGCTCCCGACGGTGTTGAGCATCCCGGTCACGATCGTCGCGCTCAGCAGCAAATACATGATCTTGTCGATGGTGGTGGTGGCCTTGCGGACCGCTGAGACGGTGGCCCGCCGGTAGAGCAGGATCGCCAGCCCGGCGACAGTGGCCAGGCCGGACAGCGTGCCGAAGGACACCGACATGAGGTGGTAGGCGAATTCCGACACCCCGAGTGCTGCGGTCCAGCTCGCGGGGATGCCGATGCCCAGCACGTGCCCGCCGAGCACCGCCAGCAGCCCGAAGTGGAATAACGGGCTGCCCAGCCGGAGCAGCCTGCTCTCATAGAGCTGGGAGGATCGGGTGGTCCAACCGAATTGATCGTGCCGGTAGCGCCAGATGTGGCCGACCACGAACGATGTGAACGCGATATACGGCACCGTCAGCCACAACAGAGTCGTCACCGGCGTCCTCCCATGTGCTCCTGGAGCGTCGGATCCATCGCGAAAGGTTCCAGGCCCACTTCCTCCTCCGGAGGCCCCTCCGCGGCCAGCTCGGCCACCCGGCGCCGCTCGGCGACGTTGAGCTCGGGCAGGGTGGCGCACACCGCCTCGAGCACCGCCGCATAAGGCGACTCGCACTCGTGCAGGGACAGTCTTAGCAACTCCACGACCGGCCGGTACTCGACCAGCAATCGGCGGCCGGCGACCGGGTCGACGGTCGCGGCGAACTCCAGGACCACCGCCAGATGGTCCGGCAGCTCGTGTTCGCCCAGCTCCACACCCGCCGCGCGGTAGGCGTGCTTGAACCGCAGCAGCGCCATGCCGCGTTTGCGGGTGTCACCGAATGCGTAGTAGCTCAGATGCAGGCAGTTGCGACGCCGCAGGTCGAAGGTCTCCACGTAGTACGCGGCCAGCTCGATCGGCGGTGTCCCGCGGAGGTGGTCCACGAAGGACACCAGCGCGGGTCCGGCGGGTGCGGGCAGCGCGATGGCCCCGGCGTGCAGCCCGTCGAGCATGTCCAGGGTCTGCTGCGCCGGGTAGTCCAGCAGCAGCGCGGCGATCCGCCACACCATCCGCTGATTCAGCTGCGTTTGATCCTCAGAAACTGTTGGGTGACGACCTTCGGCGGTATGCGTCTCGGCTTTGCGGCGGCCCAGCCAGGCCGGGCTCACAAGGCCCTCTCCACCACGGGTGCAGGGTCGGCCGCCGTACCATTCGCTGCGTCATTGGTGTGCACCGGGAACAGGCCGTTGGTGCTTTTGCCGTCCCAGTTGAGCAGGTTGATCCGGCGGCCCTTGTCCGCCGGTGCCGCGGCACCGTTGCTGTCGGCCGCCTGCTGCGTCAGGTGGAACTTCTCGTCCATGACGTCGAACGCGGTCATGCCTGGGCCACCGTCGCCCTCCAGGCTGCACCCGGTGGCCAGCGCGTCCAGCCGGTGGGCGTCCGAGCCTGCCGCGCTGGGGATGACGTAGCGGTGCTCGTATTTGGCGATGGCCAGCAGCCGGTACATCGCCTCGATCTCGGCGGGCGTCAGGCGCACGGACTCGGCGATCTCCGATCGCGCCGGCTCCCCGAGATTGACCCGGCGCATGTGCGCGCGCATCGCGGCCAGCCGCTGCAACGAGGCGCGCACCGGCCCGACATCGCCAGCGGTGAACAGCTCGGCGAGGTATTCCACCGGGATGCGCAGCGCGTCGATCGCGCCGAACAGGTTGCCGGCGTCCTCGCCGTCGTGCCCGGTGCTGGCCAGCACGTCCACCACGGGCGACAGCGGCGGGATGTACCAGACCATCGGCATCGTGCGGTACTCCGGGTGCAGCGGCAGCGCGACCTGGTAGTCCACGATCAACTTGTAGATCGGGGACGCCTGCGCCGCCTCGATCCACTCCTGCGAGATACCGGCCCGCTCGGCCTCGGCGACCACCCGCGGGTCATGTGGGTTGAGGAACACACCCAGCTGCGCCGGGTAGAGGTCCTTCTCGTCAGGGACCGACGCCGCGGCCAGCACCGCGTCCGCGTCGTAGAACACCACTCCGATGTAACGCAGCCGTCCTACGCAGGTCTCCGCGCAGACCGTGGGGATCCCGACTTCCACCCGTGGGTAGCAGAACGTGCACTTCTCGGCTTTGCCGGTCTTATGGTTGAAGTAGACCTTCTTGTACGGGCACCCGGTGACGCACTGCCGCCACCCGCGGCAGCGATCCTGGTCAACCAGCACGATGCCGTCCTCGCTGCGCTTGTAGATCGCGCCGGACGGGCAGGACGCCGCACACGATGGGTTGAGGCAGTGTTCACAGATTCGTGGCAGGTAGAACATGAACGTCTGCTGGAACTCCAGCTTCACCTTGTCGGACACCTTGGCCAGCAGCGGGTCCCGGCCGATCTGCTCGGGGCCGCCGCCCAGGTCGTCGTCCCAGTTGGCGCCCCAGGTCACCTTGGTGTCCTCACCGGTGAGCAACGACGTGGGCCGGGCGGTCGGGGTGGTGTCCGATGGGGGCGCGGAGAGCAGGTTGTCGTAGTCGTAGGTCCACGGCTCGTAGTAGTCGGCGACGGTCGGCAGGTCCGGGTTGGCGAAGATGTTGAGCAATCGCTTGACCCGGGAGCCCGAGCGCAAGGTCAGCCGGCCGCGTCTGGTCAGCGTCCAGCCGCCCTTCCACCGCTCCTGGTCCTGGTATTGCCGGGGATACCCCTGGCCGGGCCTGGTTTCGACGTTGTTGAACCAGGCGTACTCGACGCCGCCACGGTTGGTCCACGCCTGCTTGCAGGTGACGCTGCACGTGTGGCAGCCGATGCACTTGTCCAGGTTCATCACCATGGCCAGCTGTGCCATCAGTTTCATCGGTTCGCTCCGCAAGCGTCGCACAGCGTCATCAGTAGGTCACTTCCTGGCTGCGGCGGCGGATGGTGGTGACCTCATCACGCTGGTTGCCGGTGGGGCCGTGGTAGTTCAGCGCGAATGACTGCTGGGCGTAGCCGCCGATCAGGTGCGTGGGCTTGATCATCAGTCGGGTCAGCGCGTTGTGGATGCCACCGCGCTTGCCGGTCTTCTCGGTGCGCGGCACGCCGACGGTGCGCTCCTGGGCGTGGTACATGAACACTGTGCCCTCAGGCATCCGGTGGCTGACGATCACCCGCGCCACCACGATGCCGTTGCGGTTGATCGCCTCGATCCACTCGTTGTCCACGACGCCGATCTTGGCGGCGTCTACATCGGACATCCATATTGCCTGGCCGCCGCGAGAGAGCGTGAGCATGTGCAGGTTGTCCTGGTAGGCGGAGTGGATGGACCACTTCGAGTGCGGGGTGAGGTACCGGACGGTGACCGAGCGGTGTCCATTGCTTTCGATGGCACCGACATTCGGCTCGCCGAACAGTGCCGTCATATCCAGCGGCGGCCGGAAGATCGGCAACTGCTCGCCGAGCTCGGACATCCAGTCGTGGTCGAGGTAGAAGTGCTGCCGCCCGGTCAAGGTGTGCCACGGCTTGCGCCGCTCGGTATTGATGGTGAACGGTGAGTAGCGTCGGCCGCCGGTCTCGCTACCCGACCACTCCGGTGACGTGATCACCGGTACCGGGCGGGCTTGGGTGTCGGCGAAAGTGATCCGCTTGCCCTCGCTCTCGGCGGCGAGGTCGGCGAGAGCGGTCCCGGTGCGCCGCTCCAGAGTGCGGAAGCCTTCGGTGGCCAGCCGGCCGTTGGTGGTTCCGGACAGTGCCAGGATCGCCTCGGCGGCGTGCGTGTCCTTGACCAGCGACGGTCTCCCAGCGGCGCGCCCGGAGATGATCGCGCCGTTGACCGACCGGAGATAGTCCACCTCGGCGTCCGGGTGCACGGTGACGCCCTTGGTAGTCAGGCCCACGGTTTCCACCATGGGCCCGAGTGCGGCCATCTTCTCGCCGATCGCCGGGTAGTCGCGTTCGACCACGATGAGCCGCGGCATCGTCTTGCCGGGTATCGGCTCGCACTCGCCGGCTCTCCAGTCCAGCACCCGGCCGCCGGGTTGCGCGGTGGCATCGGCGGTGTCGTGCATCAGCGGCACCGCCACGATGTCCTGGCGTACCCCCAGGTGTTTCTCGGCCAGCCAGGAGAAACCGCGGGCGATCCGGTGGAACGCTTCGAAGTCGGTTTTGGTCTCCCAGGGTGGGGAGATCGCAGGGGAGAAGGCGTGCACGTAGGGATGCATGTCGGTGCTGGACAGGTCGTGCTTCTCGTACCAGGTGGCGGCGGGCAGCACGATGTCGGAGAACAGGGTGGTACTGGTCATCCGGAAATCCAGCGACAGCAGTAGGTCGAGCTTGCCCACCGGCGCCTCATCCCGCCAGGTGAGCTCGGCGGGGCGTACCCCGTCGTGGTCGGTGGCTTCCAGGTTGGAGGCGGTACCCAGCAGGTGGCGCAGGAAGTACTCGTTGCCCTTCGCTGAGGAGCCGAGCAGGTTGGCCCGCCATACGGTCAGGCATCGGGGGAAGTTCTCGGGCGCGTCGGGATCCTCGCAGGCGAACCGCAGGTGCCCGCTGGACAGCCCGTCGACGACGTGCCCGGCGGCGTCCTTGCCCAGGCGTTTCGCCTCGTCGGCCAGATCCAGGGGGTTGCGGTTGAACGTCGGGTAGCTGGGCATCCAGCCCAGGCGGGTGGCCAGCGCGATGTTGTCTGCCGCGGTGCGCCCGGCGAAGCGCCCTTTCGCCAGTGGCGAGGCCATCACCTCGGCAGTGAACGGGTCATAGCGCCACTGGTCAGTGGCCAGGTACCAGTAGATGGTGCCCTGCATCTGACGTGGTGGGCGCTGCCAGTCCAGGCCGAAGGCCAGCGTCGACCAGCCGGTGATCGGCCGGCACTTCTCCTGGCCGACGTAATGCGCCCAGCCGCCGCCGTTGACCCCTTGGCAGCCGGTGAGCATCACCAGCGCCAGGAACGATCGATAGGTCTGGTCGGAGTGGAACCAGTGGTTGGTGCCCGCGCCCATCAGGATCATCGACCGGCCACCGGAGCGTTCGGCATTATCGGCGAACTCGCGGCCGATCCGCTCCGCAGCGGCTGCAGGCACCCCCGTGATCGGCTCCTGCCAGGCGGGGGTGTAGGGCGCTTCGGCGTCGTCGTAGCCGGTGGGCCAGCTGCCCGGCAGGCCTGGGCGGTGGACCCCGTACTGGGCCAGCAGCAGATCGAACACCGTGGTGACGAGCCTGCCGGCGATCTTCCTGGCTGGCACCCCGCGGCGCAGCACATCGGGCTCAGCTGTGTCATAACGGGGGAGATGGACCTCGGCGACTGTCGAGCTGTTGCTGGCGTCGCCGTGCAGGGTCAGCAGCGGGTCCACATCGTGCAAATTGAGGTTCCAGTGACCTTCCCCAGCGTGAGTGAACCGGTGACCCAGCGATCCATTCGGCACTACCGCCGCACCGGTCACTGCGTCTAGCAGCACTGTTTTGGACTCCGCGCCTTCGCCGACATCGCCCAGATCCGCCGCGGTGAGGAACTTGCCGGGAAGGTATGCGTCGTCTCGTTGGTCCAGAGCGACGAGGAATGGCAGATCGGTGAAGCGCTTGACGTAGTCGGTGAATCGTGGGGTCTGCTCCTCGACGAAAAACTCCTTGAGAATCACATGCCCCATGGACATCGCCAGAGCCGCGTCGGTGCCCGGCCGCGCGGGCAACCACTCATCGGCGAACTTCGTGTGGTCGCCGTAGTCCGGTGACACGACCACCACTTTCTGGCCCCGGTATCGCGCCTCGGTCATGTAATGCGCATCCGGGGTGCGGGTGACCGGAACGTTCGAGCCCCACATGATCAGGTAACCGGCGTCGAACCAGTCCGCGGACTCGGGCACGTCAGTCTGGTCGCCGAAGACCTGGGGAGAGGCCTCGGGAAGGTCGGCGTACCAGTCATAAAAGGACAACATCGCTCCGCCGATGAGCGAGATGAATCGGGCTCCAGCGGCGTGGCTGACCATGGACATCGCTGGGATCGGCGAGAAGCCGGCGACGCGATCGGGACCGTAGCGTTTGATGGTGTGCACATGTGCGGCCGCGGCGATCTCGGCAGCCTCCCACCATTCGGCACGCACGAAGCCCCCCATGCCGCGCGCTGCCTTGTACCGGCGAGCCTTCTCGGGATCGTCGGCCACGTCGGCCCACGCCATCACGGGGTCCTTGAGCCGCTGCTTTGCTTCCCGGTACAGCTCGAGCAGCGTGCCGCGCACATAGGGGTAACGCACCCTGGCCGGAGAGTAGGTATACCAGGAGAACGATGCGCCTCGGGGACAACCTCGGGGTTCATACTCCGGCTTGTCCGGCCCGATCGATGGGTAGTCGGTTTGCTGCGCCTCCCAGGTGATAATTCCGTCTTTGACATAGATTTTCCACGAACATGAGCCAGTGCAGTTCACGCCGTGGGTAGAGCGCACCACCTTGTCATAGGCCCAGCGATCCCGGTAGAACTCGTCAGCCGACCGGCCGCCGATCTGGTGTACCGTGCGCAGATCCCCCGACGCCTCCCCGCGCTGGAAATGTCTGCCGAAGCGCAGAAGTGAATCAGCCCAGGCGGTATCCATGCCAACAGTCGGCGCGCTATCGAGGGTACCGGTCACGGAGGCCACCTCTTCGGGGCAATGTTTACGTTCAGGGCTTCACGCTCACCCTAGACGGTGATTTCATACCCTTCAAGAAGGGCTACCAATACTCACATGGTCGCCGAGATGGGGGTGCGAAGTACGTAACATGTCGGTCATATTACAGAGCCTCTGGCCTCATTGAATCATCGTGTTCCTGGAGATGACGTGTCCGGATACGGCTCGCAGCGCCTGAGGTTTCTGTTTTGTTACACCGTTACGTTGAGGTTACGTCTAGCTGTGAGATTCTTCTCTTCAAGGGCGGTGGGCGGTCGCCAGCAGCTCAGGCCGGCCTCGTGGACAGGCCGGTGTCGGTATGCCGCAGGGCAGTTACGGCAGGGCCGGAAAAAGCTCCTATTTGAAACCTTCTCGACGAAATATGCGAGGCTTAATCGAATCGTTCGGGCGAGGAACTGGTGGCGCGTCTGCCGCGAGGCTACGTTTTTGTGAATGCCGGCTCTTGCGTCGTAGCGCCTCGGCGCTCTGGGTCAGCCCGAGCAACCGCGTCGTTTGAAGACTGAATAAGCCGTCCAGGGATCCCGAAACTGCAAAAGGTTCCACTTGGTCTGTCGGCGCGCCGGAGCTGCAAAAGGTTCCACTTGGCGGCCGGCCAGCGATCGGAAAAGTCATCTGATGCCTTTATTGAGCGCGGTAGCGGTGTATCGAGATCCTTCCACCTTCGGCCAGGACACCTTCTGCGCGCAGCCGGGCAAGTTGCTCGGCTGCAAGATGTGGCGCAGGAGTGCCGTCGGCGCGCAGCACCCGGTGCCACGGCAGGTCGTGGCCGTCTTCGGCGAGGATCCGACCCACCAGCCGAGCCCGGCCCGGTAGCCCGGCGCGTGCCGCGACTTCTCCATAAGCCAGCACCGAGCCTGCGGGGATAGTGGCGACCACGTCGCGTATCCGGTCCAGACTCTCGGCGTCCATCGACACCATCCTCCCGCGCCGCGGGCTGTCGGACCGTCGTGGTTGCATGCGCAGCGTGCCCATCCTGGTTCGCTCTGTCACCAAGACGCCTCGCGCCACCGTGTGGGGGCCGGACGCCCGCCGGGTGCTGGAGCACGGTGGTGGACCGTTGCGGGTGTTGGGCGGCCCGGGCACCGGCAAGACCACGCTGGTCGCCCACACCGTGGCCGAACGAGTACTCCGCGGGGTGAACCCCGAGCGGATGCTGGTACTCACCTCCAGCCGCCGGGCCGCGGCTGACCTACGGGAACGCATCGTCGCGCGGCTGGTGGCAGGTGGTGTCACGCCCACCGTGCGGGAACCCCTGGTGCGCACCGTGCATTCCTACGCCTTCTCCGTGCTACGGCTGCAAGCGTCGCTGCACGATGGTCCGCCGCCCCGGTTACTGTCCGGTCCCGAGCAGGACGTGGTGATCCGGGAATTGCTCGCCGGCGAGCTCCACACCGGCGGGCATGGTTGGCCACCGCGGCTGCGTCCGGCACTGGGCGTGCCCGCCTTCGCCACGCAGCTGCGGGACCTCTTGATGCGCGCCGCGGAGCGTGGGCTGGCACCGGAGGACCTCATCGCCCTGGGCCGCCGCAGCGGGCGTGACGAGTGGGTGTCGGCCGGGCGCTTCTTCCGCAGTTACGAGCAGGTGATGCTGCTCCGCGGATCGGTGGGCACCGCCACCCCGCAGTCGACCGCACCTGCGCTGGACGCCGCCGAGCTGGTGTCCGCGGCGCTGCTGGTGCTTGACACCGATACCGAAGTATTGCGGCGGGAGTCCGAGCGGGTCCGCAATCTGATCGTCGACGATGCCCAGCACCTTGACCCGCTGCAAGCCAAGCTGGTCACC
The DNA here is from genome assembly GCA_036009255.1 of Pseudonocardiaceae bacterium. Classification (GTDB taxonomy): domain Bacteria; phylum Actinomycetota; class Actinomycetes; order Mycobacteriales; family Pseudonocardiaceae. The sequence goes on from DASYMC010000393.1 coordinate 9,526, forward strand.
CGGCTCGGCGCGGGCGCTCACGAGCTGCTGATTTTCGGCGATCCGGATCAGACGATCTTCTCCTTCCGCGGTGCGGACCCTGGTCTGCTCACCACCGGCGAGTCATCAGTGGTGCGGCTGTGCACCGACCACCGGATGGCTTCGGCCGTGCGCGCCGCCGTGGTCCGGCTCGCCAGCCGCTTGCCCGGTCCACGCGCCGACCAGCACGGGTGGGCGGACCAATATGGGTCAACGGGCCAACACGGCTCAGCGCCGCCGACGGGTGGGCAGGTCACCGTCCGGGTGTTCAGTTCCGCGGCGGCCGAGGCGTCCTGGGTGGCCGACCAGCTCCGTCGCACGCACCTGCTGGAGGGGGTGGCCTGGGCGGACATGGCGGTGCTGGTGCGCTCCACCACACGTGCGCTGCCGGTTCTGCGCCGGGCACTGCTCGCCGTGGGGGTTCCGGTGGCGGTGCCGCGCGAAGAGCTGCCAGTGGCCCAGGAGGGCGCGGTCCAGCCGTTACTGCGAGTGCTGCGCTGCGCGGCACACCCGGTCTCCCTTGATGAGGAGACCGCGGCCGCGCTGCTCACCTCCCCGCTGGTGGGCGCCGATCCCGTGGGATTGCGCAGGCTATGCCGGGAGCTGCGCCGCGGCGAGCTCGCTGCCGGAGGTACGCGGACCAGCGGCGCGCTGCTGGTAGACGTGCTGCACCGCGAAGAAGGGCTGGACGGGCTTGACGACCGGACTGCCGCGCCGGCCAGAAGGCTCGCCGCCTTGCTCAGGACAGCCGCTGGTGCGGCCCGGAGCGGTAAGACCGCCGAGGAGGTGTTGTGGCAGGTATGGCAGTCCAGTGGGCTCGCGCGCCGCTGGGCGGTTACCGCGGCGCACGGCGGACCCGTCGGTGCGCAGGCGGACCGGGATCTCGATGCGGTGGTTGCGCTCTTCGACGCCGCGGCCCGGTATGCGGACCGGTTACCCGGTGCAGACGGTGGCCTCTCCGGTGTGCTCGGCTTCTGTGACTATCTCAGCGAGCAGCAGATACCTGGTGACTCGCTGGCCGCGCGGTCACCTCAGGGTGAGGCCGTGGCCGTGCTGACCGTGCACGCTGCCGTCGGCCGGGAGTGGTCCCTCGTCGCGGTGCCCGGAGTGCAGGAGGGCAGCTGGCCGGACTTGCGGCTGCGCGGCTCCCTGCTTGGCGTGGAGCACCTGGTCGACACAGTCGCGGGCATCGACCCCGGCACAGTGTCGCGTACCGCGCCGCTGCTGGCCGAAGAGCGGCGGCTGTTGCTCGTGGCCCTCAGCCGCGCGCGGCACCGGTTGCTGGTCAGCGCCGTGCGGGGCGAGGACGAGCAGCCTTCCCGGTTTCTCGATGAGGTGGAGGGCACCGAGGCGTCGGCGCACGAGCGGCCGGTGGCCCCTCGCGAGCGGGGGCTGTGCCTGCCCGAACTGCTCGGCGAGTTGCGGCGGGTGTGCTGCGATCCCGTCGAGGGTGATGTGCGGCGACGTGCCGCCGCGGCGGGTCTGGCGCAGCTAGCAGACTCCGGAGTGCCCGGCGCGCATCCCGATTCCTGGTACGGGTTGGGGCCGCTGTCGAGTCAGTCCCCACTGCGGGAGTTCGGCGAGCCGGCCAGGGTGTCCCCGTCGCTGGTGGAGCTGGTGTCGAGCTGCCCGCTGCGCTGGTTGCTCACCCGGCACGGGGGTGAGGACACCCGGGCGCTGGCCGCGGTCACCGGGTCGCTGGTGCACAGCTTGGTTCAGGCGGTGGCGGCCGGCGCCACCGACGAACAACTCGATCAAGCTCTGGCACAAGCGTGGGCCGGTGTCGACGCCGGTGCCCCGTGGTATTCCCGGGCCGAGCAACAGCGCGTCCGCCGGATGGTCGAGATGTTCCGCCTCTGGTGGCGGGACAGCCGCAGTGAGCTCACCGAAGTCCGCTGCGAGCAGGACATCGAAGTGCAGCTTCCGCCGGATGACCACCCGTCGGACGGCGCCGCAGGCGACGCGGCAGTCCTGCTGCGCGGACGGGTGGACCGCTTAGAGCGTGACTGTCACGGCCGCCCCGTGATCGTCGATGTGAAAACCAGCAAGACACCGGTGAGCAAGCAGGCCGCCGAGGACCACGCGCAATTGGCCATTTACCAGCTCGCCGCCGCGCATGGTGCGTTCATCGAACACGGGTTACCCGCTGAACCTGGTGGAGCGTGCATCGTTCAGGTGTCCGCGCGCACCACCGCCGGTCTGCAGCGCAATCAACAGCCCCTGGACCAGGGCGCCCTGACGCGCTGGCACGGTGTCGTGCGCGAGGCGGCCCGGCGCACCGCAGGGCCGGAGTTCGTTGCCATCGACAACGGCGACTGCACGCGATGCCCCTCGAAGATCGCTTGTCCGCTGCATGACGCCGGGCGGCAGGTGACGGAATGACGGTGGTGCCGGCTGATTGCGCAGGTGCCGCGGGCTGCATCGGACCAGTCGAGCTTGCCGCGGAACTCGGAACCCCATGCCCTACCGCGGAGCAGGCCGCCGTTATCGGCGCCGACCCTCGCCGGCCCACGCTCGTGGTCGCCGGTGCTGGTTCGGGAAAGACCGAGACAATGGCGGCCCGAGTCGTATGGCTGGTCGCCAACGGGTACGTCACGCCCGAGGGAGTGCTCGGCCTGACGTTCACCCGCAAGGCAGCCCAGCAGCTCGCCGAGCGGATCCGGGCGCGGTTGCGCCGGCTTGCCGGCGCTGCGGTACTGGAGCGGCTCGACCCGACCGGGCAGCGTAGGCAGGCGGTGGTGGCCGGTGAGGCGACCGTGCTGACCTACCACTCCTATGCTGGCCGGCTGGTTGCCGAGCACGCGCTGCGGCTACCCACCGATCCAGGTGCCCGGCTGCTCACCGAGACCGGCGCATGGCAGCTTGCGCACCGGGTTACCGCTGGCTGGGAACCGGATCTCGACCTGGGCGGGAAGGTGCCTCGGACGGTCACCGGTTGGCTGCTGGGGTTGGCGGGGCAACTGGCCGAACATCTGTGCGAACCAGCTCAACTGCGGGAGTACACCGAGAACCTGATCACCGCGTTGGTCACGGCTGCGCCCAGTGCTCGCCAGCGTGGCCCGCTGCGCGGTGACCTCAAGCCGGTGGTCGAGGCTCAACAGTCCCGCCTGGCGATGCTGCCGCTGGTGGAGCGCCACATCGCGCTGAAGCGACGCGAGGGGGTGCTCGACTTCGGTGACCAGATGAGCGTCGCGGCCATGTTGGCACGCGAACATCCGGAGGTCGCGGCTGCACAGCGCGCCTGTTTCGGGGCTGTGCTGCTTGATGAGTACCAGGACACCGGGCATAGCCAGCGGGTGCTATTGCAGTCGCTGTTCGGTGCTACCGCTACCCCGGTGACCGCGGTGGGCGATCCCTGCCAGTCGATTTATGGCTGGCGCGGTGCTTCGGCAGCCAACCTGCCGCGTTTCACCACGGACTTCCCAAATCCGGATGGGACGCCCGCCGCGACCCGTGGGCTGCTCACCAGCTTTCGCAATCCTCCAGAGGTGCTCGCGGTGGCGAACGCGGTCTCCAGTGAGCTTCGCGGCGCAGGAGTACAGGTCGGCGAGCTGCGCAGTCGAGACGGTGCCGAACCCGGGCAGGTCCGCTGCGCGCTACTGCCCGATGTCCGGACCGAGATCAGCTGGGTGGCTACCGCGGTCGCGGACAGATGGCACTCGGCGGTGGCCGACCGTGGTGTCCCGCCCAGCGCCGCGGTCCTGGTGCGCCGCCGTGCGGATATGGCGGCGCTGGCCGCCGCGTTACGCTCCCGGGAGGTCCCTGTCGAGGTGGTCGGGCTGGGCGGGTTGCTGGACACGCCAGAGGTTCGCGACCTGGTGAGCGTGCTGCGGTTACTGGTCGATCCGCTGGCGGGCACCGCTGCGGTGCGGTTGCTGACCGGCGCGCGGTGGCGGATCGGTGCCGCTGACCTGGCCGCGTTGTGGGGACGTGCCCGGGAATTGGCGATCGATCAGTTCACCTCCGGCCCACGTCACGATGACGCCGGTCACGGCGACCCTGCGGCCGAGGTGTTGGCGGCATTGCGTGGGGAGTTGCCCGGGGAGGCTGCCGAGGCGGCGGGACTGGTCGATGCGCTCGATTCGCCCGGCGACCCGATGCTCTACTCCGAGTTGGGCTACCGCCGGCTGCGTACGCTGGCTGCCGAGTTGCGGGCGTTGCGGCGCCGGATCACCCAGCCGCTGACCGATTTGGTAGCCGACGCTGAGCGCACCCTGCTACTGGATACCGAGTCGCTGGTCCGTCCCGGCCCGGTCGGCCGGGCCCATCTCGACACGTTCGCTGACGTGGTCGCGGACTTCGCTACGGCCAGCCCACTGGCTGGCTTGCCTGCATTGCTCGACTACTTGAGTACCGCCGAGGAGACCGAAGACGGTCTCGAGTCGGGCGAGGTCGAGGTCGCCCCTGACCGGGTGCAGATCCTCACCGTGCACGCCGCCAAAGGGCTTGAATGGCAGGTGGTGGCCGTCCCGCACCTGGTTGATGGAGTGTTCCCGGCGGCCAAGAAAAGCTCGTCATGGCTGAGAACGGTCACCGAGCTGCCGGCAGCGCTGCGCGGCGACGGCGCCGACCTGCCCGGTCTCACACTGACCCCCGGAGCTGACCAGAAAGAGCTCGCCGAGGCGCTCTCAACGCACGAGGCTGCTTTCGACATCCGCAGGCTGACGGAGGAACGCCGGCTGCTGTACGTGGCCCTGACCCGGGCCGAAGAGACCCTGCTGGTCAGCGGTCACCATTGGGGCGAGGCTGGAAGCGCGCCCAGATCGCCTTCAGCGTTCCTGCGGGAGATCCGCGACGTGGCGCACTGTGTGATCGATCAGTGGGCTGCGACGCCGGGCGAGGGCGAGCCCAACCCGCTGGACACGGCGCCTCGGCAGGCACCCTGGCCAGTCGACTGGCTCGGCCCTCGCCGTGATGCGGTATCAGAGGGGGCCCAACTGGTGCGTGAGGCGCTGGCAGCGAACCACGAACCGGTCCCCGGCGCAGCGGGTTGGCAGCGCGAGATCGACGTGCTCCTCACGGAGCGGGACGCTCGACGCGCTGAACAACAGATTGTGCTGCCCGCCCATCTGTCGGTGAGCCAGCTCGTGGAGCTCGCCGATGACCCATCGGCGCTGGCCGCTCGACTGCGTAGACCACTACCGTTTCCCCCGAACCCGATGGCACGTCGCGGTACCGCGTTTCACGCATGGTTGGAGCGCCGATTCGGTTCCACCCGGCTGATCGATTACGACGATTTGCCCGGCGCAGCAGATGCGGCAGCCGCCCCGAACACCGAACTCGGATCGCTGCAGACGGCTTTTCTCGCCAGTGAGTGGGCGTTGCGTTGCCCGCACGATGTCGAGGTCCCCTTTGAGACCGTGTTCGATGGGGTGGGCGTGCGAGGCCGGATGGATGCGGTGTTCGCAGATCCTGATGGCGGCTGGACGGTGGTCGACTGGAAGACCGGGACAGTGCCAGATGACGTCGCGCTCCGTGCGGTGAGTGTGCAACTCGCTGCATATCGGCTCGCCTGGTCGGCGCTCTCCGGCGCCTCGCTGGACCATGTTCGCGCGGCATTCCACTACGTCCGTGACAACCTCACGGTGCGACCCGCTGACCTCCTCGACGCCGATGGACTCCGGGATCTGCTCCGTGCTATCCCCATCGCCTGATCACCAGCGTTGGATTGCTGCGCTGCTGTTCGTACCTGGTGCCCCGAGATCTCCGTAGAATGTCGTAGCTGACTAGGTATTTAAAAGTAACGCGGCTGCTAGGTAGTTGGCCTGTGGACTTACGTGCGACTACCAATTGCCGCCTGGCCTTGTTTCTCGGCAGTGTATGTGGTGCCGAATCGGCAAATGCCACTGATGAGGCGATTTTCTGTGCCCGGGACCACCGGGACTCAACCTTTCCTAGGAGGACTCATGTCTGATGAACTGAGTTTTGCGGAGGTCGATGGGCAGCACGTGGAGCTGCTGCCGGCTCGCACCGTCCTGTCAATGTTCAGCACCGGCGCCACCAGCGGCCCGCATGGTGGTGACACCGGTGCTGGTGGCGCCGGCGGTGCCGGCGGTCCCGCAGGCGCGGGCGACGGTAAGGCGTTCTTCTGGTACCCCGTCTTCAACGTCGAGGGCGACGTGACTAACACCCTCACCGGTGGGGTCGGCGGTGCTACCAGTGCCGACGGTGGTGCTACTACGGGCGGTGCCGCTAGTACTACTGCTGCTCCCGCTGCTGCTCCTGCTGGTTGATCGGTCCTGCGCGAGATTTATCCCACATCACGTTATCGCGTGGTATGAGGCTCTGAGCGGGAGGGGTGGCCGTGCGGCCACCCCTCCCGCTCAGTTGCATGGACTAAGTACTGTCGCGGTAGGTACCGGGGCAGGACGGATACGCGGCTCAGTGCTGCCGTCTACGTATTTTAAAAGCACACTCACCATCGAGATACGGCATAGGTAGTTGATTAGAACGAGTTACGTGTGACTACTGATTGCCCAGTGACCCTAATGCAGGCAATGTATGTAGTGCCGAATCGGTATGCCGCCGATGAAGCGTTTAGTCCCGGTGGCCACCGGGACTACCTTTCCTAGGAGGAATTAGATGTCTGACGCATTGAGCTTTGTCGAGATTGACGGGCAGCACGTGGAGCTGCTCCCGGCGCGCACCGTAATGTCCATGTTCAGCGCCGGATCGTCCAACTGCGGCTGCAGCGCGAGCCACGGTGACGGTGGCGGTGGCGACGGCGGCACCGGCGGCGCCGGCGGCAAGGGCACCGGTGGCATCGGGATCAATCTCCTGAACATCGACGTGCTCGGCGACCAGACCAACAGCGCCGGTAACGGCTTCGGTGGTGCTGGCGGCAGCGCTAACGGCGGCCGCGGCTGAGAGGTCAACGACAGTTGGCTGGTGATTGATGCCCGTGCTGGTTAGCTAGGGAACGGCACTCCCATGGCCGACGGCCACGCGTTCAGAGCGCTGCAAGGCCAGCCGAGCTAACTCCAGTCGTGCCGTACCGCGCAATAAGGGGGTGGCCGTAACACGGCCACCCCCTTATTGCGTCAGCGGCACGTGACTGAATTCCACCGATGCCACACATCAGCCGTCTTCGAG
>DASYMC010000394.1:0-2011 GCA_036009255.1 Pseudonocardiaceae bacterium
CCGCGCCTGCCAGGCCGGGCACCGCACCCTGTTCGCCACCGCCGCCGGGTGGGTCGCCCGCCTCGCCGAGGCGCACGCCGCCGGCCGGCTGCAGACCGAGCTCGTCCGTCTCGGCCGTTGCCCGCTGCCGGTCGTCGACGAGGTCCGCTACATCCGGTTCGAACCCGAGGCCGCGAACCTGTTCTTCCAGCTCGTCTCCGCCCGCTACGAACGGGCGTCGCTGATCGTCACCTCCAACAAGCCGCTCCCCGCGCTGGGCTCCTCAGCCGGCGGCCTCGTCGGGGGCGCCGAGCCAGCCCCGCTCCTCAGACAATTCGCGGGCGCACTCCACCACCGACTGCGCAGGTTCGGCCCGGTCGGCGGCCCGCCACAGCACCGACCACGGGTAGCGGGACGATGGCTGGACCAGCATCCGCCACACCAATCCGTCGACCGGCCACACGCATGACGCGGGCACACACAACACGCACCGTCCGCGTTCCACCAGGTCCACCGCGGCGCGCATGCTGTCGACGCTGCCCCGATACACCCTGGGCGCGAAGCCAACCGACCGGCACAGCTCGATCACGAACTGGTTGAACTCCGGAGCCCGGTCCTCCCGGGAGAGCAACACCGGCTCGGTGACCAGCATCGAGACCGGGACGTTCGCCTGCTGAGCCATCGGATGAGCGGGTGGAACCAGCACACCCAACGGGTCGAGCCGGAACAGTTGCGAGGCCACCTCGCGCGGTGCCAGCGACGCGCGGCCGAAGCCCACATCGAGGCGCCCATCTGCCAGCAGCCGGTACTGCTCGGGCACACCCACTTCCCGCTGTTCGATCTCCAGATCAGGGTGGCGATCCTGTACCGCTCGCAGAATCTGCGGCATGGAGTCATAACCGCCATCGACGACACCCACCCGCAGTACGGTTCCGACCCGATCCGCGCGACGGGCGGCCTCCGCGGCGCGCTCGGTATGAGCCAGGACCTGTCGTGCCTCCACCAGCAGGGCGGCTCCGGCCGGCGTCAGCTGGACGTGGTGGGTGGTGCGCTGCAGCAGTCGCACTCCGAGTTCGCGTTCCAGGCGCTGGATCTGCTGACTGAGCGCAGACTGCACGATGTGCTCACGAGCCGCCGCCCGACCGAAGTGCAGTTCCTCGGCCAGCGTCACGAAGTACCGCAGTTGGCGAAGCTCCACTGAACCCCACCCCCGACACCGCCGCCTTTGCACCAGAACCGATCAGGCGCACTCAGATCGATCTGGTTGTTGCTATCAGGTGTTGGCTGGCCTTTAGAGACGTGCGTCGACGGACTCATCGACCCCGCATACGCGCAAAGATCGAGCGGTCGTCCAGCCAACTCACCAGCTCCCCACGTTGGCTGACCCTCCCCGTTCGGCCAGTGTGCCGTAATGAGGCCGCATCTGGACGATCTGATCGGAGGAGGAATGCCCAGCACAGCTCCCACCCCGCCAACGATCAGAACCCACCGGCCCATGCAGACACCTGGCGGACATCCACCCGGTCGTGTCCCGTACGGTCCTGCGCCCCGCCTGTCACAGTCCGCCGCGCCCCGACACGCAACTCTGGATCTGCCTGTCCTGCCGATGGGTCGCGTGCTCCGGCGGTTCCTCCGCCGGACACGCGCTTGCACACTACGAAGAGACTGGCCACGCCATCGCTGCCGCCATCGGCCCAGGGCCGACACGACGCTGGTGCCACGTTCACCAGCGTCCGGTATGACGCAGGGGACCTCGCTTGACGTGCTCCGGACGACCCGGGCCGATTCATTCTGATCCGAGCCGCACGGCGGGCGGCCTCAGCGGCTCTCTCTGTATGAGCCAGGACTTGCCGCGCCTCTATGAGCAGGGCCCCCCGGCAGGGGTGAGCTCGACGTGGTGGGTGGTGCACTGCAGCAATCGCACGCCAAGTTCGCGTTCCAGGCGCTGGATCTCTGACTCAGTGCAGATTGCACGATGTGATCACGAATCGCTGCCCGGCCAAGTGCAGCTCCTCAGCCAGGTCACGACGTA
>DASYMC010000395.1:0-8953 GCA_036009255.1 Pseudonocardiaceae bacterium
CAGTGGGCGGATCGCATCGCCGGCTTGGGTAGTGTGTCGAGGCCAGCCCGGCACGGTGAGCTGCCCACCGGTGACTGCCGCCGCTGCCAGGAACACCGTCGCGTTGGACAGGTCGGGCTCGATGTCATAGTCACCGCCGCCGACCCGCCCGGGAACCACCGTCCACCGCGTGGCGCCGTCGGTGTCCACTTGGACGCCACGGCCGGTCAGCATCTGCACGGTCATCTCGATATGCGGCCGGGAGGGCACCGGTGGGCCGTCGTGGTGGATCGTGATTCCCGCTTCATACCCGGCGGCGGAGAGCAACAATCCGGAGACGAACTGCGAGGATCCCGACGCATCGATGCGCACCTCACCGCCGGCTACTCGCCCCGCGCCGTGCAGCACGAACGGCAATGCGTCCCCGTCGATCCGGCAACCCAGCGCCCGCAATGCGCCCAGCACCGCGCTCATGGGGCGCTGCCGGGCCTGCTCGTCGCCGTCGAAGCGGACCGGGCCATCAGCCAGTGCGGCCAGCGGCGGCACGAAGCGCATCACGGTGCCGGCCAGCCCGCAGTCCACGGTTGTCCCGCCGTGCAGGCCGCTGTGTGCGGCCACGTCCAGGTCGATGCCGCGGTGGGTCACCGGCACTCCTAGCGCGGTCAGCGCACCGATCATGAGATCGGTGTCCCGGCTGCGGAGTGCCCGCCGGATGGTGCCGCCGGCTCCGGACAGCGCGGCAAGTAACAGGGCCCGGTTAGTGATCGACTTCGATCCCGGCACGGTGACGGTCGCCCGCACCGGTCCAGATGCCAGCGGCGCAGCCCATGGCAGCCGGGTGGAGGTGGTCATGCCGCCATCATTGCGCATTGGGGCTCTTTTCCCGGGCATGTGACGATGAACCTATGTGCGGTAGGTACGCCTCGACCCGAAACCCTGCGACACTGGCGGTGGACTTCGACGCCATCGACGCAACTGAGGACGCAGCGCCCGGTGCCGACTACAACGTCGCGCCGACCAAGCCGGTGCTATCGGTGGTGACCCGGCACCCGCGAGACGCCGAAGGCATCCCCGATCCGGACCGTACGGTGCGCAGCATCCGGGTGATGCGCTGGGGACTGGTGCCGCACTGGGCCAAGGACCCGGGGATCGGATCCCGCCTGATCAACGCCCGAGCCGAGAGCGTTGCCGGCAAGCCGGCGTTCCGCGACGCGGTGGCCCGGCGGAGATGCCTGCTACCTGCAGACGGTTGGTACGAGTGGCAACGCCTGGGTGAGCGCAGGCAGCCCTTCTTCATCACCTCTGCCGATGGCTCGGGGCTCGCCATGGCCGGCTTGTGGTCCACCTGGCGGGATGCGGACGCTCCGGTTCCCCTGGTGACCTGCGCGGTGCTGACCACTGAAGCGGTGGGTCCGCTCACCGAGATTCACGACCGGATGCCGCTGGTGCTGCCTGCGCAAGCGTGGTCCGCCTGGCTGGATCCAGACTCCGACGATGCGAGCGAACTGCTCACGCCACCATCCGCCCAGCTGGTGGCGGCGCTGGAGCTGCGACCAGTGTCCACGGCGGTGAACAATGTCCGGCACGAGGGCGCCCAGCTGGTTGAACGAGTCGAGCCGGAGCAGCCCGCGCTGCTGGATCTGGACCAATCCCGGTGATTGACCTGACCATTCCCACACTGCACGGGCCAGCCACAGCGGAGGTGCACTGTGCTGAGCAGGGTCGTGCCGCGCTGCTACTCGGCCATGGGGCGGGGGGTTCGATCGGCGCACCCGATCTCATGGCCATCACCAGAGCGGCCAGAGCGGCCGGGGTGCACGTGGCGCTGGTCATCCAGCCTTATCGGGTCGTGGGTCGGCGTGCCCCGGCGCCGGCCCGGCAGTTGGACGAGGCGTGGCTGGCCGTCGTCCACCATCTCACGGAGAGCACCTTCACCGGCCTACCCCTGATCTTCGGCGGACGTTCATCTGGGGCCAGAGTGGCCTGCCGTACCGCGGTAGCGGGGGGTGCTGTGGCAGTTCTCTGTCTCGCGTTCCCCGTGCACCCACCCGGGCGACCGGATCGGAGCAGGATGAACGAGTTGGACGCGCTGGATCTGCCGGTGCTTGTCGTGCAGGGCGAGCGCGATCCCTTCGGCCGCCCCGAACCCGCAACTCGACGCGAGGTCGCACTACTCCCGGGTGACCACTCGCTCAAAGCAGATCCCGCAGCGCTGGAGCACAGGGTGGGGCACTGGTTAGGGCGCCAGCTGCGCCACCTGCCGGACGTCAACTACAAGTTCGGACACTGACGGCAAGGGAGTCGGGTGCCAGTGATGGTCCACCTCACGAGGTGGTGGCGATCGGCGTTGCAGAACACCGTTTCGAAATCCCGCACCGAGACGTCGATCACGACGGGCAGCGGCTTTCGGTGGCCCAGCGGCGAGATACCTCCGGTGACGTAACCGGTGGCCCGTTCGGCGTCGGCCACCGCTGCCATCCGGCATTTCTTCGCATCCATCGCGGTGGCGAGGGCACGCACATCGAGTTGTGCGCTGACCGGGACGACGGCGACTATCGGCGTGCCGGTACCGGCCATGGCGCATGCCTGTGATCACGCCATGGAATGCGGGCGGCGGGCAGGGCGTTAGTCGGGCCGTGGTTACGACAGCGCAGCAAGCCCGCTACCGGATCGCCGACCGGGAACAGCGTCAGCCCGGATTCCCTTCATTGGGCCAGGCGTCCGGTTGGCGCGTACTCTCGACCATCAATGCAGACCTGGGCATGGGGGTGGTCGGAGTGATGTCAGCCGACAGCGCCGAGCCTACCCAGTGGGGTGAGCCCCCATCGAGCCCGGAAGGGACAGTTGTGCCAGGCGTTCCCCAGGCGGCGGCCCAAGCGTCGCCGTCCCCGGAGGCCGACCGCGGCGTTGAAGAGCGGGACGTCGAAGAGCGGGACATCGAAGAGACGCCGCAGCAGCGAACGGCGCGCTTCGAGCGCGACGCGATGCCCATGCTCGACCAGCTCTACGCGGCGGCACTTCGGATGACCCGCAATCCGGCCGATGCCGAGGACCTGGTCCAGGAGACCTACCTCAAGGCCTATGGCGCCTTCGGGTCGTTCCGTGCGGGCACGAACCTGAGGGCGTGGTTGTACCGGATTCTCACTAATACCTACATAAACGGGTACCGTAAGAGGCAGCGGCAACCGTTGGCGCAACCCTCTGAGGAGATCACCGACTGGCAGCTCGCGCAGGCCGCGCAACATACGTCTTCGGGTCTGCGTTCGGCGGAGATGGACGCGTTGGACCAGCTACCCGACTCCGACGTCAAGGATGCGCTGAGTCAGCTGGCGGAGGACTTCCGGATGGCCGTTTACCTGGCCGACGTCGAGGGATTCGCGTACAAGGAGATCGCCGAGATCATGGGCACCCCGATCGGGACTGTGATGTCGCGGCTGCACCGAGGGCGCAAGCAATTGCGGGACATGCTCACCGGGGTAGCCCGCGAGCGGGGGTTCCTGCGCGATGCGGAGGTTGCGTCATGAGCTGCGGGGATCCGCACGAGACCGACTGCCGCCAGGTGCTCGGCGAGCTATGGCTGTTCCTGGACAATGAGTGCAACCGCGAGCGGGGTGAGTTGCTCCGGCGTCATCTGGACGAGTGTGGTCCGTGCCTGGAGGAATTCGGTCTCGAAGAACATCTCAAGGCATTGCTGGCCCGCAAGTGCCGCGGTGACCATGCGCCCGACGCGCTCAAGCAGCGATTGCGCGACTCAATCCGCGAGATCATGCTGCACCAAGCCGTCCTCGGTGCCGAAGTGACTGTCCAGCGGGATGACAACGGCACCATCGTGGAGATTTCCACCAGCACCGTTGAGTCGCACGCCTGGTTGGCCACAGAAAGCTGAGTTGCGCTGCGGGCCCGCCGGCGTCGCGGCCGGCCCGCAGCGGTGCCTCAGGTGTTGGGACGCTTACCGTGGTTGGCGGCGTTCTTCTTCCGGCCGCGCTTCTTGCGACCTTTTTTGGACATGGTGCCTCATCTCTGGAGTGTCGATCTGTATCGGTGGTGGGGGGCGGCCGCATTGCAGTCGTGGGCGAGTGTGCCACGGCGCGCTATGGCTGCACGCAGGAGTGGGTCGATCACCATGGTTGGATACAGGGCACAGCGTCGAGGAGGCGATTCATGACCGAGGAGATCCGGGCCGAGATGGTGGCTAACGTGTGGAAGATCGTGGTCGCCGAGGGCGACGCGGTCTCTGACGGCGACACGTTGGTGATCCTTGAGTCGATGAAGATGGAGATCCCAGTCCTGTCGGAGGTGGAGGGAACTGTCGCGAAGTTGGCTGTCTCGGAGGGCGACGTTGTGCAGCAGGGTGACTTGATCGCCGTAGTTGAGTAACGTCACCTGCGCATGAGATCTCCGCGGCGAGGTGGTGAGCCGCAATATCGACGTTGAGTGAGTTGCTCGGTCGGCACACCCAGTTGCCCGGCGCGGCGGTCGGTCACCTGCAGCGGATCGTCGCCGAGTGGCAGTTGCTTGCTGATCTGGCCTTCGCCGATCTGCTGATGTGGGTACCGTTGCATGTCGCTGGGTCACCAGAGGGGTTCCTGTGCGTGGCCCATGTCCGGCCCACCACTGGTCCTACCGTCCATCCGGAGGATGTGGTCGGCGCCCGTGCCGCAGACAACGAGCGCGTGCGGCTGCGGCAAGCGATAGTGCACGGTGGGATCCTGCGTGAGGAGCAGCCCAGCTGGCTGCTCGGCGTTCCGGTGCGTCGTGAGGTAGTGCCGGTTCGGTTGGGGGAGCGGTCGATCGCAGTTCTGGGACGGGAGGCGAACCTGGCGGTACCTCGGGTGCCCAGTCCGCTGGAGATCGCCTACCTGGGGATTGCCACAGACCTGTGCCAGATGCTGGCCGATGGCACCTTTCCGGACGCCGATACCACTCCAGATCGGCACGGCGGTCCCCGAGCGGGAGACGGCTTGCTGCGGCTCGATCCCCACGGGATTGTCATCTACGCGAGTCCCAACGCGCTGTCCGCCTATCACCGAATGGGACACGCCGCGGAGCTCCGAGGCGAGCAGCTCGCCCCGCTGACTCGCAGGCTGATCTCCGATCCGTTCGACGCCGCGGAAGTTGCCCAGCGGATCCGCAGCGCGATCCAGGGAAGCCCGAGCGCACGCATCGAAGCCGATGCCGCTGGTGCCACCATGTTGTACCGCGCACTGCCGTTGCGACCGCGTGGAGAGCCGGCCGGAGCGCTGGTGCTGGTCCGCGACGTGACCGAGCTGCGCAGCCGTGACCGTGCGCTGCTGTCCAAGGACGCCACCATCAGGGAGATTCACCATCGCGTGAAGAACAACCTGCAGACCGTGGCGGCGCTGCTGCGTTTGCAGTCTCGGCGCACGGCGAACGTCGAGGCCCGTCAAGCGCTGCAAGAATCGGTGCGTCGGGTGGCCTCCATCGCGATGGTGCACGAGACGCTGTCGATTTCCCTCGATGAACGGGTGAACCTCGACGAGGTCGTGGACAAGGTGCTCGCCATGGTCGCTGAGGTTTCAGGGGAGGAGAGCCGGATCGTCGTGCGGCGCGAGGGCGCCTTTGGGGTTCTGGCTGCGGAGCTCGCCACGCCGCTGGTGATGGTGCTCACCGAGCTGGTGCAGAACGCCGTGGAGCACGCGTTTGATGCTGACCGAGGTGGCGAGGTGGTGCTCCGCGCCGAGCGATCTGCTGGATCGCTAGAGGTGACCGTTTCCGATGATGGCCGTGGGCTCCCGCCGGATTTTTCGCTTGCCCAAGCCGAGCGGTTGGGTTTGCAGATCGTCCGCACCCTTGTGGGTTCTGAGCTACGGGGGTCTCTGGACCTACAGCGGCGCCAGCCCCGCGGCACTCTGGCAGTGCTGAGTTTGCCGCTGACGCTCCGACGTTGAATGGCAGTGAAGCCGTCGACCAATGACGAGAGGCTGGCACCGACTCGGTGCCAGCCTCTCGTTGGTGTGCTAATTATGCGGATCAGACGCCGTTACGGGCCCCGGTCCGAGCATTGCGCCGCTTCAAGGCACGTCGCTCGTCCTCGCTCATACCGCCCCACACGCCAGCATCCTGTCCGGACGCGAGTGCCCAGCTAAGGCACTCAGCATTTACCGGGCAGCGGCGGCAGACGGCCTTCGCTTCGGTGATCTGCAGTAGAGCGGGGCCGCTGGTTCCCACAGGGAAGAACAGCTCGGGGTCCTCGTCTCGGCAGGCCGCGTGATGGCGCCAGTCCATGGTGCTTGCTCCTCGTCGATCGCGCTGGTGAACTCCTATGTCCCAGCGCCGTCGTCGCCTGTCATTTGGGCTTGTGAATGATTTCACAATCATCCGCGATGTCAAGAGGTATCTACGGACGCAGTGAGTCAATTCACCCGGCGGGTACCCGTCGTACGAACTGACAACCCTTGTGAAACCGATTTTCCAAGCACAATTCGGACCTAACTGTGAGTCACGGGTTCTTGTCTCACGACTACCCGCTTCGCACGGACACCGCGACACGATCGCTGCGGTGACCTGCCGAGGAAACTCGCCGACCCGGAGGCCATTGGGCTTCTCGGCAGCTGGTCCTGCTCGACATAACGAGCCTACCCGCCCAAACGTTTCGGCCAAGTTTTCCGGTACGGAGCGTGGTCGGACCGTCGCGGACAAGACTCAGAACGGCGGCTCAACTCGTGGCCCCGCGGACTTCCTGATCAGCCCGCTTGCTGCCGAGCCGGAGAGCGCAAGTGAGCCACGTGATCCCCGGGACAGACACTAATCTGACGCTGTGACCGCCGAGGTACTCCTTCCCGTGGAGATCGCGTGACCGCCGAGCCCGCCGTGCCAGCTGCGGTTCGGGCCGCTGGCCTGCTAGTGCTGCTGCAGGGCTTGGTGGGCATCGCGATCGCAGGTGTGTTGGTCCTCAGCGCGGTCCGCGGATCCACCGGGCCGGTACCGGTTGGGGCTACCGCGGCGTGGCTGGCGGGCTTCGGGGCCATCCTGCTTGCCGTGGGGTGGAATCTGGTGCGGGGCAGGCACGGTGCTCGCACTCCGGCTACTGTCGCGCAACTGCTGTTGCTCGGCGTGTGCTGGTATGCCGCCGGGCCGTCCTCGCAGCCTTCCTACGGGATCCCGGCCGGAGCGTTCTGCGTGGCTGTACTAGTGCTGCTGTTCTGCCCCCCAGCGCTGCGCTGGGCCCACCGCTAAGCCCATACCAGTGAACGGGGTCGCATGGATGCCCGTCGCTGTCGCTGGCCCACGCTGGTGGGCGATACGGATGCTTGTGGTCGTCCCGTTGCGCTCAGTTGAGCTGAGCACGGAGACTACGCGCGGCGTATTCGAGGAGTTGGGCATGTTGCGGCCACTTGTCCATCTGTGACTCCAGGAATCTGGCGCCGTCGCGGAAGCGGCCTAGCCGACCAAGTGTGTGACCAAGCTCAACGAGATCCTGGGCGACTACCCCAGGGAGCGCCAGACGCATCCGCAATACCCATTCCAGATCCGTTGGACGCCCAAGGTCTCGGTAGACGGTCCGCAGGTTCTGCAGAATGCGGGCGAAAATCGCCCGCCTGGGTGCTGCGGTGAGGAGGTGCCGCCCGAATGGAACCTCCGGACCTGCCTGGTTAGCGGTGCGGAACAGCGCCTCACAACTGGCGAGGTCGAGCAGCGCACCGCCGCTAAAGGGGTCGAGGTAGTGGTTGGTGGCCATCGGACGGACGAGGAAGTGGCCAGGCATGCTGATTCCCTCGAGGGACACCCCGGCGCGGCGCCCCACCTCCAGACAGACGACTGACAACGTAATCGGAATGCCGAGCCTGCGGTGGAGCACCTGATCCAGCAAGGAATTGCGCGGATCGTAGTAATCCGCGGTGTTCCCGGCGAAGTTCTCTTCGACGAAAAGCCGGTGGATGAGCGTCTCGAGCGAGTCGATTCCCTCCGCCAGGCGATCCAGTTCGCGTAGCCACGTGCTGGGATCAAGTTCTGGATCCGCGCCGGCAGCGATTGCGAGCGAGCCCACGTCAAGATCCGGCCCAGGCCCGCGCCCGGCCAGCAATCCGATGAAGTGCTCGACTGCGTCCACGGTGTAGCCGATCGTGCGCCTTCCAGGGCCCTCCTGTCGACACCCGCACCGGTTGTTCGACCGCACCTTCGCGCACCGGGGTCTAGCTACATCCCTGCCTAGACCACCCGGCCTGCCGTGGAGCAGCGGGCTCGCTCAGACCCCGGTCCACTCCTGGTAGCTGCCGCCGTTGCAGCCGAGGGTGTAAACCTGCCTGTTGGCGTTGGAGTCCAGGCAAAAGCCGGTCGCGACGTCCCTCAGCACGGTGCCGAAGCGGCCCTTGCTCAGGGTCCACTGCTGGTAGCTGCCGCCGTTGCAGCCCAGGGTGTAGACCGCCCTGTCGGCGTTGGAGTCCAGGCAGAAGCCGGTCGCGACGTTCTTGACCGTTGGTTGAGCAGCGCGAGTATCGGCGGCTGCCGAGGCTGGCACACAGATGGCCAGTAGGGCCACAGCAAGGGCGCCAGTGCCCGCCACGGTTGCTCTGATTCCGACGCGACCGAACATTCTTTGGCTACTCCTTGTAGTTGAGTGACCCCACTGGCCACGGCGGATGGGTACCTTACAGCTCGATTGATCGGGCTGCGAGCACCCGTCCGCTGGCCTGCCGCTCGGCGATGGAAGGGTGCTCATCCGGGCTGCTGAGCACGCTTCGACACGTGGCAAGCCGTCAGTACCCAGCCCAGGTCGTCGACCTGCTTGATGCGAGTTGTGCCTGCGCCTAACAGCTCGACGACATCGAGGCGGCCAACCGTTCGGGGATGGGCGGTAGGCGCGGTGGGTTGCCGGGGTGGGCGGGGATGCGCAGGGTGAAGGTGGAGCCGGTGCCGGGTTTGCTCCAGAGTTGGACGTGGCCGCCGTGGTTGGCGGCGACGTGTTTGACGATGGCCAGGCCTAGGCCGGTGCCGCCGGTGGAGCGGCTGCGGG
>DASYMC010000396.1:0-5148 GCA_036009255.1 Pseudonocardiaceae bacterium
AACCGCATCATACTTATCGATTTCCCGTACCGCTTGACCAAGAGCGCGATTGTAGGCCTCGAGCTGCCGCACGAAGGCCGGAGCAGCAAAGTAGGGCCGCTCCGGGAACCAGTCAGCGAGGTTGATAGGGTTTTGGAGGCGCTTGCCTTGCACCGTCGCGGGATCGTCAATTTCACGGACGCGAGCCGCCATTTCTGGACTGGTTACCGGCCTTTGCAGTGGCGGATCGAAGAAATCGGGATCCATGCTGACCGGGATCGCATTTGGTCGTTTACCTGTTGGTGTGCAGAAATCAACAATATAGTCAGCACGATCAAACTCGCCAAGCGGGCCTACGAGCTCCTCACCCCAATACCCCCATTCTGACACGGCAATGAGAATGCGTCGGGTCTCTGATGTAGCCACCGTTGTGAGCGGAAGTTCTTGTTGAGATTGAGTTGGCACTGAAACGATCAGATCCTTGATAGCATCCACCAGCGCCTCGCTGGCCTTCCATGAAGCATTTGTCACCAAATCGCGGTCGACTATAACCTGCTTCTCTTCGGGAGTACCGGCAGGGCATGGCGTATAGACCGCGCCAGCATTAACGACGTCCGCCAGCACTACCGGGTTACAGATCACCTTACGGGAAGCGAGGATATCGGGGGACGGTGTCAGCAACCAAAGCGCATGGCATGGTGCACCTTTGATGATTTTTGGATTCTGCATGACACGGCGAAAGAAGCGTACTGGGGGCGCGCTCCGCGCAACTTCGGCGGCGGTACTAGCGTTGTTCGGCGCTTCGTTGAAGCGTAGTCGGACACTGGTATAGTTTGCGGTCATGATCACCGCGGCGTAGTCGTCAGGCTCGATGTCATCGATATCGATCGAAACCTCGAGCCACTCTATCGGGGGCACGTTTTCGCCCTCGGGTTCGACTGTGCTGTAGAATCTCAGCTTGGGCTGTCCCCACAGTCGTGATACCAGATCGACAGTGGCACCATAGCCAGCGAAGCGTTCTTGATAAATCTTGATCTCACCCGGGATATACTGACTTTCGACGAGAACGGCGATCCTCTTGCCGGCCAAGGGGAGTGGACTCGACATCTACGGGGCCTCCTGTGAACTAAACCTCTGGTGATGCGACAGAGTTGAGCGCTTCACCGTTGAGTCAAAGTGCCTGCTGCTGTCGCGTGAGCGCGTATCTGCATGGTAATTTTCGATACGGATCCAAGCATCAGGAATTTCCCTAGTTTTTATCGTTGATCTAAACTCGCCTCGACGCTTGTCCGACTGCGTTGAGATCCGGGCGATCCCATAGTTGATCTTGATTGCTTGAACGCTCAGGAGGCGCTAGCGATCAACGACCTTTCGCCCTCATGGTGTCCAGTCATCAGCTGACGGCGGGAGCTGATTCCCAACTTCGTATAGACCTGCTGAAGATGATATTCAATGGTTTTGACCGACAACGTGAGCCGGGCAGCGATGGCCTTGTTGCTGTGTCCAGCGGCGGCCAGCCCGGCGACCCGTTGTTCCTGGGTCGTCAGCCTCGTTGCATCCTCGTGACTGCGGTTACGGCGGCGTCGGCCACCGGCCGCCGCGAGCTCTTCACAGACCTGCGCGTGAAGCCAACCGGCCTGGTGAGATTCGGCGATCATCGCTGCCTCAGCCAACAATGGACGTGCTTGGCAGGGACGCCCACGCCTGCGCAGGAATGCTCCGTAGCGCAGCAGCGTCTCCACTTGTTCCAGCGGCAGGTCAACCCGGTCGTGCAGGGTGAGAGCAGAACTGAAATGCGCCTCAGCAGCCTCATAGTCGCCTTCGGCCTCCGCCAGACTCGCTCGTCCGGTCGCGGCAGCGATTCGCGGATACCGGCAGGGCAGTCGGGCGGCACCACGATCCAGCCATTCAAGTACGCGGTGCACATCTTGAGTGCGGCCGGCACTCAGATGCGCGGCGATGGCGTGCCGGGCCCAGGGAATCAAGCAGGGCTCGCCTATGCCCATCCGATGGTTCTGCTCCTCAAGCTGCACATAGATCTCGCTAGCCGCTTCAGGCCTCCCGCCACGAAGCAGCTGCTGCCCGCGGACATTCCAGAGCCGAAGCAGCGTGAATGACTCATCGCGAGCAGTGGCATCCGGCTCGAGCCGGTCACACCATTCCATGGACTCGACGTCTCGACCCATCTGATGCAGAACGTCGGCGCGGATGGAATCCGCCTGAGAAACGTACACCGATAATGGGTTAATCGCAGAGGTGGTCCGTTCGGTAAAGTCGAGCGCCTCGGCGAGGCGGCCTCGCCGCGCGGCGACGATTGCCTGCGTTATTGCTAGTCCACAAGTCACTTCGGCGGCGTCCATATGACCTGCAGCAGTTACCAGCATACGCAGAACGTCCTCTGCATCATCGAAGCGCTCGGCTAAAGTAGCAGCAATGCTAAATGTGCTTAATGCATCCCAGGACCAACGTAAGTCGTGGAGACTTGCCAAATCGGCTGCCTTGACGGTCCGCGCGCTCATCTCACACTCAGTCAGCCCCTGCGGATCGCCAGATAGAAATGCCAGGTAACCCCACACAGAAGCGGCCCGGTTGGAAAGCGGAGCTTCACTATTGCCGGCGAGTGTGTATGCGCGTTCGGCCAGCGGCAGCGACTTGGCTGGTCCGGTCGACATCAAGGATGCCAGCGAAGCATCCAGCAACACTTCGATGGTCACTGCTGGGTTGTGAGTCTCGGCTAACTCCGCGGCCTCCATAAAGTGCGTTATTGAATCGTTGTATGCACCGGTGGCCGAGAAGGCACGGCCGAGCAGTCGCAACGCCTGTATCCGCTGGGTCCCCATGAGCTGCTGCTCATAGCGCAGCCGGTGACAAAGGGGGATCGCTTCATCCGGACGACCCGTGATCACCAGTGACCCGGCCAGCGCCAGTAGCAAGTCGGCGTCGGCACGGTTGCCCGCCGCGTCCACTGCGGCGTGCAGATGGCGTGTCGCGAGTGCGGACGCACCAGATCGCAACGCGACCATCCCAGCGTGTGTCATTGCCGTGATCGCAACTTCGTCACCGGCGAGATCGGCGCGGACCGCGTGGTCAATAGCCTCTCTATGGAGTCCCTGTGCGATCAGAGCGGTGAACGCTCGGGCGTGCAGACGAGTCCGTACTGGCACTGCCAGATCATCATAAAGAGCCTGACGGAACAACGGATATACGAACTCCGCCGCCATTTCCGTCTCCGATCGCACCAGCCCACTGCGGCACAGTGCATCTAGTGCGACGTCAGCCTCCTGCTCATTCAACTGAGCCACAGCGGTGGCCAGCTCGGGACGAAACCGCGTACCCAGCACGCTGGCCGCCTGCGCACACCGGATTGCTACCTCTGGCACGCCGGCAAAACGGGTTAATACGATCTTCGTCCGACTGCTGTTTCCGTTCCAGGTTGGCGCTACCATGTCTGTGCCCCGCCCGACCATTGTCGCCACCTGTTCGAGCAACAGCGGGTTGCCACCGCATAGGTCCAAGGCCGTGCACGACGCTGCTGCACTGATCGGGCCCCCCAGCCGGGCAGCCAGTAACATTGCTGCGGCATCACGGCTTAATGGTGCCAACCGTTCTACTGTCGCATATCCGTCATAGGTCAACGCTACGGCGAGGTCATTAGTAGCGCGTGGCCATGGCCGCAACGCCGCCAATACTGCTACTGGCAGTTTTCTTATCCGACGAACCAAGAACGATACAAGTGCAAGGGAATCTGGATCAGCCCAGTGGAGGTCATCGAGAATGAGCAAGACAGGTTCTGTAACAGTTGCTTTCAGCCAGTGCAGCACGCGCCCGAATCGCTCTGCTTGAGCATCGTCGGCGCTCGGACTCCTCCCTGGCAGCTCTAGCAGATTGCCCGGTGCATCTAGGGCATCGATGACCGCGGCGATTAACCCGAAGGGCAGCGATGTTTCCATAACATCGCCACGTGCCCATCCAACCCGGATGTCCGGATAAGCCAGCCCGCGCGCCTGGTCCAAGATCGTTGTTTTGCCCAGACCGGCTTCGCCTACCACGAATAGCGCGCCGCCCCGTCCATCCCGTGCCTCCGACATCAAATGCGCCACAGCGACAAGCGCTGCGTCGCGTTCCAGCGTGCGCCCGACGCCCACGATGTTCCACCCTCCAACAACGGCCTCGTCTTCCATAGGCGCCACGACCCACTACGGTTCCCGATGTTCCTCTGGAAATTTGTGCGAATTCTAGAGGCTTTGTGAACGATTTCAGAAGTGGAAAACTACAGGTTGGCTTCCTCGTCAACCTGCACCCATGGCGGCTCATATTTGTCCTGTTTGGGCAAACTTCGTTGTTTCGCGCCATTTATAGAGATTTGCTCCTGCTAATTATCGACTTGAGTCCTCCCTGCTTCATGCGTGAGCAGCCACAAAGACGGCTGGCGGATACATAGCGTTATCTGGAGACAGCTGGGGTAGCGACTTCTGCGACGTTTTGCTCGCGGTGACGGTTGCTATATAGGTAGGAGCGTCGAGTCACCGGAGTTGATACATGGACCTGAGCCGCGGAAGGTAAGGACCACGCTGTGTCGGGTAAGGACCAGACTGAGCCGGTCCCTGCTCGCTCACAGCGGTAGGTCTGACCTGGCCATGAGGTTGTACGAAACGCCGCCCACCTGCCTCTTGCCTGGGCGGGCAATGGGAGTTGGCGGCCGTGATGCGCCAAACTCGCGGACGGCTCGGTGGCGCGGGGTCGAGTTCGCCATGATGATCAGAAGATCCGGCCGACCGCCACGTAAGCGACTTCGTGGCCGATCACACGCACGGTGAACGGCTCTACGACTGGGCTGTCATCGCCCTGGACCCCACCGCGGAAAACGACGCTCTGCCGGCCGAGTGAGGCCACTGACTGCTGGTTCGCCGACAGATCGGCCCGGCACCGGGCAAAGATTCTGAGCTGGCGTTTCTACCGCTGCGCTGGCCTGGCGAACACCCCCGTCCCGAGCTGATCCGGTCGCGGGCGCCCGGTGGGCGATCGAGGAGTGCTCCAGACCGCGAAGAACGAAGCCGGTCTGGACCACTACCAGGTCCGCGGCTACCGGGCCTGGTACGCCCACATCACCCTGGCCATGCTCGCCGCCGCCTACCTCGCCGCCACCCGCGCGCAGGAGGCCAAAAAAGG
>DASYMC010000397.1:0-7349 GCA_036009255.1 Pseudonocardiaceae bacterium
CGGGTCGGGGCCGGGTGTCGAGCAGTGACACCGGTGAGATCGCCGAACAGGATGCGTTGGCGATCCAGATGGGTGAGCTCGCTCGGTCCCTGCAGCAGGAGGACACGCTGCAGGACACTCTGACGGGCATCGTGGCTGCGGCGGTGAACAGCGTGCCGGGTGCGCAGTACGCCGGTATCAGTGAAGTCAAAGGTCGTCGCGAGATCGACACGCCGGCCTGGACGGACGAGTTGGTGCGAGCGGCCGATGCAGTGCAGTACCAGACGGGCCAGGGCCCCTGTTTGAACACGATCTGGACGCATCGGACGGTCCGGGTTCCCGACCTCGTCAATGACGATCGCTGGCCCGAGTTCACGGCACGAGCGGTGCAATTGGGAGTGGGCAGCATGCTGTCCTTCCAGCTGTACGTCGTCGGCGACAACCTGGGAGCACTCAACCTCTACAACCGGAACGCGAACGCTTTCGACGAGGAGTCCGAACATGTAGGACTGCTGTTCGCCTCTCATGCCGCGGTGGCGATGGCGGGGGCCCAGCGCAACGAACAGCTGACTCGCGCAGTGGAAACCCGTGACCTCATCGGGCAAGCCAAAGGTATCCTGATGGAACGGCACAAGCTCACCGCCGAGCAGGCGTTCAGGTTGCTGGTCCGGGCCAGCCAGCTCACCCACACGAAGCTGCGTGACATCGCCGAGCAACTGACGATGGTGGGTGAGTTGCCGATACCTAGCGACGCCTCCCTCGAACAACAGTGACCTGGCGACGTGCTGCGCCGCGATCAACACCTTGTCCTCGACCGCGTGTGCCGACTTGACAGGCCATCTGAACCTGCCGTATTCCTGGCATGGCTGACTGTAGCCCTGAGGAGCCAGGGATCGAGGTCGACACTTCACTCAGGAACCGCTGATGGCTTCCGATCGATTCTCCGAACAGATTCGACTGGCACAGATGACGGCCGCCACAGCCCGAGAAATGCGACATGAAGCTGTATCGGCGCGCGCCCGGTGTCGCCAGATGGCGCACGACGATCGCTCTCTTCGGCACCGCATCGAGTGCGGCAAACCCGGACACCTCTGGTTCGACAGCATGGCAACCTGCCCGCCGAACATTCCCGACTCAGGAGAGGTGCTGGTGCTACGGGTGGCCGGTGAGGTTGACCTGGCCACTGTGGGGCTGCTGCGAGAACACCTGTACCAACGAGTGCGCGGCGCCCACCGAGGGGTGGTTCTGGACTGCACCGAGGTGTCCTTGCTGGCTGCGTGCGGGATCGGTCTACTGGTCGAAATCGCTGATCACGTGCGCGCCGGAGGAATGGCACTGCGGCTGGTGGCACGAAACCGGGTGGTGCTGCGCGCGTTGGAGGTAACTCAGGTGGGCAGGCTGCTGCCCCGGGCCGCCACGGTGGCTGAGGCGGTAGCACAAGTTTCACGTTGAAGCTTCGCGATCAAGGTGGTCCGCGGGTCCTAGGCGAGGCTGGCGTGGGTCGGTGTGTTCGGGATGGGTTCCTCGGATTGCAGGGCGGCCCGGACACACAGGACGCCACCCTCCAGCCGGCCGCGTGGCCGCAGCCCGGCCCGGCGCAGTACCCGTGTCACCGCGCCGTTGCCCACTTGGGACATCGCGACGACCTCGGTGAGCTGATCTGTCCGGGCCAGTTCCACCAGTTTGCGGGCCAGCGCCGTGCCGACACCCCGACCCTGCCAGGAATCCTCCACCAGCAGCGCGATCTCACCTGTACCCGGTGCACTGCGGGCCAGATTCGCCACGCCGACTGCGGCACCACCATCGGTAGTCACCGCTAGCATGCTGGTGGAGCCATCTGCCCCGATCAGCTGTTGCAGCACCGCTGCGGCTAGCACCGGCCTGGTCGGCAGCGAACGCAGCGATCGGGTCTGCGGTGAGCAGCGTGCATGCAGCGCGGCGACCAGCGGCGCGTCGGCTGCGGTCGCGGCCCGGAGCACCACCTCGGCGCCGTCGGTGAGCTGAACGCTCATCCGGGTTTGCGGCAAGCGCCGCCCGTCGGAGCTTCCGGCGAGCTCAAGCAGAGCCGCCGCCTGGGAGATCTCGGTGGCGGTGAACGGCCAGCCGCGGCGCAGCCGTACCCGGGTCGCGCCGGTGCCGATCTCGGCGTGATGCGCGGCTGGTGGCGCACCTCCCCCGGCCAGTTCAGCTCGCAGCAGGGCGGCCACCGCTCGAGCGGCGCTACCGGGGTCCACCGCTACGCAGTGCGCGAGCGCCAGCGCGGTGTTCACCGGATCAGCCAGTTCCTGCGCGTCGGCCTGCACGACTACCGTGACCGGGAACCCGGCGGCCTCGACGGCGTCCACCAGCGTCGGCACCGGAAGTTGCGGCGGCACCTTGACCAGCAGCTCGTCGGTGACCGCACCGTCCTGAGCCGGCTCCCCCACGACATGCAGCGAGACGATGTTGGCCCCGCAGCCACCGATCGTGGCGGCGAGCGCGCCAAGCCGACCGGGTTGATCGGCCACGTCGACGTGCAGCCGCCACAGGGTCACACTGACCACCTCCTGGCCCAGCTTCCTCGCTGAGCATTACCGCCACGTTGACCAAGGGTAAAGTCAGACTGCCGAAAGCGCGCGACCGGTCGCTGAGCCGGCAGGCCGACACCGCTGGCTGAGCCAGCAATTCAGACACCGCTGGCTGAGCCAGCAATTCAAACACCGCTGAGTGCCTCGCGGACGAATGCCACCTCAACGGCTGCATGGCGGAGATTTTCGGCTACCACCAGCGACCCGTGCCCGGCGTCGTAGCGGTAGCACCGGTAGTCCTTGCCCAGCTCGGTGAGCCGGACGAGGTAGTTGTCGATCTGACGGATCGGGCAGCGCGGATCATTCTCCCCGGCCAGCACCAGCACCGGAGCGCGCACCTCGGCCGCGTAGTTGATCGGGGACGACAGCTCGTAGCGCTCAGGCAGCTCATCGGGTGAGCCGCCGAACAGGGCACGGTCGTAGGCGCGCAGCGGCTCCATCTCATCGGCGTACGCGGCGACGTAATCGCCTACAGGGGCCCCGGCTACCCCGGCAGCCCAGCGCTGCGGCTGGGTCCCGAGGGCAAGCAGGGCCAGGTAGCCACCCCAGGACCAGCCCTCCACCACGCACCGTGCCGGATCGGCTAAGCCGCTGGAGACCGCCCAATCGTGTACAGCGGCGACGTCGTCCAGTTCCGTGAGACCTGGTCGTCCCACAATGGCATCCCGCCAGGCCGAGCCGTATCCGGCTGATCCACGGTAGTTGACGTGCACGACGGCGAAACCGGCGTCGAGCCAGAGCGCCCGGTCAGCCGAGAAGCGGTCCTCATCAGCAGCGTCCGGGCCGCCGTGCAGCAGGAACACGGTGGGCAGCGGAGCTTCCAGGGCGGCGCCAGGTCTGGCCACCAGAGCATGCACAGTGCTGTGTGGGGTCGCGCCGGGTTGGGTCGGCACGAACTGGTCGGTCACCGGTTGCGAGCCAGGGGCCGGCTCGCCCTCCGGGCTCAGCAGCGCACGGTCGGTGCCATCAGGATATAGCGCTCTGATAGTGGGCGGCTCGGCGGCGCAGGACCAGGCGTACTCGACAGTGCCATCCGGCCGCACCCCCGCACCGCCGACGGTGCCGGGGGGAACCTCCAGTCCGGTCAGCTCCCCGGAGGCGAGCTCGTAGCGGTGCAGCGTTGAGCGAGCTGCGTGCTGATGCTCGATGAGCAGTGCAGTGCCATCGGGATACCAGTCAGCTGCCAACTCTCCGGGCAGCTTCAGTACGATCTCGGTCTCGATGCCTGTTGCGACGTCCCAGATCAGCAGCTCCTGGCGACCACGTCGCTCGTGGGTGAGCAGCAGCCTGGAGTCGCCGTCGAGCGGCGCGAAACCGGCAACCTCCAGGCCTTTACCGGGGCCGTCCCATTTCTCGGCGACGCCCCCGCTGGTGGCGTCCGGACCGATGTCCAGAACCCGGACCGCGGGATGCCGGGAGTCCCCGTGCTCGGAATGCATGATCGCGAGCAGCCTCTCATCACGGGATAGTGCTCCTACCCCGGCGTCGTGTTCGCTGCGGTAGATGACCTGGGCGGTGCCGTCCCGGGAGATCCACACCGTAGTGCCCTCGTCGGTGGAGGAACCCACTGCGGCGATTCGCCGCCCGAGATCCACCCCGGCCGGGTAACCCGGTCCGGTGCCCGGCACGGCTGGCTGGGGCCGCTCGTCGGCGGGCCGTCCGGCAAAGGGCTCGGTCATCCAGCTACCGAACTCGTCGCCGTCGTTGTCGGCGAACCACCACACCTGCTGACCGTCGGGCGTCACGGTGGCGATATGCGTGCCATGCGGGCGGTCGGTGACCTGCCGGTGCGTCCCAGTGACCCGGTCCCACGCGTAGACCTCCACGGTGCCCGAGGCGTTGGAAGTGTAAAGGCAGCGATCCGGGGCGTCGCGAGCCCATTGCGGCAGGCTGACCCGGGGGGCGCTGAACCGGGCTCGCCAGCGGGCCTCCAGGTCTGGGTCATCGAATAGGGCATCTGGGACGATCGCGGAATGCATCGCTGTGTGCACCCCCCGATAGTGCCGCATCAACACCTCCTTCGGGGGTTGACTAGCCGGAGCTGCTTGGCAAGTCAGGCACCGCGCGATCTCCTTGAGGACCTCGACGAGTGTCCGCTGGGCCGCCGAGCCCATGGTGGTCGGCACTGCTCCATCGCAGCGCGAGCGTCGCCACGCGCACGAATCGGGCCGCCGTTCCGTCGAGGTGTCGCCCATTCACCGAAAGGATCCGGACGTCACCGTCAGACAGGCGGAGGTTAGCCCCAGCATGGGCGCCATCGCCTTGAGCAGCATCTCTTCATACTCGGCGGCCGGGTCCGAATCGAGTACAATCGCGCCACCCGCACCAATAAGCAGGTCATTCTCGGTGAATACCGCCGTCCTGATCGCGATGTTCAAATCCGCGGTCCCATTGCAACTCAGAAATCCGATCGCGCCGGAGTAGGGACCTCGCGCCCGTGTCTCGATCTCGTCGATGATTTCCATCGTGCGCAGTTTGGGCGCCCCTGTCATTGAGCCGCCCGGGAAACAGGCGCGCACGCAGTCCACTGCCGAGACGTCATGACGCAGCCGGCCGCGCACGGTCGACACGAGTTGGTGCACTGTCGCGTAGGACTCCACCTGCATCAAGGTGGGTACATGCACGCTTCCGGGCTCACACACCCGGCCGAGGTCGTTCCGGAGAAGGTCCACGATCATCAGGTTCTCGGCGCGGGTCTTGGGATCCGACGCGAGCGAGCGCCGCAGCCGATCGTCTTCGTCGGCGATGCAGCCCCGGGGCAGCGTTCCCTTGATTGGCTTGCTCTCGACCATTCGGCCTCGGTCGATCCTGAGGAACCGCTCCGGAGAGGAGCAGGCGATCTGCACCCCACCAGCCGAGAGGTAAGCGGAATACGGCGCCGGGTTCCGGCGACGTAGTCGGGCGTAGAAGCGCAGTGGGTCGATTGTGCGGGGGAAGAGCAACGTATTGGTCACGCAGATCTCGTAGGTCTCGCCCGCGAGCAGCTTCTCTTTGCAATGCAGGATATCAGCGAGGTACTGCTCGCGATCCCGGGCTAAGGCGGTCTCCGCGGACGCCCGCAGCGCCCCGGAGCTTGGGCTCTCGGGTTGATCGAATTCGGCCCGGGTGGTACTGCGGTCGGCAGCCTTCCGGACGATCACCTCGGCCGAGTCCAACCAGCGCAGGGCGGCCGTCTCCGACTGCGGCGAGGTGCCGCTGAGCGCGACGAGATGAACAGTGTCGTTGGCGTGATCGACGACAGCCAGGCGGTCCGCGAAGATCCAAACCGCGTCCGGCAGCTCGGAGGTGTGCGCAGCTGCGGCCCCACATTCGGCTTTGAGCTCGTACCCGAAATAGCCGACAAATCCTCCGACGAGATCGAATGGCAGTTGAGGGGCATTGATGACGCGGCGGTCGACCTCCTTGTCCAGGACGTCGAATATGGAGCCGGGAATGCTGCGTATGGCACCCCCGACTTCCTCGATGAACACTTTTCTTTCGGTCAACCGATAAGTCAGTACCTCGCCAAGTTGAGTGGACGCCTCGACCAGGTAGGAAAACCGGGCCGCGCTGAGATCGGTGCGAACGCTGTCGAGCCATGCCGTGTGCGGAGACCGGCCGAACAACGCCGAGTAGACCACCGCACTGTCGGCTCGGACCCGGATTTCTCTGGTGTGCGCCGTGTACAGTCGTTTGCCAGCCGCGACGCCGCTGCGCTTCTGGTGTGAGGCCACGATCTGGCCGAAATTCGCCAGCAGTCGGGAACCGTACTCGGTGAGGATGGACTCCGGGTGGAACTGAACGCCCCAGAAAGGGCGCCACCGGTGACGAAGTGCCATTAGAACGCTGTCTTCCGACCACGCGATCGGCTCCAGTTCTGGCGGCAACGGCTCACTCAAACATAACGAGTGATAACGCACCGCAGAGAAACCTTGCGGTATGCCGCGGAAAAGCTCATCGCTTGTGTGTCGTACCTTGCTGACGTAACCGTGCCTGGCCTGCGGGGCGCGTACCACATCGGCGCCAGCGATCGCACCGATCCCCTGATGCCCCAGGCACACCCCTAGCAATGGCACCTGAGTCTGCCGGAGCACCTCCGCGCACATGCCGAAGTCGTGCGGATCACGCGGATCTCCTGGCCCAGGCGATATGACAACGCAGCTCGACTCGTCGGCCAGTTCGACGCAGCGAGGATCATCGTTGTGGACAACCACCGGATCCACACCGTAAACCTGTGCCATGAGCTGGAACAGATTGTAGGTGTAGGAATCGTAGTTGTCGATAAGTAGAGAGCGGATCATGGCCACCATTCATAAAGTTTGTCGTACCCCTCGTTGATAGTGTTTACAAGGCGGCTGTCCCGCTGGGGTGAGATGTTCATCGCGGATACCCGCCTTGGACTAGGAACAGATTCGGAGAGGTGCCCAACCCAGGTAGGTTAGAGGATATCGCCTACCAACACCGTTCCCGCTCTCACGACCTCATCGAGGTCAGGCACGAACTCGGCGAGTAACGTCGGTGACAGGCGGAATCACCTAACGATTCTTTGGTCCGGCGACCGGAAGCACCTTCGGACCCAGCGCGGAGGCGGTTGACGACCGTCAGCGGGCGAGTCGGCGCGCGGTGTCCTTGATGACCTCGGTGAGTACTCGCTGCGCCGCCGAGCCCATGGTGGTCAACACAACCTGCAGGCGCCGGGCGGTGTCCGGATCGATCTTGCCGATCATCTGAGCTGACTTACTGGTTACGGCCAGCAGGACGCGTCGCAGGTCCTCAGGGTCCGGCGTCCGGTAGACCAATCCGGCTCTGGCGAGCCGGTTGACC
>DASYMC010000398.1:0-3000 GCA_036009255.1 Pseudonocardiaceae bacterium
CAAGCGACCGGCTGGATACCAGGCCCGGACGGGATCCGGGGCAAAGACGGCAAGCCCCTGGAGTTCACCTACGTCAACCTCGGCGACGACCCGGTCGACAAGTCAGTTGCGGCTGCCACCGCCGCCATGCTCCACCACATCGGCGTGCGGCTGACCATCCGGCAGGTCCCGTCCAACGAGTCCTCAGCGATCGTCACCGGCAAGCGCTTCGACATGCTCTCCTCCGGGATCACCCAGTCCGACCCGTACGGCATCGCCTACCTCTGCCAGTTCTACTGCTCGAACACCACGCTCATCCACTCCGGAGTGAACAGCCCGGCGCTAGACACGCAGCTGCGGGCCGTCAACACACTGCCTACTCCGCAACAGCAGTACGCCAAGGCCAACCAGCTAGAGACCGAGGCGTTCACCACCTACGGAATCATGCCGACGACCAGCCGGCCGGCCATCATCGCCGTCAAACACGGCCTGGCCAACTACGGCGCCGGACGCTTCTTCGTGGCCACACCGGAAACCATCGGCTGGCAGAAATAACCCCACCGGGCGCCCGGGAAGCCCGGCATCGTCCGGCTGAGATTTGGTCTCGCCGACGGCCAACCACGTACCCTCGATGAGATCAGCCGGATGTACGGGATCACCCGCGAGCACATCCGGCAGATCGAATCCAAGATCATGGCCAAGCTGCGCCATCCTTCCCGTTCCAAGTCGCTGCGCGACTACCTCAACTAGGACGCCACTGCCGGCAGCGAAACAGCCAGTAAGAGGCTGCTGGAGAGCTTGTGGGGTTCCACAAGTTGGCCACCTACGATGAGCAGCAGTTCATCGGTGCCCGTTCGTACTCGTTGATCAGCCCACCCAGAACTGGTCGACGCGTAATACGTTCGTGGGTCAGGTCCGCGACGGGGTGGATCGGTCGTGGTGGGCGAAGGTCACGGCTGCGGTGCGGCCGTCGACCGTTGTAGTGCCGAACATATTCCGCGAGCACCACACGCAGGTGCCGCTGATTGCAGATCAACATCCGGTCGGTGAGTTCGGCTCTGACCGTATGCACGAACCGTTCGGCGAAACAGTTCGCCCGCGGACAACGCGGAGGAATCCCGACCACACGGATGCCCACATCGGCGAGGACCGCATCGAAGGATGCGGTGAATTGGCTGGCCCGGTCTCGGATCAGGACCCGGAACTGGGTGACGCGATCGCCAAGATCCATCACCAGGTTGCGGGCTTGTTGGGTTGGTCGGGACACCTTCCGCCAGTCCGGATCACCCCGGCGACACACGGCGGCTGACAAGCCCAACGGCGCTGCGCGTCGTGTTGGGAACCCAATTACGTCGACTCCGCGAAGCCCGCAAAGTCACGGTTGCCGCAGCCGGCCGGGCGATCCACGCATCCGCCGCCAAGATCAGCCGCATGGAACTGGGACGGGTCGGCTTCAGGGAGCGCGACGTGCTGCAGTTGCTCACTCTCTACGGTGTTAGCGCCCAGCAAGAACGAGAAGCATTTCTGACCTTGCTCAGACGGGCCAACGTGCCCGGGTGGTGGCACCAGTACAGCGACATTATCCCGAGTTGGTTTGAAGCCTACCTTGGCTTGGAGCAGGCGAGCTCTGTGATTCGTACTTACCAACCCAGCTTGTGCCTGGCCTCCTGCAGACACCGCAGGTCGCTCGTACCGTCATTGAACTGGGCTACCCAGGCCAATCGGCCGACGAGATCGAGCGCAAGATTGCGCTACGGATGACACGCCAGGAAATCCTGACCCGACCCGACGCGCCTTCTTTATGGGCGGTATTTGAGGAGGCATCGCTGTGGCGGCTCAATAAGAATTCAGTGATGCGCGAGCAAATTCAGCATTTGATCGTCATGGCGGAACTCCCTAACGTCTCGATCCAACTTATCCCAATATATTCCGGAGCGCACGTGGGCGTTGGCGGTCCCTTCACGATTCTACGATTCCCGCATGCCGACCTACCAGATATTGTCTACCTCGAACAGCTCACCAGCGCCGTCTACCTGGACAAAAACGAGGATGTCCAACGCTACCTTAGGGTCATGCACCGATTGTGCACCGAAGCCGCAGCCCCCACTCAGACTCTCACCCTACTTAACGACACACTCAAAAAACTATAATCGATACCAGGCCCACAAGCTTGCCCACGCTGCTCCCGATTCGACTACCCAAGCAAATGGGCAGCCGGTGGCGGCCACGACTGGTAACCTTCGAGCCAGGACCCTTGCCTGCGGCAGATATCGGTAAACACGGGGACTTATGAAAGAAAAAAGTCACTGGGTCCTACTCAAGGAACTCCGTGGCCGGCTAAAAGGCGTGTTCATGGTGCTTGCGTCCCGCAGGAAGCTGCCGGAGGTCGACGATGTTGCCGCAGCGAAAATGGGGGACATCCGCTGCGGCAACCGCACCGCCGGACAAGAAGTGTGTCCGGCGGTCTCCAGGAGAACCGTGTCACTGATGCGCCTCCACAATAAGACACCCTTCGGATCTCCACATCACCTATCACCACAATGGCGTCAAATTTTTTGATCAACCGCCGTAATTGCACATCCAGTTCAACTCACTCGTCGTCAACGCCCCTCCGCTGCCCTGGTCAATGGGACTCGCGCGACGATAGTTAGGCCTGGTACAGCAGCGTCACCCCATGCAAGGAACCGGCACAGCACCACAGACCGCACAGTCGGACTGTCATAGCAACGCGCGCCGACCCCTATCATCCCCGAAGTCATCCGGGCCGTCGACACGAGCGTGATCCTACGTCGGCTGCCCTAACCAGGGGCGCTCGGCCACGCGGACTTCTCCGCAGATCACGACCGTCAGGGGCGTCTGTACGCTACCGACGCCGAATTGCTCCCCGGCCGTTGCTTGAACCGGGTCGGGTCGTGCGGTCAGGATGGGCAACCCGCGGGCGGTCGCCGCGTTGACCGCGTCAGGTTTGTCAATGGGTTGTAGTAGAGGCCACCATAACTTTGATGCCAGAAGAAGCCATTG
>DASYMC010000399.1:0-10150 GCA_036009255.1 Pseudonocardiaceae bacterium
CGCGGGGGCGAGAGGACAGCGGGGCCTCGCCAAGTGTTAGTGCCATATCTCAAGCCTGCTACATCAGCGATTCACAGCTCTTTGAGGGCGTCACTGAGGAACCTGATTGTCTCAGCCGGAGATTTAGCCCCGACACATAAGCGGTCCATGACCATCAGGTAGTGCTGGACATCCTGGCTCTTGTCCAGGTACAGGGCGCTGGTGAGTTGCTCAAGGTAGACGATGTCGGGCAGGTCTGGTTCGGAGAAGCGCATGATCGCAAACGGGCCGCCTACCGCTACATGCACACCGAAGTAGATCGGTATCACCTGAATCCTGACGTTGGGCAGCTCACCCATCTTGATCAGATGCTGGATCTGTGCCCGCATCGTTGAACGCTGATCAAGCCGCCATAGCGCCGCCTCGTCGAACACTACCCACAAGTTGAGCGCTCCAGGCTGGACGAGGATTTCCTGACGTGTCATACGCAGCGCAAGACGCCGTTCGATATCGCTCGGAGTCGCGTCTGGGTGACCAAGCTGGATGACGGCGTGGGCAACCTCTCGCGTCTGCAGCAGGTCGGGCAGGAATTGCGGCTGATAGGTGCGGATGACTGAACTGGCCTGCTCCAGGCCGAGGTACATCTCGAACCAGCTCGGTAGGATGTTGCTGTACTGGTGCCACCAGCCGGGCACGTTGGCCCTCCGGGCCAGGGCCAGGAACGTTCGCCGCTCGTGCTCGTCGGTGATGCCGTAGAGGGTGAGCAGATCTGACACGTCTCGTTCCTTGAAGCCCACCCGTCCGAGCTCCATGCGGCTGATTTTGGCATGCGACGCCCGGATCGCGTAGCCGGCTGCTTCGGCGCTGACTCCGCGCGCTTCGCGGAGCCGACGCAGCTGAGTGCCCAACGCAATCCGCAGCGCGGTCGGTCCCTGCGATCGTGTCGGAACCTGACCGCCGGTCGGATCCTGACTCGGCCGAGGTGCGGCCACTCCACTCCTCCCGTAAAGAACACCGGATGCGGCCACCATAGACCGCTTGCCATGCTTCCCGGCCCCGGCGCGCCGCTCCGTTCATCCAGCAGGGATTGATCGCAACCACCGGGAACGAGCGAGGAGAGACCATCTCGTTGATACGTTCTCCCCTCGACAATGCGCGTTATGGTTTTCGTCCGACGCCACTGAAATGAAACACTTCCACAGGGCAGCCGATTTCAGATGGGTCGGGCCGCCACAAGGAACACGAGACTACGCCAGGCTCGAGCAACTCCAGATTATCAAAGAAACGAGCGAGCTGCTGACGGCTCCGAGCCACTATCGGAGCTGCACCGCTTTGGTTCCAGAACCGCATGGCCTCTTTCATCGCCTCACCATCGATCTCTGTCGTGGGGTGCGAAATAACCAGGTAGCTACCTGGAGCCAGCGCCGCCAAGAGCCGATTCACAATCGCGTGAGCGTCGTCAGCATCTGGTATGAAATTCAGAATCCCTAATAGCATGAGCCCAACTGGCTGAGTGAAGTCCAGCGTCCGGGCAGCTTCTTCCAAGATTATATCGGGTTCGCGAAGGTCGGCGTGAACGTAGTCGGTGGCACCTTCTGGCGTACTGGTGAGCAGCGCACGCGCGTGAGCCATGATTAACGGGTCGTTGTCGGCGTAGACGATGCGAGATTCCGACGCCACCGCCTGCGCCACTTCGTGAGTATTGCTGGCTGTCGGCAGACCAGTGCCGATGTCGAGGAACTGGCGCACTTTCGCGTCGCCGGCTAAGTGCCGGACAGCGCGGACCAGAAATCCCCGCTCGGCGCGCACAGTGGCGCGGAGGCTCGGAATTAACAGAAGAATTTGCTCTGCCGCCTCCCGATCGACCGCATAGTTGTCTCTACCGCCGAGTAGATAGTTCCAGAACCGAGCGGAGTGTACTACGGCAGTGTCAATCTTCAGGTCCTTTCTCTGCGCTGCCTCAATTATGCTGCTCGTCGCAAGCGAACTTCTCTTTCGCACTGCGTCTAGTCTCACCGTGTCTCGCCTCGTATCCGTGATGCGATCGGAAACATGCTGAAGCATCCGAACCGTTGCAATAAGAATAGTTGAGATCCTTCGCGACAGTTTTAACGATTCACGCAAACCTGAGCGAAACCTATCTGTATGGCTCTATTCCACGAACGCGGTGGCGTCAACACCGCCTGCCCCAGCGGCCACCGTTCGTGGTGATCTGATCTCCCCCAGTCACTTTGATCACTGTACTCCCCCGATACGGAGGCATCACATCACCCGTTCGGCCGACTATCCTTCACGAACGGAGGATGGCCGGCCGTAAGCGGAGACCGGAACCATGCGAGGGACCGCCGGCGTATCTCGGCGTGCCGGATAGATGGTTTACGACCAGGATCCGACGGCGCCGTGCGGTAGGCCAGAACGGCCTGAGATGAGCGCGACGTGGGAGCCGTCGCTTAAACGGCGGGTTCCCACTGTAGGTGGTGCATACCTGCTTCGTCGATGGTTTCCGTGCTGATCGGCCCGCTCCGGTTTGGAAGTCTCGCCACGTCAGCCCCGATTCTGCTTATTTCGACGTCAGCACGGTGTTCGGCGGCCACGCTGAACCCATTCTGCTGATTGGGCGCGGTGTCTGCTGGCGCGGCGAATGTGTGCAGATCCAGCTCGCGGAGTTGCGATTCCAGGTAGACCTTCATCCGGCTGCGGCACTCACGTTCAACCGTACGCAGTTCATCGACCTTCTTCTCCAGGACACTCTTCTCCTGGCTGATCGAGCCGATGATCTCGCAGTGCTTCTGCGCGGCGTCCCGCTCGAGGGTCGCGAGCTTCTCCTGGGACTGCCGATCCAGGGCCTCAGCCCTGGTGTGAGCACTGTTGAGTAAAGCCTCGGCGCGGGTCCTAGCCTCGTTGACCAGGGTATCGGCCTTCGTCCTCGCGTCGGCAAGCAGCTGCTCAGATCTGGTCTGGGCCTCCCGCAACATTCCGTTGGCCTCGACCTTGGCGTCGCCGGTCAGCCGATCGGCAATCTGCTGGGCCAACCCCAGCACCTTGGCGGCTTGGGTGTCATGGGTGCAGCTTGTCGACACCTGCTGCATCGGGCGGAGGTTGCGCCCAGGGTCCCCCGCAGCGCGGAGCTTTCGATCGCGCTGCTCAACTTGCTTTCTGAGACCGTTGTTCTGCTCGATCAGCCGGGCAAGCTCGGCACCGATGAGGTCAAGAAAAGTGTCGACCTCGTCCTCGTTGTAGCCGCGCTTTCCGAGCAGCGGCTTACTAAAAGCGACGTTGCGGATGTCGGCGGGCGTCAACGGCATCGGATCACCTCACGCACTCCTCAACTATCGATTCAGTCATGGTTGGCCTGCTACCTCCGGCCGCCATCGCGACGGCAAGGCGGAAATCTCGCATCCCGGCCTGGCACGGCGCCGGAAGCCGGATGGTCGTCGGACGTTGCTCGGCGGGGGAGATGCGCAGGGATGGTGGGGCCGGGTATGCACTCACCGGGGCAGCGGGATGATCGGGATGCACCAAGTCGAATAGTGCCCGTAGTGCGCACTGCGGCGGACCTTCATAAGCCCACACCACAGCCTCGGGGGCGAACACATCGACCCGTCCGTGTTGCGGCGCAACGACCCTCGCCGTGGTGACTCGATCGACGCGCCGGATGGTGACGAGATCAACGTATTTCTTCCACTGGTAGCAGGCGACCAGTGCGCTCGGCGCCGCTTTGGGTCCGCAGCAATACACGACGAACCCATCGTCGACCACGTCGAGCAACAGCCGCTCCACCTCCGAGGGCAGGCTCACGTCACCGGAGCCCGCAGCGGAGAACAAACGCGGCCTCACCGACCGGCCACCATCTGACCTGGCCGCATACTTGCAAGCTCTTCCCGCAATCCAACCAAGCCACGCCTTACCACGAGTCGCCTTCGTCGCCTCAGGGTGCGGAATACCACGATGTAACTCCCTTGCTGCAGGTGCGGAATTTCATCGGTATATCGCTCACGGGTACCGTCCCAGAAGCTCACGTGCCGGTGCAAGAGCAAATTCACGAACGTGTGTTTCTTCGTTCGCGTCGTGTACCAATGCAAGTACTGCCGTCGGGTTCACTGTCGATGTCATGGACCGATGCAAGAACATCATGCCTGGCCTGGCGTCATCCTGACCGCCTGCCGAACGATCTCACGAACCGTCTCATACACCGTCTTGCGGTCTGGCTCTCTGCCTGCATTCAGCTCTCTGCCTGCATTCAGCGCGGAGCCAGCCACGACACAGTAGTACTGCCAGCCAGCCCTCGCCCATTACCCGTGATCGAGTTCAGTTCTGAGCAAGACATGAACCTATTCTGGGCCCGGTTCTGGGCCGCCATATCACGTGTTGACGTGAATATCAGATGAGCGTTTTTGATTAGCTAGCGTTGCAGAAACGACGTTCTGGAACACGCCGTCCCTCATAGGGCTTGTCGCAATCTGTTGGTCGGCTGCTGGACTTTTCTTGTTCACCTTCGCGGCGCAACCTCGCGCCCATGGGATCGGTGTGGGTGGCTCCCGGCCGGTCGGGTGCTCGCGGATGTCTGCGGCGCGTGAAAGGCGGCTATCGGCCTCCGGCAAGCCACCGACCTGGTGGTCACCAGCAATACGCCCGCACGACGCCAGCCACACTATCCCCGAAACGGCACTTAGTAATGATCCTGCTGATCGGGACACTGGTAGCGGTGGCCGCGGTTGGCGTGGGATGCGCCGGGTGGCCCGCCTATTCCGCCGCACCGCCGGCAACCGCTCCATCCACCGCGGCGCCCCCCACATCCCCGTCGGCCGCGGTCCCGTCGATCGACCCGTCACCCACAACCACACTGCCTACGGTGGCGCCGTCGACGGCCCCACCATTCGCGGCCGAACCGTCCGAAACAGCGCCGTCCACAACTCGACCACCCGCCACCGTGCCCACAGTCCCGCTACCGGCAACCTCGCCACCGGCGACCGCATCACCGACGAACGCCCCAGCCCTCACCACACCGCGGCTAGGCTCGTCCGGTGCGTCCAGCACTTCGCTGGACCTCCCTGCGCTCGCAGCCGGGGTCAACCCAGCTCTGGTGGACATCAATACCCGGTTGAGCAAGCCGAACGTCCAAGCAGCAGGTACCGGAATCGTGCTCGACCCATCCGGCCATGTGCTCACGAACAATCACGTGATCAATGGCGCCACCAGCATCACCGTCACCGATATCGGCAATGGCCAGACCTACCCGGCCACCGTCCTGGGCTACGACAGCACTCATGACATCGCCGTGCTCCAGCTACAGGGCGCCTCGGGCTTGGCCACCGCCTTGATCGGAGACTCCGGCACGGTTGACGTCGGGGAGGAGATCGCGGCAATCGGCAATGCCGGCGGCCGCGGCGGCACCCCGAGCATCGCGGGGGGCAGGG
The DNA here is from genome assembly GCA_036009255.1 of Pseudonocardiaceae bacterium. Classification (GTDB taxonomy): domain Bacteria; phylum Actinomycetota; class Actinomycetes; order Mycobacteriales; family Pseudonocardiaceae. Next base: position 5,397 of record DASYMC010000399.1, read on the forward strand.
TCACCGCCCTGCACCAGACAGTGACCGTCAGAGACGACATCGCCGGTACCTCTCAGCAGCTCACCGGGATGATCCGGGTGGCCGCTGACGTGCAGCCTGGTGAATCCGGAGGACCGCTGGTGAACGCCACTGGACAGGTCGTGGGAGTGATCACGGCAGGCCCGGATAGGGCAGAGTCGGGGGCCGCCGGTGGCGAGGGCTTGGCGATCCCGATCAACGATGCGATAGCGATCAGCCGACAGATTGAGACCGGTACCCCGTCCTCCAGCGTCCACGTCGGACCCCCGTGATCCCGGGCCGAGTACGGAATACCGCGATGGCGACCATGGTTGAGCGTGGTGGACTCAATCTTCTCGCAGAGAGTGACAAGTGTGACCGAGACTATGAAGTTGCCGGTGCTGCCGCTAGATGACCTCGTGGTGCTACCGGGGATGGTCGTGCCGGTGCGACTCGCCGACGGCGAGGTTCGGGCTGCTCTCGAAGCCGCTCGTGCGGCCAACTCGGATTCCGGCGCGCAGGCATCGGTGCTGCTGGTGCCCCGGCTCGACGGTAGATACGCGTCAGTCGGCGCGTGGGGTGTGGTGGAGCAGATCGGCCGGCTGCCCGGTGGGGAGCAGGCCGCGGTGGTGCGCGGCACCTCGCGGGTCCGGATCGGAACCGCTACGACCGGTCCGGGTGCGGCGTTGTGGGTGGAGGCCACCGTCCTCGATGAGACCGCGGTCGGTGAGCGTGCTCAGGAACTGGCCAACCGATACCGAACACTGATGATCACCATCCTGCAGCGCCGCGGCGCCTGGCAGGTGATCGACTCGGTGCGGCAGGTCGATGAGCCCGGCGCAGTGGCCGACCTCGCCGGGTATGCCTCCTACCTCAGCAAGGAGCAGCGGCTCTGGCTGCTGGAAACCTCGGATGTGGCGCAGCGGCTGGAGAAACTCATCGGCTGGGCGCACGAGCAGATCGCTGAGCTCGAGGTTGCCGAGACGATCAATAAGGACGTCAAGGAGGGCATGGAGCGCCAGCAGCGGGAGTTCCTGCTGCGCCAGCAGCTCGCCGCGATCCGCAAGGAGCTGGCCGAGCTTGATGGCAAGCCCGCCACCGAGGAGCAGGACTACCGCGCCCGGGTGGAAGCCGCAGACCTGCCCGAACATGTGCGCAAGGCGACGCTGACCGAGGTCGACAAGCTGGAACGAACCGCCGAAGCCTCACCCGAGGTGGGCTGGATCCGCACCTGGCTGGACACGGTGTTGGAACTGCCGTGGAACTCCCGCACCGAGGACAACTTCGACATCGGTGGTGCTCGTGAGGTGCTCGACACCGATCATTTCGGGCTGGCCGAGGTCAAGGATCGGATCATCGAATTCCTGGCCGTGCGCCGCCGGCGGGCCGACCGCGGCCTGGGCGTCGTGGGTGGCCGCCGCAGCGGGGCAGTGCTCGCACTGGTTGGCCCGCCGGGGGTCGGCAAGACCTCGCTCGGTGAATCGGTGGCCAGGGCGATGGGCCGGACGTTCGTCCGCGTCGCTCTGGGCGGTGTGCGTGATGAGGCCGAGATCAGGGGGCACCGGCGGACCTATGTCGGGGCGCTGCCAGGTCGTATCGTGCGGGCCATTTCCGAGGCGGGCACCATGAACCCGGTGGTCCTCCTGGACGAGGTGGACAAACTCGGCTCCGACTACCGCGGTGACCCGACCGCCGCGCTGCTCGAAGTGCTCGACCCGGCGCAGAACCACACCTTCCGCGATCACTACCTCGAGGTCGAACTCGACCTGTCGGACGTGGTGTTCCTGGCGACGGCGAACGTGCTGGAGTCGATCCCGGCACCATTGCTGGACCGCATGGAGCTGGTCACCCTCGATGGATACACAGAGGACGAGAAGGTCTCGATCGCTCGCGACCACCTGCTGCGTCGCCAGCTCGAGCGGGCCGGACTGACCCCGGAGGAGGTACGCGTCGACGACGCTGTGCTGCGCCGGCTCGCCGGTGAGTACACCCGTGAAGCCGGGGTACGCCAGTTGGAGCGCTCGATTGCGCGGATCCTGCGCAAGGTGACGACCCGCCTGGCACTGAACCAGTACGAGGTGCCAATCCACATCGGGCCCGAGGACATGCGGGACTACCTCGGCCGGCCCAAGCACACTCCGGAATCCGCGGAGCGTACGGCCGTGCCGGGGGTGGCGACCGGGCTAGCGGTGACCGGTGCCGGCGGTGACGTGCTGTTCGTGGAGGCGTCGCTGGCCGACAAGGAGACCGGATCGACGAACGTCACGCTCACTGGCCAGCTCGGTGACGTGATGAAGGAGTCCGCCCAGATCGCGCTGTCCTACCTGCGCTCGCACGGGGCGGAGCTGGAGTTGCCGGTCGGCGACCTGGCGCAGCGCGGCGTGCACGTGCACGTGCCGGCCGGGGCGGTCCCCAAGGACGGACCCAGTGCCGGCGTCACGATGACCACTGCGCTGGCGTCCCTGCTGTCCGGACGCCCGGTGCGGGCCGATGTGGCGATGACCGGTGAGGTGTCGCTGACCGGGCGGGTGCTGCCGATCGGTGGCGTGAAGCAAAAGCTGCTCGCCGCACATCGGGCCGGGATCAGCACGGTGTTGCTACCCCGGCGCAACGAGCCCGACCTGGACGATGTGCCCGAGTCGGTGCGCAAGGAACTCACCGTGCATCTGGTGGCCGACGTCCGCGAGGTGCTCGAGCTCGCGCTCGAACCGGCAGCCACCGCCGCGGCCGCTGCTGCGTGAGGAGTTGAGCGCAGCGCGCTGAGGGGTTCCGCCAACTCAGCGCGCTGCGGCTCGACCTGTGGTAAGCATCACAGCAGCGGCAATTCGGCGAACAGATCGCCGCGGGAGAGCCATGACGTCGATCAGACCGACTAGTGAGCGGTACGACATCGGGCGCGCGGTCCTGTTGGCAGTAGTGGCCGCCCTGGGCGGATTCCTGTTCGGCTTCGACACCGCAGTCATCAACGGGGCGGTGCTGGCGATCCGCGAGACATTCCGGATCGGTGCTGGGTTGACCGGCTTCGTGGTGGCTTCTGCGCTGCTGGGTTGCGCGGTAGGTGCCTGGCTCGCCGGCAAGCTGGCCGACCGGATCGGCCGGATCAAGGTCATGGTGCTCGCCGCGGCGCTGTTCTTGCTCAGCGCGATCGGCTCAGGCCTGGCCTACTCGCCCTACGACCTGACGTTCTGGCGAATCGTCGGCGGCCTTGGCGTGGGCGCGGCTTCGGTGATCGCGCCGGCGTACATCGCGGAGATCGCACCTGCCTCGATCCGCGGCCGGCTCGGCTCGCTACAGCAACTGGCCATCGTCTCGGGCATCTTCCTGGCGCTGCTCTCGGATTACTTCTTGGCCACTGCCGCAGGAGGTGCGACGGGGAAGCTCTGGTTCGGGCTAGCGGCCTGGCGGTGGATGTTCCTCAGCCTGGCTGTTCCTGCGATCGCCTACGGGATCCTCGCGCTCCAGATCCCCGAGTCCCCCCGGTATCTGATGTTCCGCGGTCGCATCGCCGAAGCGCGCGCCGTGCTGTCCCAGGTGCTCAAGAGCGGGGTCGACGACCGGATCCGCGAGATCAGCCGCACCATCGTCCAGGACGTCCGGTCCACCTTCCAGGATCTACGCGGACCGTTCCTCGGCCTGCTACCGATTGTCTGGGTGGGCATCCTGCTGTCGGTCTTCCAGCAGTTCGTCGGCATCAACGTGATCTTTTATTACTCCTCGACACTGTGGCAGCAGGTCGGGTTCACCGAGGCCGACTCGCTGATCATCACGGTGCTGACGTCGGTGACCAACATCGTGGTCACCCTGGTCGCGATCGCCGTGATTGACAAGATCGGCCGGCGCCGGCTCCTGCTGATCGGCTCAGCGGGCATGTTCGTCAGCCTCGCGACCTTGGCCTACGTCTTCGGGACCGCCCCCGTGGTCAACGGTGAACCGGCGCTCAGCAGTGCAGCCGGCACGGTCGCCCTCATCGCGGCGAACGCCTTCGTGGTGTTCTTCGGGATCTCGTGGGGTCCCGCGGTCTGGGTTCTGCTCGGCGAGATGTTCAACAACCGGATCCGAGCTGCCGCCCTTGGTTTTGCCGCTTCTGCTCAGTGGATCAGCAACTTCCTCGTCTCGACGACGTTCCCGGTTCTGGCCGCCGTCAGCCTCGGATTGGCCTACGGCCTCTACACGGTCTTCGCGCTGCTCTCATTGATGTTCGTGTGGAAATTCGTGCCGGAGACGAAGGGCAAGCAGCTCGAGGACATGGTCTAGCGCAGCGCCGGGTGAGAGCCCGCGTGGTCGATCACGTCTGGTGAAGTTCGGTGACCGCTCGTTGGATCAGATTTCTGGCTGCTGATCCGTATACGGCTGATTGCTGGAGCAAGGCGAACGCTTTGGCGTGCACAGCTATTTCTCGAGGTTGGGTGATATCTAGCCCAGCTGAGACTCCCTCGACCGCCACTCGGCCTTCGTCGAATATCCAGAAGCTTCCTTGGGCTAAGCAGTGGCGTTCACCTGAAGCTGGGATAATGCCGAGACTTACCCGCGGTAGGGACATGACCGCGAGTAAACGGTCGAGTTGTCCGAACATCACGTCGGTATCACCAACGCGCGTGCGTAGGGTTTGTTCTTCGAGCACGAAGACGAAGCGCCGGTTCCCGGTGTAGAGGACCCGTTGCCGCTCCATACGGGCAGCGACGGCTTCGTCTACATCGTTGGGGAGGTCGAGGAATTCGTTCCAGAACCCGAAAATTGCGGCGGCATATTCAGCTGTG
>DASYMC010000400.1:0-7026 GCA_036009255.1 Pseudonocardiaceae bacterium
GTGCGCCGCCAGGGACTCGAACCCCGAACCCGCTGATTAAGAGTCAGCTGCTCTGCCAGTTGAGCTAGCGGCGCTGGCGTCGACCTATACCCGGCGCGACGGCAAGGACGCTAGCACGAGGGCATCGGGGAGTCTGATCCAGGCTACAAGCAACCGGGCGATGCCGCCGTGCGTCGGTACACAAGGGCGCATGCTCAGGAAGTCTGCCGGTCCGGGGGCGGCAGGCCGAATCTTTCGTAGTGGGTCATGGAAATGGATGGTTCTCGTGCGGGTGAGTACATCATGTCCGGCTGCCGGGGGTCGGAAGACAGGTCCAGGGCACGTCAGGAGGGTGGCCGTTGTCACGTTGCTGCTCGTCGCTGGGGTGCTCGGCGCGCTGCTGGCGGGGTGTAACGCGCGCCACACCGCTGCGCCGAGCCCCGCCGCACATCAGGCTGCTCCGGCGCCCCCTCCTCCGGTCGCAGTCATCACCACAGATCCGCCGGATCGCGCAGCCGACGTCTCACCGCTGTCCCCGATCACCGTCACCGTCGCGAAGGGCAAGCTCGGCCAGGTGTCGCTGACGAACCCGCAGGGCGAGCCGGTTGTCGGCCAGCCTGATCCAGACGGCACGACGTGGAAGACGACCCAGCCACTGGGTTATGGCAAGACTTACACGATCAACGCTAATGCGGTCGGTACCGACAACCGGGCGGTGAATCGCACATTCACCTTCACCACCATCCAGCCGCGGACCCTCACCTACCCATCGATCAACCCGCTCAACGGTGAGACGGTCGGGGTGGGTCAGCCGGTCTCGGTGTACTTCGATGAGCCGATCACAGACCGGCAAGCAGCCGAGAACGCCATCACGATTACCACCAGTCCGCACGTCGAGGGCGGCTTCTACTGGTTCTCCAAGAAGGAGCTGCACTGGCGCCCGCAGGAGTTCTGGGAGCCCGGGACCCACGTCACCGTGGAGATCCACGACTACGGCAAGGATTTCGGCAACGGGGTGTACGGCCAGGAGGACCGGAAATCGGAGTTCACGATCGGTGATGCCTTCATCGCCAGGGCCGACGGCGCCATTCACCAGATGACCATCGAAGTCAACGGTCGGATGGTGCGCACCATGCCGATCTCGATGGGAAAGCAGGACACGCCTAGCGCCAAGGGCGTGCATGTGGTCACCGAGCGGAACGCGGTCAAGGTCATGGACTCGACGACCTTCGGTCTCGCTCTCGATGCTGGTGGTTACATCGCCAAGGTGCAGTGGGCCACCCGCATCTCCAACAGCGGAGAGTTCGTGCACGCCGCGCCGTGGTCAGTTGCTCAGCAGGGCAACAGCAACGTCAGCCACGGCTGCATCAACCTCTCGCCGGACAACGCCAAATGGTTCTTCGACCACGTGAAGAAGGGTGACGTGGTCATCAACACTAATACCGGAGGCCCCGACCTCAAGCCATATGACGGCTTCGGTGACTGGCAGGTGCCGTGGGGACAGTGGGTGTCGGGCAACAAGTAGCCGCGACGTTCTTACTTATTCGCGGCGGCGTGCTTGGCGATCAGGCGATTGGCCCGGTCGGCTTGTTCGATGACCGCTAGGTGCGCACCGTCGAGGACTTCCAGCTTCGCTCGATAGATGGCGGCGGCAAGAGTCTTGGCATGGGGGACGACCGGTGTCTCTCGATCCCGGGATCCTGCGATCACCAGCGTGGGCGTCAGGATCCGGCCGAGTAGCCTGCGCGCATCCCAGGTGGCGATTGCCCCGCAACATTCGGCGTAACCGTCATCGGTGGTCTTTGAGATCATCTGGATCGCCTGCTCGACGACGTCCGGGTGCGCGGCTGCCCATTCCGGGGTAAACCAGCCGGCGACTACCTCCGCTGCTACCCCCTCCGTGCCCACGAAGCGAACTGATGCCGCTCGCTCCACTGACGGGCCATGGTCGTCGAAATGGGCGCTGGTGCTGCACAGCACTAGCGACGAAAACCGCTCCGGGGCATGCGCGGCGAGCCAGATGCCGACCATTCCCCCCAGCGAGAGCCCGCAGAAAGCAGCACGCTCGATACCGAACCGATCCAGCAGCGCCAGCGCATCGAGGGCCATGTCCATGACCGCGTAGGAACCCCCGTGCAGGACCGGAGACCGGCCGTGCCCGCGGTGGTCGTAGCGCAGCACCCGGAATTGCCGGGCCAGCGCGTCGACCTGAGGTTGCCAGATGTCCAGCGTGCTGCCCAAAGGCCCGGCCAGCACCAGGACCGGTGAGTCGGGAGATCCGGTGAGCTCGTGGTGAACCTCAACGGTTCGCATGCGTGGAACTCTAGTGCCGCTGCATTCAGCACCAGCTGGCAAACTGGGGTGAGTGACGGGACTCGAACCCGCGACATCCTGGACCACAACCAGGTGCTCTACCTGCTGAGCTACACCCACCATGTGCTGGCCCTCGCCAGCAGCGCTGACCATGGTAGCGGGTCGGGTAACGGTTACCGATCGGGTATCTGCCCGATGACCGATCGAGCCGCAGCGTGCGCTTCCTCGGAGCTGGGGCCTGGTGCGGGCACGAACACGGTGTGCCGGTAGTAGATCAGTTCGCGGATGGATTCCTTGATGTCGGCCAGCGCCCTGTGGGCCAGTCCCTTGGCCGGCTGCGCGTAGTAGACCCTCGGATACCAGCGCCGGCACAGCTCCTTGATGGAGGACACGTCGACCATCCGATAGTGCAGATGCCCGTCGAGTTCTGTCATGTCGCGGGCCAGGAATGCCCGGTCGGTGGCCACCGAGTTGCCGGCCAGCGGCGCCGAGCGGGCGTCCGGAACCCACGTGCGGACATAGGCCAGCACCTGCCGTTCGGCCTCGGCCAGGCTCACCGTGGACCGTCGTACCGCGTCGGTCAGGCCCGAACGTGCGTGCATCTCCCGCACCACCTCGGGCATCGAGTCCAGCGCGGCGTCATCAGCATGGATCACCACGTCGACGCCTTCGCCGAGCACCCGCAGCTCACCATCGGTGACCAGCGCGGCAATCTCGATCAGCGCATCCTTGGCGAGGTCCAGCCCCGTCATCTCGCAGTCGATCCACACCAGACGGTTGTTCACGCTCGTCAGCCTAGTGTGTGCGTGCGGCGACGGCGTCATGCTGCAGAAATGGCACGAGCAGTCCCGGTACCGCCCGTTCGGCGATCGCCAGGCCGTCGGCTGTGGGGACATCGATCACGGGATACCCGCCGTGGCCGGCCGCGGTCGTCGCGGTCACAGTAACCAGACCTGCCCACCGCTGGAACAACGACTGCGACACGGTCCAGCCGATCACTCCCGACCGCTGGAGCGCGACGGTAGAGCGCGCTCCAGCACCATACCGGGTAACGAGATAGCGGCTGGTCAACGCATGTCCTAGGTTGCGGTAGGCGTCCACGGCGAGCAGCACCGTCACGGGCAGCAGTCCCAGCGTTGCCCACCCTGTCCAGGTCGGCACCGGAGCAACCCACAGCGCCACGGATCCCACCAGCACCGGCATCGTCGCGCGGACCAGCCGGCGCCGCAGCGCCACCGGCGGGTGCCTGAGCAATGTCGCAGTGGTGGGGGAGGGGCACTCAGAGAGCACCGTCCCCGACACCCGGTGCGCCTCGCTCCGCGGAGCGGGTGGCAGCAGGATGCCCCGGCCATGGCCACGACGGCCCCCCAGCCCGGTCGCCACCGCCACCGTCCGCGCGCCCCGCCCGACCCGCAGCAGCGGCGGCTCAATCACCGCGATCCCGCGTAGCCGGCGCTCCTCCAGGGACACCGACCGGGTGGTGAGCAGTCCCCGCCGGATCCGCAGGGTGCCGCCCGGCTCGCGGACCAGCCGAAACCCCCACCAGGACTCGACAAAGATCAGCACGGAGCCCACCAACGCGACCACCAGTACCAACACGGCCAAGACGGCGAGGCCCAGCCACAGCGGGGCGGTGGTCAGTCTCTCGCGGACTCCGCCGACATCCACCGCATCAGCGCCGACATCGCCGATGAGTTGCCCGAACGTCCCGGCAACAGCGCCCAATGCCACCAGGCTGGACGTCGTGAGCGGGGCGAACCGGAGCCAGGACCACTTCAGCGCGGCCAACTCGTTGGCAGCCGGCGCAACCGTGACACCGCTGCTTTCGACCTGCGCAGCATCCGTGGGAGCCAGCAATCGGTGACGAACCCGGTCAGCCTCCACGGAGGAGATCGCATCGAGGGTCAGTTCGCGCGATTCACCGCCGTCGGTGCGCTCGCCGGTCCCGATCTTCACCACCGACAACCGGAACAGCCGGTGCGCCAGGCCGGCTGTGACATCGACACTGCGAATCCGATCCCGGGGAACCGACCGGGCGTTGCGGAACAGCAGGCCGGAACGCAGCTCGACGCGCTCACCGGTGATCCGGAAACGGGTGGTGAACCACCGCAGTGTCCCGGCGAGCAGCACGATCAGCACACCGGTCAGCAGCCCGTAGATTCGGTCGCCGAGGTCCTGACCAATGCCGATCACCAGTACTACCGCGATGAACGGCAGAAACCCGACGAGTTGGCGCAGCGGGGTCACCGCGAGCATTCGGGGATCCAAGCGTTGCCAGTCGGACTCGCGTGGTGCGGTCACGTGGCGTCCCCGGGAGTCGCCTGGGTGGTCTCGGTAAGTTGCTCGACGAGGTCATCGGCCACCGCATGGTCCAGCCCTGCCAATCGCAGCGCCCCGGCTGCCGATGCCGTGGTCACGGTGACCGTTGCCAACCCGAACAGCTGCTGCAGCGGCCCGCGTTCGGTGTCGACGGTCTGGATCCGAGACATCGGAGCGACGCGCCATTCCTGATTGATCCAACCCGCCGACGTGTAGACGGCATCATCGGTGGTCTCCCAGCGGTGCACCCGGAACCGCCATCGTGGCATCACCAGTAGGTAACCCAGGCCGATGACGACCACCACGGCGGTAATGGGGATCAGCCATGCCCGTGCTTCGGCCCAGACGACGATGGCGACCGTCAGCGGGGCCAGCACAGCCACCACCTCAAGTGCCGCTTGCGTCGTCCACCAGGTGATGGCACGAGGGCTCACCCGATGACGCGGCGGGCGTAATCGCAACGGCTCGCTGGTAGCAGGCTGCATACCCGGAGCAGTCATATGTGGGCCTCGTTCTGGCCAACCGCTTCCAGGAAGCCTGCCGGGACCTGGGGAACCGGTTGTCCGCGCGCCAGCAGCAGCGCGGCATAGGTCGTCCGTGCCGCCTCCTCCAGGTTGACCGCCCGTTTGTGCGCAAGCTCGACCGAGTCGGCCAGCACCGAGCAGCCATGATGGCCGAGGACCAGAGCGTTGACCCCACCGGCGACGGCCTCCGCGGCGGCGAGGGCAAGCTCGGCGCTGCCAGGCGAGTCGAACGACACCGTCGCGATCTCGCGCAGGTAATACGCATGGTCAGTGGTGATCAGTCCGATGTCGTAGCCCAGCGCGGTGAGCAACACGCTGGTCTGCGGATGCAGGTGGACGATCGCGTTGACGTCTGGACGTCGAAAATAGGTCTCGGTGTGCAGCCGCCACTCACTGGATGGCGGCCGCCCCTGGAGCAACTCACCGCCAGGAATGCTGATCAGCGAGAATTCGGCGGGCCCCAGCCGGTCGAGCCAGCTGCCCGCGGCGGTGATCCAGCACCGATCAGATCCCGGCGCGCGCGCCGACAGGTTGCCCCCCGATCCGATCACCAGCCCGGCACGGACAGCCTCCGTGCCGGCGTGTGCGAGCTGGCCGCACAGATCACCTTCGGGGTAGTTCACGACCTCGAGCCTAGCCAGCGCCACCGGACATGGTTCGCATCTGCCACCTACAGTAACAAGATATCCACAGCGATAACCCCACTGGACAATAAATTGATGACCCTCACGAGGTATCACTCGGTAATCTGCGCACGGAGAGCCAGCGGCAAACTGTGAAGGTAGCCCGTCAGCGCTGACCGGCTTCCACTATGCTGAAGAGGCCGGGGGCCAAGCAGCCAATTCTTCCGTGGTCTCAGCTGCGCGGACAATCCTGACGGTTTCGTGGTTCGGTTGGGTTATCCGGTTGCACTGCCGATTTCTGAGGGGAACGCGAGAATAGCCGACAGCGACAAGAAAGGTCCCATCATGCTGCACCACAGCGGAGGAGCCCGGGGACTGGGCCGGATCGGGCTGTGTTTTGCATTCGTCTCATCGTTCGTAGTCCTCGCCGGGTCAACGTCGGCGTCGGCACACGAGGTCAGCCAGGCCTACCAGGATCGGGACGGCAAGTTCACTATCCAGTTGAGCGGCAAGGAAGTCCCTGAGGGTGGCGACCCAGACGGGAAGGGCTCGGCCCAGCTCAACCTCAACACGCAACAGCAGACGGCCTGCTTCACGATCAATTGGAGGGGGCTCAAGGGTGAGGTTACCGCTCTTCACCTCCACGTGGCCGCCAGCGGCAGCGAGGGTCCGCATTGGATTGATTTCTTCAACGGCCAGCATTTCCCCGGCGCCCAAGGCGAGTCTTCGGGTTGTGTCCCTACAACCCAAGACAAGATTCGTGCGGTCATCGCTAATCCGTCGGGTTACTATCTCAATGCCCACTCGTCGGAGTTCCCCAAGGGAGCTATCCGCGGACAGCTGAGTTAGTAGCGGTGGGCACGTCCTTGACCGTCTGAGAGTCGGCGGTCAAGGACGTGCCCACCTGGCGGCGCTCTGGATAGCCACCTGGTAGGGAGGTCCGAGCCGTGCTCCCTCCAAGGTGGTGGCTGTGCTCACGGTGCGCCCTGGGACGTGACTGTGCCCAGGAAGCTGACTACAGAATCAGTCACATAGAGTAGTTGGTTACTTAGGGTAGCCATCCCTTGCATAGTTGCCCTTATAGTGTTGGCAACCTTCGGGGGTCGTTCGGAATTGAACTCGTCTTGGATACGCCTGGCAAGGAACGGCTCGCCGGAATGGCCCCGGTCGGGGCGTAACGCCGTCCCGCCGGATCACGACAGATAGATTGTCAATTTGCCATTCGTGCTAGCTAGAGTGGTCGGAGCTGAGTTGAACCGTTCGGAGAC
>DASYMC010000401.1:0-5750 GCA_036009255.1 Pseudonocardiaceae bacterium
CATTGCGGTACCGACCGCCATCACCGGGTTCTACGGGCAGAACGTGCCCTATCCCGGGTTTGGCCAAGCATCCGGGTTCTACGCCTCGACCATCATGATTGTCGTGCTCTCGGTCGGGCTGTACGTGTTGTTTCGCCAGCGCGACTGGATCTAGCCGTCGACCGACCTTGTATCACTAATGGACTAACTAGACATCTCTATCAGGTGAAGAGTTGGCGACGGAGGTACTTTCAGTCGGTGGGTACCGCCAACCGTCCCCCCGTCGGGTCATCTCGAGTGTCCCCTGCCGAGGTGCACCGGCCTGCGCCACCACAAGACCACGTCGAGCGCGCGTCAATTGACGAATTGCTAGACCGCGCTGCCAAGCAACGGATTTGTGTGGTGATCGGCGCAGCCGGTTGGGGCAAGACCACGGCGGTGGCGACCTGGTCGCGCGGCCGTCCGACCGCGTGGTTGCGGTATGAGCACCATGACGGGGATGCGGAACGCCTGCTGGCCGGCCTGCTCCGGACATTGCAGGCGCACGTGTCAGTGCCTGCGCCCCGCCTCGATACGGTGGCAGACGACATACCCCAGGTGGGATCATCAGCAGCGGCCATCTGCTTGTGGTTGCAAAGTGCGCTGAGTGAAGATCTCGTTCTGGTCCTCGACGACCTGCACGGGTTGCAGCCGGATAGCGACGCGGCTTGTGTCGTTGAGAATTTGTGCCGCCGAGCGCCGGACCGGCTGCATCTGGTCCTGATATCACGACGTGAACTGCCTTTCTCCGTCCAGCGGCTACGGGGTCGCGGTCTCGTGGCGGAGATCCATGCGCCAGACCTTGCCTTTGACGTCGCCGATGTCGAGGCACTCTTGCGCAGGACCGTGGGCAACGATCCGCCTGGCCTGGCGAGACGAGTATGGGAGCGCACCGGTGGTTGGGCTACCGCCGTGCACTGCGCTGTGGAGATGTTGCGCGCGGTGCAGGCTGATCAGCGCTTGGGCGCGGTAGAGCGGCTATCTCAGCCGGGTGAGCGCTTTCATGACTATCTTGCCGAGGAAGTCATCGGCGTCGCACCGAAGTGGGTTCAGCAGCTGCTGCGCAGGCTAGCGATCTACGGCGAGGTCAGATCCCCATTGGAGGTCGCGCGCGGGCTCAATGATCCGACGACCGTACTCGCCGAACTGAGCCGCCAGGGACTCGTGCGCCGCAGCGGGGGGGACAGCACCGCCTGGTTGCTCGCCCGTCCGTTGTGGGAGTACCTCGAGCAGGGGGCGGCGCAATCCGCCACTGAGCGGAAAGCACTCCACACGGTTGCAGCCACCGAGTGTATCGGGCGGGGGGAACCGGCCGACGCCCTGCGACACTTGCGAGCAGCGGGCGATCATGCCGCGTGCGCCTCGTTAATTGTCAATCATGGTGGCGCGATGGTGGAGAGCGGCCAACTCGACGCCGTGTTGCAGGCCGCCGAGTTGCCAAGCGAGTACCTCGACGACCCCCGGATCCAACAAGTTCTCGGGCAGGCGCAGCAGGTGAGAGGGCAGTGGGCACAGGCGTTGCAGTACTTTCACCGCGCCGGCCACGACCGAGAAGAACTAGAGCCGGCACTGGCGTGGCGGGTCGGCCTGATCGCTTTCGCCCAGGGCGAGTTCGACGAGGTCCAAGCGCTTGCCGTGCGGGCCCGGCTAGACCGAGAGGACACACTCGACGAGACCCGCGTGCTGGCGCTGTCGGCAGGCGCCTACCGGATGACCGGTGACCTCGTGGGTATGCGAAAGATGGCAGCTCAGGCACATGGTGCGGCGCGACGGTGCGGCGAGCCACGCGCGTGGTCCAGTGTCCACCGCATCTTCGCGCTGCTCGCCGCTGCCGAGGGCGACTGGCGGCGAGCAGATGCGCACTGCACTGACGCGTTAAGCAGCGCAGAGGCGAGCAACGATCTACTCCAGCTGATGTGGATTCGGGCTAGCCGGGCGTTCCATCAGTACGAAATGGGTGCGCCCCGTCAAGCGCTGGCCGAGGCCCAGACCGCATTGAGCCTCAGCGAGCGATGCGAGAACCCGTTTCTCATTGCGCACGCGCTGACCACCCGCGGCCGCGCCTGCGCGCGCCTCGGGATGCTGGAAGAAGCGGCGGGCAACTTCGCAGCTGCTATAGACCTCTTCCAGCGCCTCGGCTCCCGATTCCTGTCCTGGCCACTGTGTGGCCTGGGTGATCTGCATCGGACCAGGGGTCAGGTGGAGCGAGCTCGGGCCGCGTACGAGGAGGCCCTTACCCTCGCCGAGCCATACAACGATGTGTTCGGCCTTAGCTCGGCGCTGATCGGTCTCGCGCGCATCGGCGCGACTGATGATCTGAACAGCGCCAGGGAGCTTGCAACCCACGCCGTGGAGCTGGGCGAGGGACTTCGCAAGGTCCCGGCATTGTTGACCCGCGGCTGGGTCGAGTTGGTAGCCGGTGACCGGCAGCGCGCCTCGGTGGATGCCAATCGGGCAGCCGCAGCCGCGCGGCAGCGGCGGGACAACCCGGGCCTGGCTGAGGCAATCACATTGGGGGTGCTGGCCACCAACGATCCCGCCGCGGATGCCACCCCGCTGCGGGAGGCGATCGACATCTGGCAGGAAACGGGCTGTCGCCTGGAAGAAGCCGCGACCAGAATCGTGGCGGCTCGCATCAACGCTCCCATCCCTCAGCTCGACGCCTACCTCGCCGAACAGACGCTTCGGAACCACGGCGTCGACGTCGAGTCGGGACGGGTCGCCGGACCGCTGGGCGTGCTAAGCCGTTCCGCACCCGCGGTGTCCATCCAGACCCTCGGGGTGTTCCGAGTGGTGCGCGATGGGATCCCGATCCCGAATACCGCATGGAAGTCGAAAAAAGCCCGGGACCTATTGAAAATCCTCGTTGCGCGGCGCCGGCCGACGCCGCGTGATCAGCTGATGGACCTGTTATGGCCGGGAGTGGACCCAGCCGTGGCCGGCAACCGACTGTCCGTACTGCTGTCCACGGTCCGCGATGTGCTGCAACCGCAACCAGTAGGTGATGATCCACTCACCACCGACGGCTCCGTGTCGTTGAACCGCGCCGGGATCAGCGTCGACGTCGAGGATTTCCTCAACCGGGCCACCGCTGCCCTTGACGCGGATCGGGGCCGAAAGCCGGGTGCGACCGCGCAACTCGCCGCCGCTGTCAGCGCCCACACCGGGGATTTCCTCGAAGAAGGCCCCTGTCCGGAGTGGGCCCTCGGGCTGGCTGAAGAGGTCCGAGCCACCCACATCGCCCTCCTGAAGGCCTTATCTGCACGGCTGCGCGACGCTGGCGACACCGACGCGGTCGTGCGGTACATGCTTCGCGTGCTGGAGCACGACTGCTATGACGAGGAGGCCCATTTCAACCTCGTCGGAGTTCTGCTCGATGCGGGTCGCCTCGGCGAGGCACGCCGGCACTACCAACGCTACGTCCGGCGGATGAAGGAAATCGACGTCCAACCGCGTCCGCTGCCGAAGACAACGCCGCGGGAATCAGCTGCGGGCTAGCGGGCGGAAACCGAACCGTGCGAGCCAAACATTCTGATTCACACCTCGGCGTCAGTGCTCACACCACACCACAGCGGGCACAACATCCCATCAGCGATCAAGTCTCCCGACCACCAGCACGCTCTGTGAGCGAGACTCCAGGCCAGGCCAACGGAGTGCTCACCTGCCAGCGGCTGGTGCGAGTCACTCGGGCTGGCAGCCGTCTCGGCGTGCCGTGAGGAGGTCACCGCGCCTGACCTCATGTCGGGTGTCTTTGGGTCGACGAGAGGAGCCGGCCGCTGGGAAAAGCCGTCCATGTTTGCTTGGAGGATTGCTTGGGGCAGCTGGAGACCAACACCGTCGACCATCCCACTTAAGACGATCCTAATGAGAATCTAAGTGAGTGCCCACGAGGTGTCGGTAATCTGCCCAGCCTGGCAACCGGACAAGGATTCCGATCCTGTGTAGGGGTGTCCTTGACGGACGGGGGCGGTGCCGCGGAACCGGGGAGGCCACACAATGAGCCGCCACACAACGAGCCGGCGGGGGGCTTTACTGAACGCGCTACGTGGGTTGCGCGCCCACCGGCTGCGTTCGGCGCTGACCATGTTCAGCCTCATCATCGGAGTGTCGGCGGTGATTCTGCTAGTCGCGTGCGGTTATGGGGTGAAGAACTCGATCGATGCGCGCGTCGAAACGATGGCCAATGACATCGCCATCGTCCCGACGACCGCTGGCATCCCCGGGGGGCCACCCGTCCGGAATCTAACCGACGCCGACGCCTCCGTACTGCAAGACGCACCCGACGTCGCCACCGTCACCCCATCGATCAACAGCTCAGGAATGACGATAGCGACCGGAACCGTCAAGCTCCTCTCCGGGACCATCATCGGCACCACGGATATCTGGGCCGCCACGCACAACCGGGTCCTTACGGCGGGATCGTTTTTCGACCAGACTCAGGCTCGCCAGGCCGCCAGGGTGGCAGTCGTGGGTCCTACCGTCGCGACCACCCTGTTCGGTGATCCCGCGGCAGCGCTGGGCCAGACCATCCAGATCAACCATGCGCCGTTCCGGGTCATCGGTGTGATGCAGTCCTACGGCCAGCAACTGGATAACACCGCGGTTGTGCCGCTGAACACCGACCGCCGCTACATCGTCGGCAGGGGATCTGGCAACACACTTAACGAAATCACCGTGCAAGCCTCCCAGCGGGCAGCCGTGCCCGCCGCCATGGCCCAGATCACCCGCATCCTCGACACCCGCCACCACATCACAGACCCCCGGTTGCGGGACTTCCAAATTCAATCCCTGGGAGACCGGCTGCAAACGTTCAACCAGATCGTGCGCATCCTCGTCCTGTTCATTCCCGCCATCGCGGTGATCCTGCTGGTGGTCGGCGGTATCGGAGTCCTCAACATCATGCTGGCCTCGGTCAACGAACGAACCCGCGAGGTCAGCATCAACCAAGCAAACGGCGCCACCAACCGCGGCACCCTCAAACAGGTCCTTATCGAATCCATCGTCCTGGCCGGCCTCGGCGGACTCATCGGCGTCGGAGTCGGAGTCGGACTGATCTTCGTCATCCAAGCGGTCGCATCGCCCTTCGACCCCTCCGGAGCCCTGGCCGGGTTCACCCCCGTCTTGTCTGTCCCCCCCGTGATCGCGGCCTTCGCGGTCAGCCTCATGATCGGCCTCATCGCCGGCAGCTATCCCGCCTACCGTGCCATCCGAGTCCCCATCCAACCCCTCAGATACCAATAACACACTGCGCTCACCGCCGCGGCATCTGCCGTACGCCTAGGCGAGTTATTGATTTACTGGCGCCTGGATAGGAGCTGCGAGTTGAATCTGAAGGAAGCCTTACGAATCGCACTTCACGGATTGCGCGCCAATCGGCTGCGCTCCGTGTTGACTATGCTCGGCATCATCATCGGCGTCGCGGCGGTGATCCTGTTGGTCGCAATCGGTAACGGGGTGCAGGCCTCCGTCAATGCGGAAATCCAGCCGCTGGCTAATCTGATCACGATCGTGCCATCGGCTGGCAAGGTCCCCGGCGGCGCTCCCCCGAAGGATCTGATCGACGGAGATGTCACGGCGCTGGAGAAGCAGGTAATTGACGCCGCCGCCATCATCCCAGCTACTACCGGCCAAGCTCTGGTCGCGACCGCGAGTACCAAGTATCGGTCGAGTGTCGTCGGTTCAACGGAACGCTGGCTCGAGGTGAACAACCGCGATGTTCAGTTGGGATCGTT
>DASYMC010000402.1:0-4154 GCA_036009255.1 Pseudonocardiaceae bacterium
GATGCGGTGTTGGTGTGTCTGATCTCGCTCGGTGCTGTTGATCGTGTGGTGTTGTCGTGATCGCTGATTGGCTGTGTCTTTGCTCAGGTAAGCGGTTGGTGGGCGTTGGTGATGGGGATCTGTGTGGCTGGCCAGCTCAGATCGTCGTGGTGACCCAGGTTTGGTCGGGGCCCTGGCATAGGCCGAGCACGCCGAAGCGGGCGAGGCTGACTGCAGCGGCGAGCAGGGGGAAGTCGGCGGCGACTTTGGTGCAGCCGCGGACTCGGGCGCGTCGGCCGCCGTGGCGTCGGCGCATGAGGTGGCCGATCTGGCGTTCCACTTTAGGGCGGGTGGCTTTGTAGTCGGCCTTCCAGTCCGGGTCGGCCTGGGCAGTGCGAGCCCGGGTCAGCTGCGCCTCGTGCCGGCTGATGGTGATGGTGCGCCCAGTCGGTGAGCTGGTGTATTGAGCGGCCAGCGGGCATCCGGTGCAGGCGGCACCGAATTTCGCGACCGCGGCGTGGCGCTGGTGTTGGGTCTGGCGCAGGCTGATGGTGACCTGGGCGGGGCAGGTGACCGTGCCAGTCTGGAGGTCGATGGTGAAGGCGTCCTTGGTGAACCGCCCACCAGGGGCGACAGGCGAGGCAACCTTGGTGTGGATGCTGGCGCCGGCCTGCTCCAACCTAGCCAGCAGGTTCCCGGCGCCATGGGCGGCATCGCCATAGACCGCCAGCGGATCTTCGCCTCGGTGCTCGGGAGCGCGTTGCGCGCTGTCGCCGTCGTGCTCATCCTCGCCGCTGGTGCCGTGGTCTTGGGTGGAAATGTCCTGGGCGGAGCAGGTCGGCAGCGGGTCCGGCGTCGAGCACCATCACCACCGCCACGGTCATCGGCGGCACACTGCGCCGGCCCACATCAGTGAACAAGTCAGCGAACATCTCATCCGGGAACAAGTTGAAGCACTCCCGATGCGGCACCCCATAGATCGAGCCCGACGCGACCCGCCCCTCGCAGTAGTTAGCCGTCGTTCGCAGCAGATCCGCCTGTCCCGGCGACTGTCCCAACGTCACATGATCATCATGCCAGAGTGGTCGCCTCTACCGGGTCACCGCCACACGAAAAACACCAGCCACCTAGGCCCTGCTGCTTTGATGGGGAGGAGGGCGGATCGTCGGGGTGCATCACGGCTAGCTCGCGGACGGTAACATCATTGCCCACCGCTGACGGGCAGGCCGGACGCGCATTAGTCCCGACTGCCCGATCAGGTGGTTATCAGCGCGAGGCTGCCCTGCTTCCGACGATGAGTCGGTAGATCGCTAGGAGGATGAGTGATCCGATGATTGCGACGATCCAGGTCTGAAGGTTCCAGAACGTCTCAAGTCCTCGTCCGAAGAAGCGGCTGCCGAGGAATCCGCCGACTACGGCCCCGATGATGCCCAACAGCATGGTGACGATGATGCCGCCGGGGTCATCACCCGGCATGATCAATTTGGCGAGGGCGCCTGCGATTAGCCCCAGAACAATCCATCCGAGAAAGCCCATGCCCCTTCACTCCCTCCGTGTGTCCCGAGGACCAGTGTGATCCCTTTCAAGGAATCTTGCACGCAGAGTCACACTGCAGCCGGAGACAATGACCTGGATGGATCCGTGGCACCGGCTACGCTGTGTAGCGCCGGTGCGCTGTGGCCGATCGGCACCGGAGCAAGGAGGCCGCAGAACGTCGCACACCTGTGCGGTCATGTCTGTACTGTCAGCCAGCGCGTTCTAGGGACATGGACGAACCCAGGACAGGCTGGCGTAGGGGGCCAGGTCCGGTGGGAGAGGAGCGGGCGGGAGCCCGCACCAACCGTGGATTGTCGGGACTCCACGGTGTGAACCGGGCTGGACAACGCTTCCTCAGTGACCGTTGGTGCTGTCCAGCATGGCCACGTCGTGCTCGCCGGTGGTGTCCTGGACAATGATCGCGAACTCGTCGCCTCCTGTACGGGCGACTAGCTGCCCCGAGGTGCAACAGCGTCAGTCGTGAGGCGACGACTTCCAGCAGCTGATCTGTCATATCGCGGCCCAGGCTATCGTTGACTACTTGGAACGCGTCCAGGTCTAGAAGGCACACGCCGACCCGGCGCTGGCCTGCCCGCCTGGTAAATACCTGCGCAACCGGTGGTTGACGGTCACTCTTTGACCAGCCCGGTCAGCGTGTCGTGATAATCCAACGGCACTTGGGGCCGACCAGTGAGTCGGCGGCTGGCCGCCGAGACGCGGTATCCGAGGCCCTCGAAAGCGCGACCTCTAGCTGCTCCGCGACCCACAGGGGTCGTTGCATGCGGGGCACGGCGTACAGCTACGCAATCAGCTCGTCTCGGCGAGGATCGAATCTGAGTCGTGGACCTACCTTGTAAGTCCGAACAAGATCGATCGCCGGTTCCGCTCGGCGACCCCCGCTGCAGATCAGGCGGTGCGCGGATCGCTCAGAATGGGACTTGCTGGGCGAGACGATGGGTCAGCGTCAGGCCGGTGAGCACCGGGTTGACCGAGCCGACCGATGGGAAGATCGCCTGATCGCAGCAGTAGGCGTTGGAGATGTGGTGGAACCGGCCGAGGGGATCGGTCACCGACGTGGCTGGGTCCGTGCCCATCCACAGGGTCCCGGCCTCGTGGTAGGTCGTGCCGAGTCCGAGGTGCCATTCCGGGAAGGGGCGGGTTAGCGGGAACGGTTGTGTCTGCCAGCCTCCGTCGTAGAGATACTGGATTCGCTGCGGGGCGCCGGCGACTGCCTGGGCCAGCGTCAGGGCCGCGGTGTCCATCGCCTGCCAGGTCTGCAGGTCGGTTGCCGAAGCCACCAGGTGTACGTAGGCGCGGGGCACTCCGAACTCGTCGCGCTCGAATGGACTCAGGTCGATCCAGCTGCGCTGGGGGTGCGGCACCGGGGTCGCGTCGTCGCCGGTCATCTCGCCGATGCCGCGCAGTGTCAGCGGCACCCATTGCGGATCGGTGTTCGCCAGGTGCGCGCTGAGTTCCTCGATGTCGGGGACCATTCTGAACAGCAGCTCATCCGACCCGCCGCGGCTGGTCGAGGCGGTGAGCTGCAGATGGAACGCCCCGCTCGGCGTCGACCCGCGGACGAGCATGGCGGAGGTCTGCACCCGGCTGGGCAGCGGGGGCAGCGCGTCACGGTGGATGCGAACCGTGAAGTCGCTGCGTACGTGCACCATGAGGTGACGCCCCATCAACGGCGACGGGAACGAGTGCAGCGCCAGGCGGGTGCTCTCGATCGCGCTGGCCGCAAGCACCACCGCGCAGCCGGGGCCGACGCCGAGGAACTGCCGCTGCCCCCCGACGTCGACCTCCATCGTGTGCACCACTCCGTTGGCGGTGTGCAGCGCGATCACGTGCGCCCGGGGCACCAGGAACAGTCGGCGCGCGGCATCCGAGCCGTTCGAGCCGCGCACGTCGCGGCGGATCGTGTCGATCAGCAGCGGCAGGCTGCTGTACTTGTCGAAGCCGAACAGCCCGGACACCGGCGGGCTGCCCTGCACCGCCAGCGGCGCCGGCTCCACCGCAGCCAGCCCCGGCACCGCGGCTACCGCACCGGCCACGGCCGGGAACAGTGCATCGTGCAGTTCGCCGAAGATGAAGTCGGTGTCCGGGACGACGCCGGTCTCGCTCTCCACGTCGGTGTAATGCTGCTGCAGGTACGTGGCGGCTGGTGCCGGCCAGCGCGCCAGGTCGGCCGCGGTGAGCCGCGGGCACCAGCCGCCCCAGTACAGCGACTTGCCGCCCAGGCAGTACGCCAGTCCGGGGAACTCGACGTTGCCCCGCCACGGCAGGCCCCACACCAGCTCGCGGGCCACGCCGCGGTCCTGCCCGATCGGCGCCGGTACGTCGAGCCCGATCTGACCCAGGTTCTGCACGTGTTCACCGATCAGGAAGCTACCGGCGTCCAGCAGCAGTACCCGGGCGGTCGGCCGCGAACGCCGCAGCGCGGCGGCGAGGTAGGCGCCGTACGCCCCGGCGCCGACGATGACAGTGGTGAACGGCGCTCCGCCGTTGCCGGTCGCTTCGGACCAGGTGCTGCAGGCGAACCGGCCGAGCGCGTCGGTGGTGAACGCGGTGTCCTGCACGGCCACCTGCTGAACCGTCGGGTGCAGCTGCGGCAGCGGCATGGCGGCAATGCTCCCGCA
>DASYMC010000403.1:0-7676 GCA_036009255.1 Pseudonocardiaceae bacterium
CAGAGCTTACGAATGCCATCGAGAACCGCCTGCAGTAGTTCCGTTTGGGGGAAATCTGATGTCCGCGGTGGAGACCGGAAAATAATAAGTCCCCAATCAATGAGATCGCTGAGCAATACCTTGACCACTACGAGCGGCAGGTTCAGCGTCGCCGACACTTCAGCGATCGACAACGGCTGTCGGCACATCCGTAGAATGTGAGCGTATTCCGAATCCACATTCACGTGGCGGTCTGCCCCCACGGTAACAACGAGCGTAGTCATTTCGAGGTCATGACGAGTCGGCCGGGTCCGACCGCGGGCGACCGCATAAGGCCGAACCAGAGGACCTGCATCCTCATCGAACCAAAACTCGTTTTCCACTTTCATGATGCGTGGGCGCCGCACGTGTCACCGGGACCAGCAGTCCGTGGCGCCGTTGACAAGTTTTTGCCCACTCTCTTGAGAAGGATATTCATCTCGTAGGCAATCAGGCCGAGGTCGGCTTTATTAGAAGCCAGCACCGCAAGACAAGCACCCCGCCCCGCAGCGGTCACAACCAGGAATGCATTATCCATCTCGACGAGTGTTTGCCGGACTCCTCCACCTTCGAAGTGTCGGGCAGCGCCGCGGGCTAATCCCTGAAACGTGGAAGCTATCGCCGAAAGGTGTTCAGCGTCTTCATTCGACAAGCTACTCGATCGGCCAACGAGCAAGCCGTCGGCAGAAAGCACCACTACGCGATCAGCGGCAGCGACCCGTCCAACGAAATCATCGAGCAGCCACCGTAGATCAGTTGTTGTCTTCGATTTCACCATGATGTCCTCGCCGTTGAGACTATTCGTCCAGTCCCGACTCACGACCGGGGCTTATCGCCATTGGTGCGACCACGCTGGGTTCCCCGTTGAAATGCAGAGAGAGTACTCTGCGCATGCTTCGCTGCGAGGTCAAAATCTGGCTCTTTGATCTGATCCTCGGCACCCGCAGGCGACTCTGGTTGGAGTTGGCTTGCGAGGTGCTCCTGTGGACGACGCCGCGGTAGGGCAGGACGATCATCCCCACGCTGCGTCCGCTGAGGCGCCGTTTTCTCCGCGCTGGTGTCAGCCACAGAAGGCTGCGGTTCGGTGGTCACTGCTTGCAGCTGCGACGACCCGTTTCTGTGCATGACGGCTTCATCAACGGTGGAGGGAGAAGTCTGATCCGGCAACTCGTCGGTGTGATCGTTTCCGTTGTGCTCGCCTTCGGAGTCCCGGTCCCGCGTAGTAATCAATACGCTAGGAACCAGCACGCCAGCCCGCACGCCGCCATAAGTCGACTCCGTCAGACTCACCCGCATGCCATGCTGGTGGGCCAGGCGTGCCACCACGAAAAAGCCAATCCGAGGGTCTTCAAGCAACGCCACGAGCCCGAAATCGGGCTGATCGCGGAACATCTTGTTGAGACTCTCCCGCCGCTCAGCCTCAATGCCCAGTCCCTGGTCCTCCACCTCGACGACCACGCCCTTACCAACTGGGTTACCGCGCACCTCGATGGGAGATCCCGGAGGCGAGAAAGCGGTGGCGTTATCGATCAATTCGGACAAGAGGTGGATGAGGTCGGCGACAGCCCGGCCGTCTACCAGAACGTCAGGCACACGGGCGACCGTCACGCGGGTGTATTGCTCAGCTTCCGCGACAGCACTGCGCACGATCTCAACCAGGGACACGGAGTTACGCCACTGCCGGCCCAGCTGGCCGCCACCGAGAATGATCAGATTTTCTGCGTTCCGGCGTTCCCGAGTCGTCGAATGATCCAATTGGAACAACAGCTTGAGCTGGTCAGGGTTGTCGACCGCACGCTCTGCCGCGTCGAGCACCTGCAGTTGCTGGTGCACGTTCGTCTGACTTCGACGTGCGATATTGAGGAATACCGCGTTGATGCCCTCCCTTGTCTTCGCTTCCTGTACAGCCGCCGCCACAGCGGTCTGCTGCGCCTTGTTGAAGGCGGCAGCCACCTGCCCGATCTCGTCGTTGCCGTAGTCGAGTTCGGGCACCTCGACGGCGACGTCGATCTGCTCACCGGCGCGGAGCCGCTCCACAACCTGCGGCAAATGTTCATCGGCCAGTCTGAGTGTCTCTGTACGGAGCCGGACCAACCGCCGGATCAGGTTGCTGCCGAGCCGAATCGCAATGATTACGACCGCCGCGATCACAGACAGCGTCACCAGCGCAGCAGTAAGTGAACGGGCAAGAGCGGTGTCGGCTCGATCCCCCTCCAACTTGGCAGCATGAGTCCCCAGGGTGCCTAAGCCCAGGCTGCTGAGCATTGCCGCACTCTCGTGAGCCGCATTCTGCCAATCCTGGAAGCTGACCGGGAGAACCGGTGGGTTAACTTGCGGTGGCTCAGTATTCGACGGCTGGGTTTTGGACGCTTCAGTCCTCGACGGTTTAATGATAATCGAACTCCGCGCGCGTGCGGAGTATTCCTGCTCGACAAGAGCATTCTCCACGGTCGACAGCTGTTCCCACGCACGGGATGAACGCAGCGCCCCAAGTTCACCCTGCTGTTCCACCAAACGGGGCGCGAGAGCATCCAATTCGGCACGGTAGCCTTGAGTTAGGTGATTGTATTCATGCAACTCTTCAACCGTCAAACCATCACCGGCCAACGCTGCGGCTGCGAGTGCATTGGCACGATCCAGCCAATCTGACACACGCATGAGATCGGAGGCCATCGCCCGATCAAGGGCTACTTCCTTGTCGATAGAATCTTTTCCGATGGCACCCGCGGCTACAATCATGGCATCCGCCACCTCGTTATAGGCGCGGTACACGTCGAGTCGTGATATCCGACCCACGTCTATTGCCTGGCGAGTGGCAACAAGTTGAGGAATTTTAGCAACGGACTTTTGGATTGCCGTCTTCGCTCCAGGCGGCATAGCGTCCGCCACTTGAGACGATATCGACCTGAACTGAGCGAGCCAACCATCCATATCCTGACGGGCCCGAGCCAAGGCCACGCGGTTCTCCGGGGCCGGATTGGAAACCGCCAGCATACTGGCACGGCGCTCTTGACTCATGGCCGGCATAAACGGTACTGCCATCTGATAGCCCTGACCAAGCAGATGCGCCCTGTCGCGCTCCTGTAGGGCATTGACGAGCAAATACCCACTCAAGCCGACACCGAAAAACAGCAGCACCAGACTTGGAACCAAAGCGATGACCAGCACGCGGAATCTCAGCGTGGCACCGAAGCCGCGTTTATGGACGCTAATCACACCATTCCCTTTCCGAGGGCCCGTGTCGTGCACGCGTCGCACGCCGGGGGTGACCCTTGTATCTCCGTCGTCACCCCGAGGACACACGGAGGCGCGCAGCGTAGCGACCCCCTGCAGGCCGTCAGACGTTAGTCCATTTGGCGTAGTGGCTCAGAGCAGCCGTCGCCACGGTGCCGCGGCCCCCCCGGATGACACGTTGGGCATGGTTGCGTTGTCCGATGACCAGCTCTACCTGGGTGATCTGGTGCGCCGTCGCCGTATGCCACCGCCGTATGTCACGCCCTCGGATCTGTTCGCGAGTGTTGTGGTGTGGAAGGGGCCGGGGTTGATGGCCCCAGAGCTCAGCGTCCTGGCGCCGCCGCGAACAGGCGGCGCCACAGGCATAGCGCTGCCCCGGGCGTTCGCATCACGATGCTGCGGCTACACTCCGCGACGCTCTGAGATCGATGGCTGGGTTCTGCAACGACAAGATCGCGCCATGCCGCCTACCCCGGCCAGGTGGTGTGCGCGGACAGATCGGAGCGGCGTGGGCTGCTCGCACAGAGAGGGATGCCCTCTCTTCCCGCTACTCAACGCCAGCTTACGCGGCTGGCGCGACTACTACTGCGACAGCGCGGATCGTTGGCACGACTGTGCCCGATACAAGTTGTCACGCACGGGCCGGCTCGTGCCGATCACGCTGCTCCCGAACGGGCACGATGCGCAGCTCCTAAGACCCGATCCCGGCCCGGACCGGTCCGGTTCGGCGGAACCTAGGCATGCATCCAGGCATGCACCCAGGCAGTCACCGCCGGCACAGCTCGATTCCGGGTCACTGGAGACCGCGGTGCCGATGGCTCGGTTCGAACCGGGGCCGGCACCGGCAGCGGCCCGGCCGATCGAGCCGTCACCACCCGCACAGGTTCCGCAGCCCCCAGACAGCTCACCGGCGGTTCCGCAACCTCCAGGAAGTCCACCGGCCCGATTGACGCGACGCGCGCGGCGACCGTATGGCTCAACCCGCCACTGGTGGACCCGGCTCACCGATTGGATGACAAGCCCCGCATGAGCAACTACTGGCCCTGGTGGGCGGGCGCTATCGGGCTCGCCCTCGTCACCATCAACTACACCCTTACCACTGATCGGTCCCTCGGGGTATCCGCAGCGTGGGATCGCGTCTTGCATTGGCGCACCGAACGGCGCCTCGAACGGCTGGACGCACAGTTCACCGACGACCGCGCCCTCGTTGAGGCTTTCGCTGCGGCCACCGCCGAGCAGTTCGGAAGCGGCCCTGCAGCGCCCACTCCGCCGGACGCCCCGCGCGGTGACGCGCAGACACCCGGCCAGGACATCGCGCCAACGGTGGTTGAGAATGCCCCGGTCGCGAGCCTGCGCTCGGCGCCTGTAGTCACCCAGGCCGCCCTGCTCCTCTCGATTTTGCTGGGCGGATGGGTGGCGGCAGTCACCGCCGGCCGATTCGAGCTCCGCTTCGACATGGGCAACGGTTACCGCGAACTCGTCACCGACAATCCGACCACCATGATCGTGGTGTTGTTCATTGGGGGTGTACTCGTCGGTTTTGGCACCCGCCTCGCCGGAGGGTGCAGCTCCGGTCACGGACTCAGCGGCTGCGGCCGGCTACGCCCGGTCAGCATCCTTGCGACCGCCGTGTTCTTCGGCACCGCCGTCCTCGTGTCGTTCCTGCTGTGGAAGGTGATCTGATGCGTACCCGAGGCGGGGTTCTCGTCGCCAACATCATCGCCGGGCTGGCCCTCGGCTACATCGTCGCCAACATTGGGTTCGGCGACTACGCCGAGCTGAACCGCATGTTCACTTTCCAGGATCTGCGCATGCTCCTCGCCTTCGCCGGCGCCGTCGTGATCATCGTGGTGGTCTTCGCCGTGCTACAGGTTCGCCGCACACCAGGACGCATCCACGCCGGCGTGATACCCGGCGCAGTGCTGTTCGGCACCGGCTGGGCGATCTCGGGTGGATGCCCGGCGATCCCGATCATCCAAGTCGCGAGCGGATATCTTCCCGCCATCATCACGATCGTCGGCGTCATCGTCGGCATCTGGCTCTGCCAGTGGGCAAACACCAGATACTTCCACCTCGACCGCGGCTCCTGTGGGCTGTAGCGGTCGGTGCCGATATTCGGGAAGTGACCGCGAGAAGCGGTAAGCCTGGCGATCTCGTTGCACCGGGTCGGCGGGGCAGGACCGACCAGCAGGACTGCGACGCGGCGTATCAGTCGTTGTCCGGGAGGTACTCGCCCTTCTCGTAGTATTCCAGGAGGCCGACGAGCGTCGGGTAGTCGTAGGTGACCAGCTCGTCGCCTTCCCACTTGGCGCCCAGCTCCTCGGCCCACTCCACGTCGTTGAGTTCGGGCGGCGCCTCGTCGGACCAGTGGAACGGCACCATCGTGTTGCGCTTGTTACGCCGGCCCAGGACTACCCGCTGTCCCTCTGCTTTTGACCCTGTCACGGGCGCCGATTTTACTCCCGAGGCTCGGACATGACCTGCTGGCTTCATCCAGAACCTAACCCAAGATCCCAAAGCGGCCATGCTCGCCGTCGTCGATAACGAAGAGGACTCGCACACGCGCGCCACCACAAATGATTGGCTGCCGCTCCCGCAGCGAAGCATCCAGCACGAAGATCGATGCCACCTGCGGTTCGAGGACTCCCGAGGCCGATGTAGGCGAGGAGGCGGGGTTTCTCCAACTTGGGTTGCGGGTAGACACAGGATCGTGTTTCTGGTGCGACCGCCGGGGGTGTACCCGGTTGCAAGCGATACCTCCTTGATGATCGATGTCCTGCGGCAAGGTAGTTACGCCGCTGGGCGCCGTGTGCTGGATCTGGGCACCGGCACGGGAGCATTGGCCCTGGCGGCCGCCCGCTGCGGTGCGGCCTCGGTCACCGCGGTGGATCTGTCGCTGCGGTCGGTCGCGGCCGCGTGGCTCAACACTCGCTTGCACCGGGTTGCGTGCAGGGTGCACCGGGGTGATCTGCTTGGTCCAGTAGCAGGTGAGCGCTTCGACCTCATCCTGGCCAATCCGCCCTATGTTCCCGCTGCCACCGGTGTCTTACCCCGGCATCGGATGAACCGATGCTGGGATGCTGGCCTGGATGGGCGGATGCTGCTGGATCGCATCTGCGCGGAAGGCCCCGCTTTGCTGTCACCGGAGGGAATGATGTTGCTGGTTCATTCCGCGGTCTGCGACGAGGACATCACGCGCAAGCGCTTAGCCGACGCTGGTTTGCAGGCTGAGGTGCTGACCCGGCGCACGGAGTCCTTCGGTCCGGTCATGCGCGCCCGGTCCGCCATGCTCGAAGCCCGCGGATTGGTTGAACCCGGACAGCGTGAGGAGCAGCTTGTGGTCATCGGAGCCCGCCGTGTGCCCTGAGCCGCCCCGGCGCCGGGTCATGCTAACCGAGGAGGGACCCGTGCTGGTACACGGTCCCATCGAGGTGGTCCTGGCCGACGGCCGGACGGTGAGCTCTGATCGGGCGGTCACCGCACTGTGCACCTGCCGCCGCAGCCGCCGCTATCCGTTTTGCGACACCAGCCACCGCCGGCGGGTCCGGCAGGGACCGGAATGCTGAGCGTTACCGCAGCGCACCGCGAGAGCGCACCGAGGCTTCCGGCGCCGCGTGGCCCACTGTCCACGGCGGTGATTGACGCCCTGCGTGGGCAGATTACGGCAGGTACTCCGCAGATTGGGCCCTGGACCATCGAGCAGGCCGACCCGTACGGCGAGGACCTGCAGCTGGCGCTGTACTGCTGCTATGAGCTGCATTATCGGGGTTTCGCCCACGTCGATGATGCTCTGGAGTGGGACCCTGGGCTGCTCACCATTCGCCGGCAGCTCGAACAGTCCTTCCTCACCGCGCTGCGGGCCGAGGTCCCGGGCGGCACCGACGTCGCCGCCGAGGTGGACAGCCTGCTGGTGGAGGTGCTCGACGCTAGCGGTGTCTCACACTATCTGCGCCGCGCTGGGCAGCTCTGGCAGCTGCGCGAGTACGTCGCGCACCGCTCGCTGTATCACCTCAAAGAGGCCGACCCGCAGGCGTGGGTGATTCCCCGGCTCAGGGGGCCGGCGAAGGCGGCGCTGGTCACCGTCGAGTATGACGAGTACGGCTCGGGCAACCCGGATCGGATGCACGCCGGGTTATTCGCCGAGATGATGACCGAGCTCGGGTTGTCCCCGGAGTACGGCGCTTACCTCGACGCCGCGCCGGCCGCCACACTGACCGAGGTCAATTTCATGTCGCTGTGCGGATTGCACCGCCGGTTACGCGGGGCACTCATTGGTCAGTTCGCCACCGTGGAGCTGACCTCCTCCCCGGGGGCTGACCGCCTGGTCCGGGCCATGCGCCGGTTAGGTTGCGACCCTGCTGCGACCGAGTTCTACGCCGAACACATCGAGGCCGATGCGGTGCACGAGCAGCTCGTCCGCCATG
>DASYMC010000404.1:0-9996 GCA_036009255.1 Pseudonocardiaceae bacterium
CGACCGCGGTTCCTACAGCTACCGTGAGATCGCCGCAGCAATCGCAGATCACCCCGGGGCGATGACCGCCGCCCACATCAACCAGCTCGCCATCGGGAAACAGCCGCACCCCCGGATCCACCACGTCGAGGCGCTGGCCAGCTTTTTTGGTGTTCCCGTGACCTACTTCTTCGACGACGACGCCGCTGCACAGATCGCGGACCAGATCACCCAAGTCAGTGCCTGGCGCGATACCGAAGCCCGGCACATCGCCGAACGAGTCGTCCGGCTCAACCCCCGCGACCGCAACACGGTCACCAACCTGATCGACACATTGCGCGCCTACGACGAGCAGCCCCGCTCGAACCGCCGCCGCCGCAAGCCCTCCACGAGCGACAGCGCATGACACCATGCTCAGCGCTGGGCGCACTCGCTCGACCTCCAGCAGCAAAGGTGACCACCGCGGTGGACTGGCCCAGGCTACGGGTCCGCTGTCGCCAGCGGGTCAACGACCTCCTTGGCCACACCGGCATCCCTAACCCGTGGGACATCAACCAGTTCCTCGACCGGCTCGAACGCCACCGCCGTCGTGACATCGATCTGTGCGCGATCACCTGGAGCCCCGGCAACAGCTGCGGCGCCTGGCAGCAACACCCGGATCATGACGTGATCGCCTACGCCGAGAACACCAGCGGCTTCCACCAGGATCACATCATCCTGCACGAGGTAGGGCACATGATTTCCCAGCACCGCGGTCGCTGCGTCTTATCCCAACAACGGGCACAGCGCATCGCCCCCGACCTCACGCCAGTTGCGCTTGCCCACCTGCTCGACTGCAGCGGCGCTCAGACCGAAGAACAGGAAGCGGAGACGATCGCGGTACTGATCCATCAACAGACCCGCATCCACCCCGAGCCCGCTATCGACGTCCTGCCGCCAGCCGCCGACGAAAGGCTCGCCCGCGTGGCCCAGATCTTCGGACTGTGACGATGGGTGTGTTCGACCTGTTGCTGACCGCAGGATTCACCGTCATCATCGACGGACACCGTAAGGGCCGCTCCGCCTCCGAGCGCGCGAATCACGCCACCCTGATGCGACAGCGCCGTAGCCCATGAACGACTGGATCGAGACAGCGGGCTTGGTGAGCCTGTGGCTGGCGGCGATTCTCCGAGCCCCGGCCGCCGCCCGGCATCCCTACCAGCGTCCCCTGTGGCTGGGCACCTGCCTCATCGCCGTCACCACCACCCTCTACCAAGAACCGGTCATCGGCACGCTCGGGCGGCTCATCGGCGACTTCAATCTGATCGACTTGAGCCGGCATGTGTCCCACACCATCACGGCCGCGGTGATGCTCTACTGCGTGCTCGTTGCTGTGGGCCGCCAGCGCCACATCTGGCTCCTCGCGCCAGCCGCCGCAGCGACGATCGCTGCCACGATCTGGCTGAACCTGTCCGCAGCGCCGCACGCCCGCAGCACCATCACCACCCCGCAACTGCCGCTGATCTACTGGCTGCTGTGTTTCGGGTTCTACCTGGTCGCCGACGGCATATCGGTCGCGGTGTGCTGGCAATACGGCAGACGGGCCGGTCCGGGCACTCTGCGCCAGAGCTTGCGGATCTTCGGGCTGAGCAGGTTGTTCGGCTGTGTGCTGTGGATCCTGTTCCCCGCCTACCTCATCACCCGACGCACGGTGCTGCTTGGCTACATCCCCTCGCTGACCGGAATCGAACTTCTCCTGCAAGCAGGCAGCGTCCTGCTGCCGGGCATTGACTCGGTCCGGCACAACCTCACCCAACGCCGCATCCTGTGGGTTCTGTGGCCGCTATGGCAGAGCATGACCAGCGCGATACCAAACCCCACCCCGCCACGTCGCGGGTCCCGCCTCGGCGCCCTCGCCACCACCAACGCTGCGGTAAACACACGCCTGTACCGGCTCGTGATCGAGATCCGCGACGCTGGTCTGATCCTGCGCGCCTACGTCACCCCAGCAACCATCACCGCTGCCCAGCAATTCGCCGCCACCCACCTTGTCTCACCTGTTGACCTCGAAGCAGCCACAGTGGCCTGCTGGCTCCACAGCGCCCGGCAGGCCAAACTCGTGGGCAGTTCACCCCATTCCACGGTGTGCGATATCAGCAGCCCCGGCGGGAACACTCTGCGCGAGGAGATCGAGTTCCTGCTCAGCGTGGCCCGCTTCTACGCCGGGCCGCTGCCCGCCGAGTTCGCTACCCATCACGCCGCGGAGGTCTCATGACACCCATTCACGGCACCACGCACGCCCGTTTCCGAGCCGTGAGGGACGCCTTCGCGGCCAACTTCTCTGACCACGGTGAAATAGGCGCGGCGGTGTGTGTCTACGTCAGGGGCCGCTGCGTAGTGGACCTGTGGGGCGGCATCGCCGATCTGACCACCGGGACGCCCTGGGCCGAGGACACCCTGCAGTACGTCTTTTCCACCACCAAGGGCTTCACCGCCACCTGCGCCCACCTGCTGGTCCAACGCGGAGAACTAGACCTCGACGCCCCCGTTGCCGACTACTGGCCCGAGTTTTCCGCTAACGGCAAACAACACCTTCCGATTCGTTGGCTGCTGTCCCACCGCGCCGGCCTGCCCGCCCTCGATAAACCCATCCCCCTTGCTGACGCGCTGACCTGGCAGCCCATGATCACCGCACTGGCCGCGCAACGTCCGCTGTGGCCGCCGGGCTCAACGCATGGCTACCACGCCCAAACCTTCGGTTGGCTTATCGGCGAAGTGATCCGCCGCATCACCGGCCGCACCCCGGGCACCTTTTTCGCCGACAACATCGCCACACCGCTGAACCTCGATGCCTATATCGGCCTTCCTCCCGCCCATCGCCACCGCGTCAGCCGGCTCATCGAACCCCCCGCCGACGCCCACCCAGATTCCAGTGCCCTACGCCGGGCCAGCGCCGTCACCACCCCCCGCATTGACCCCAACGACCCTCGGGTTCACGCCGCTGAAATCCCCTCCTCCAACGGCATCACCACAGCCGACTCCCTCGCCCGCTTCTACAACGCCCTCATCGACTCCACCGGCGACGATCCCCTGCTCACTCCCGCCACCCTTAGCACCGCCACGACCGTCCAATCCGGCGGCCTCGACCAGACCCTCGGCGTGCCCACCCGTTTCGGCCTCGGCTACGCCCTGCCCTCCGCCACCTTCCCCATATTCGGTGCCGGATCGTTCGGCCATGGTGGCCGCGGCGGCTCCCTCGGATGCGCTCACCCGCCTTCCCGCACCACCATCGGCTACGTCATGAACCAGATGCGCACCGGCCTCACTACCGATCGCCGCTTCGCCAACCTCGCTATCGCCATCACTAGATCTCTCTGATCGCCTTGGGCAAGCCACATGATCCTGCGGTGACTGATGTCCCCGCGTGGATGGTGGTCACGTGACTATGGATTGCCGTGGCGGGCGCTCACCACCGCCACGTCGCCCCAGCGACGGCTGATGCTGAGGGCACCGCGCAGATCGCGGACATGGTCCACGCCGCCGACAGCCTGTGATCGACCTACCGTCACCCCGGTGACCAGACCGCTGCGAGCTGGCACACTCGCCGGCCGCGCTTCGGGTCGCCTCACCCGGCCGCGTCGGGCTGACGACATGTAGCGCCCGGCCCGGTTCAGCCACCCAGCGGATCCCATCCGTGGACGGCCAGAGCGGCCGCCTAGACACTCATCACAGTGTCAACAAACCTTCCCATCTGTCTACGAACCGTATACACACGTTGACATATTGCCACCTCACCTGGTTACATCTCCGCGACACTTCGTCAACGAACGAATACAGAGAGAGGTCGAGGGTGATACGGCACGGAATAGAGACGCTGCCAACGATCGCGGGTTCGCCACCGCAGAGGCAGCCCATGACCCGCTTACCGAGCGTGCCTGCGCCTCGCCTGAGCAGCGCGGGTTGGTAGCGACATGACCCAGCCAGCCGATCCCCCAGCGCAAGTCGCGGGCAGCGACACCCACAAATCGCAGCAGGACAAAGAACACCAGACTGCCTGGCTGCGCGCGGGCCCCGAGATCTTCCACGCTCCCGGAACACGCTTCCCATCACGACAGACCATCGGGCTGTCGACTCTGGCGATCATAACGTCCGGACTGGCGGTCGCGGCGATGGGCCATTTCCTGGCTCCCAGACCGGTCACCAGTCAGATCACGGCACAACCTACGGCGGCACGGCCGCAGATGCGGCCCGCGGCCGTTCTCGCGTCAAACGCTCCACCCACGGTTTCACCAGCGCCCGTGGCCACGAATGTCACCTCAGCCACTGCTCCCACCGCTCCCGGCGCGCCCGCCAGTCCCGCCTCTGCCGTGCTGGCCCCTGCGGCACCGAAACCCGAAGAGCGCACCCCCATAGCTGGTGGCATCACTGAACATCGGTCCCAGGGCCGGCACCAGCCGTTGGCTTCCCCACCATCTCCCGCGCCGGCGCTGCCGGAGAGGACAGCGGCGCCCAGTAGCGAGGACGACGACCAAGACGATGCCGCACCACCCGCACCGCCCTCACAGGATCAGCAACCGCAGTGGCACTGGAAAAAGACCACCACCTGCGATTTCTCCGGCCGATGCGCCGACCACTACAACCCAGTCCCCGCAGACCAGTAACCCGGCACGGACACACCCACCGAGACCCACAAACAACACCAAGGCGGCCGAGGAACCCACAATGAAACCAATCAATCTTTCACAGGAAACACCTCAGCGCAACGGTGTGGGTAGTCAACGACAGCCCACGCCGAAAATTGTGGCCACGCTCGGCGGTCTTGCCGTCGCCACGAGCTTGGCCACGATGACGCTGGTGGCCTTTCACCACAACCCGGACGTATCCACCCCATCGCTGGCCGCCGTCATCTGGGCAGATCCGCCATCACCACCACCGCCGGGTGCAACAGGAAATCCCGACCAGCAACCCCGGCACGTATGCACGCACTGGAACCCGGAGAACAACACCACCAAAGATGTGCCATGCGACGGCCCATCATAGGCCGGAACTGCACTAACTAGCCTATTCCGCGAAGTCCGTGCCCGGCACTGGCGCACGCTAGTGCCGGGCAGGTTGGACATGGCGATGCCGTTCCCACGGCCATCCGTACCGGACGGGACCGGGCGCGCCGGTACGGGCCCTGCTGTGCTACTCCACCGATCTAGCCGCGAGCGATCTGACCCGGCAAACAAGGCCCTATCCGCCCGGCATCCCGGCGGGTAGGTGCTGACCGCTGCAAGGTGACGATAATTGTCGCGACTGGCCGGGAAAAGTGTTCGAATCAGCAAACGTTACCGTGGCCGAGGCATGAAGTAGTGGGACATCCAGCCGTGTCGGGTGCGCACATTTAAGTCCTCCACCGATCCGGAACTCGAAGCCAAAGAACGTGCGTATGGCCCAACGCGTCAGGCCGAGAGCCCTCGTCGCGGACTGAGCGTTCTGCGGCTGGACTGATCAGCACGGAAAAACACCGTGACCGGCATGTCGCTGGGCCGCATCATGTTCGCGCTATGGAGGTGGGATCGTGAGTCCTTGGTGGGCGGTGCCTTTCTGGGCGGCGCTCGGCGCCCTCATCGGAGCCGCTCTACGCCGGCCAGCCCGAGCACTCCTGCCCACCCCGAGACAAGCTCACCCACTGATTGCGGCTGTGACGCTCGCCTCCATTACAGCGTGCCTGTTCGGGCTGCTGGCCTGGCGCGTCGGCGTCCGACCGGAGTTGCTGGCCTACAGCGCTCTGGCAGCGGTCTGTGTGCCGCTGGCCACCATCGACGTCCTTGAGCAACGCCTGCCCGCCAAGCTGTTGATGCCCGCCTACCCGATCGTCGCGGCACTCCTCGCACTCGCGGCGCTCATGGGGCACAACGGGGCCACGATGCTCCGTTCAATCGCCGCCATGACCGTCCTGCTCGCCTTCTACCTGACCATCGCCTTCGCGACCCCGGGCGCGCTGGGGGCGGCGGACATCCGACTCGCCGGGCTACTTGGACTCGTCCTGGGCTGGCCAGGCTGGACCACGGTCATCGTCGGTACCCTGTTCGGCCTGCTCTACGGCAGCCTCACCAGCGCCACCATGATCGCTCTGCGGTGCGCCACCCACCACACCCTCATTCCCTTTGGCCCAGCCTTGATCGCGGGAGCCTTCACAGGCTTGCTTCTTCCTCTCGGCTAAGCGTGAACAGCTCCACGACGGATCGACCGCAGAGCCCCGTGACCAAGAATCCGCCGTTTCCGGTCCTTGAACCCGTGCCGATTGGCCGAGTGGGGAATTCGCCTGGACCGTCAGCTCTGCCCACCGAGCAGGGGTGAGTGCGCCCGGCGTTGGTGAGGACGGCGAGCGTTCACTTTGGCCACGGCAGGCCTCCTGGGATCACCAGCGACCCGGCGGTCCGTGACCGTGAGGGATGGTCGGGAGCTGAGGCCCGGGCAGGCGGGACGCCGGTCTGGGTGGGCTCCGGTCTGGTTCTGTAGAGAGTCCCGGCCGTCCCGTCCCCGGACGACTGTGGGGAGAAAGCAGGGACGGGAGGGCCGGGGTCTGCGCTGGCTGGGTTGATGGACAGGCCGGGAGGGTGGGCAGCACGTCGGTGTCGCCGAGGCCGCTGTCTCGCCCCTGCTTGTCAGGGCCAGAGTGGATCGGCCGGTGCGCTTGGCTCGCGCTGGGCGACGATGGGGGGCTTGCCGGGAGTTCGGCTGCGAGCAGGGACAGTAGTTGTGCCTCTTCGGGTGGGCGCAGCAGCCAGTATCTGGCCTTGATCAGGATCCGACAAGGCTGGCGCCGGATGCTCATCATCGCGCCGGGGCGGCGGCAGGATCGGCAGCGGCCCCGGCGATCGATGGAGTGCTCGCGCAGTAGCAGGTAGAGCACGGCACTGACGCGATACCGGATCGAGTCCGCCTGATCGGCGACGCTGGGCCCGGCTTGCACGGCCTGGCGCAACTCGTCGCCCAGCGCCTCACTTATCAGCCGATGGCTGGTCTGGCCAACCGTCCAGTCTGTACCAGCCACGGGCATCACATCGTCCCTGTCGAGGGTGCCGGGCGGGTGATAGGGATGACGCGCATGCCGATTCCGGCCACCGTTGCGTCCTCTCCCACCCAGGCCAGCCGTGTGGCCTGGGTGATCGCCATCCAGCTCACCTCCTCCGCGATCTCGATCGAGGCCCTATACCTGGCTGCAACCTGCGGCGTCGTCGAGGACGCGCAGCAGGTGGGGCCGCACGCTGATCATCTGATTGTTCGGAAAGCACACGTAAAGCGAGGCAAGGCCGCGGCCGACGACGTGGCCGCGCTGATGTAGCCGGGAACCCAGCAGCGCCGGTTCGGCCCCGTCGGCGACTTGTTCCACCTCGCAGAACAAGGAAATGGGGGTGCCATCGACATCGCGCCACCGCTGCTGCGCCGGTGGTGGTGCGTCAGCGGGCATCCGCGCACACCTCCTCGGGGCTGGTTGATGCCGGCTGGCCGCCAGGAGCCCCGCGCCGGGGGTTGCGGGCTCGACCGGCGGCCAGCCGGGGATCGGGTGCCCGGCTGGGCCCGGTGGCGCTGACGGGCGCGATCACCACGGGCTCTTCATCGCGGTGGCCAGCCGGTCAGCCCGCACGCGCGCCCGGCCTGGTGAAGGCAGCCGGATCGTCATCGGGCGTTGCCGAGCCCGGGGGATGAGCAGACCGGCGGGAGCCGGATACTCAACGTGCGGGGCGGCGGGATGCGCCGGGTGCACCAGCTCAAGCAAGGCTCGCAGCGCTGGCTGCGGC
Source organism: Pseudonocardiaceae bacterium (assembly GCA_036009255.1). GTDB lineage: Bacteria > Actinomycetota > Actinomycetes > Mycobacteriales > Pseudonocardiaceae. The sequence goes on from DASYMC010000404.1 coordinate 7,749, forward strand.
GGCCCCTCGTAGGACCAGACCACCACCGTGGGGGCGAAGAGGTCCAGGGTGTCGCGTTTCGGCACCCGAGCCGTGAGCATCCGATCGAAATCCTGGATGGTGAGCAGATCCACGTAGTGATCCCACTGGTAGCAGGCCAGCAACGCATACGGGGCGTGCTTGGGGCCGCAGCGATACGCCGTGAACCCATCGGCGGCCACCTTGACGAGCAACTCCTCGACGTCCGGTGGCAGGCCCTCTCGCTGGCTGGAACGGGGACCTGTTGACGGTGAACGCCTCACGCGCTGATCACCGCAGAGGGCAGTGGCCCGGCGGCGAAAGTGGGCAGTGCGCGTTCGCGTTGCGGTGAGCGGAAAGTCATCCGTGCCACGTGCGGATGACCCGACGCAAGCGGACGGCTCAACGCGCTGGGAGCGGGGGACGCCAGGACTGGTGGACAGGAGGCGCGCAGGTTTACCGCACTCGTGGCGGGATTATGCGCAGGCTCGCGCGTAGGTCCGAACAACACGGGAGCTATCTGATCATCGCATTGGCTGCATGGGCAGGTCAGTTCGTCATATGCGGATGCGCCGTATCCGTGATTCGGCTGGGTAGGTCGCCTGGAGGCCTGGGGCCGTAGCCATTACGGTTGATCCACTATTGGTGGCAGTCCGGTGACTGGGAGAGGCGGCGGTGCGGATGGCAGGCAACCTCGGTCCCGATCGAGCTGGCGAGCCGTGTGACACCCACGAGGTCTGCGAGCCTGGGCTGCACCAGGGGTGTCCTAGCGAACCCTGCTCACCGCACTTAGGCATCGGGGAGCCACAGTTGGACGTCGAGTTCTTCGTTCGTGAGCCGGTCCGGCGGGCGCTAGCAGGCTATGACTTTGGTTATCTGTTCCGGGCTGTCCGCCGCCACGTCGGGTTGACTCAGCAAGAGCTCGGTAACTTGCTCGAGCTGGATCAGGACCGTATTTCCCGCATTGAACGCGGTGAACGGCGGCTCCGTGATATCTCGATCATCGCTCGCGTCGCATCTCGCCTGGGAATCCCCCCGGTCCTGCTCGGTTTCGATCCGGGCACGGTTAGCGTGGAGTGGCCAGATGTGGGCGAGACTCGGGCGGTGGATTGGGTGCGGCGGCGCGACTTTTCGTGGATCGTGTCCGGGATCATTTTGGGCGTCGGGGTCGACGCGCTGGATGCCGAGCGGCTTGACGCGTTGTTGCCCACGGGCCGAGCCGCGTCGGCGACGTCGCGGATTGGGTTGGCCGACGTAGAAGCGATCGAGCAAGCCACCGCCGTGTTCCGGCATTCGGACTTTAGCCGTGGTGGAGGGGTCTGTCGTCCGATGGCGGTGGCGAAGTTGCGCTCGGTGCTGGCGTTGTATCACGCGGCCTGCGACTCCGCGGTACGAGGTCGGCTGATGGTCGCCACCGCTGATCTTGGCATGGTTGCGGCGTGGGCCAGTTATGACGCCGAACGCCACAACGATGCCCGTCGACTGTGGATGATCGCCTTAGGCGTCGCTCGCCAGGCTGACCATCCACGAGCCACGGACCTCACCGCCGATTTGCTGCTGGATATGGCCCATCAAGCTCTTCATTTGCGCAGGCCGCAAGAAGCGTTGAGCCTGGTGCAGCTCGGCTACGGTGTTGCCGCCAGTCGCACGCACCCGGTGTCGGCCTGCACCGCCAGCTATCTGGCGAGCAACCAGGCGTGGTGCCACGCCGCCCAAGGCAACGCTCAGGCCTGCGACCGGGCGCTCGGCCAAGCAATCGAGCACTTCTCCCAAGCCGACCCGGACGCGGCTGCGCCGTGGACCGCCCACGTCGACACCGCCGAACTGGCCGCCCAACAGGGTCACGCCTACTACACCCTGGCTCTGGCGACAGCTGATGTGAAACACGCAGCCCGGGCCGTGCCCTTGCTCCGCGAGGCAGTCGACGGGTACGGGCCGGCTTACGTCCGCTCCCGCGCGGTCAACCTCGCCGGTCTGGCAGGAGCACAGGCGCTTACCGGAGACGTCGACACCGCCGCGCGCACCAGTCACCACGCGGTCGAAGAGATCACCGCGCTCGCCTCACCCCGCGCCTATGACCGGCTGCACACCCTCGACCCTGTTCTGAGGCCCTACGCGACCGACCCGGCCGTTGACGAAGTACGCGGTGAGATCCACGCCGCGCTGGCGGTCGCCTGATCTCCGCGGTCACGACAGAGACTGGTCAACGCCGATGGCGCCGGATGTAACCCGGGACTCCGGAGCGCTCCCT
>DASYMC010000405.1:0-8572 GCA_036009255.1 Pseudonocardiaceae bacterium
TCTTCCTCACCGCGCATGGCCGCTGCCAGCCCCGCAATCGCATCGGCGGCCCCCGCCCAGATCACTTGCCGGGTCTCGGTAGCCAACCTGCGCGCCTCGTCGATCGCTGGCAGCGCCACATTCCAGTCCGCTCGTCGCACCGCGGCCATCGCCTGCAGCACCAGCACTCGCGGCAACTGACCGAGACGCCCGTGGGTCCGCAGTCCCGCAGCCGACGCGGCCAGGAAGGCGGGAGCAAGATCCCATGCGCCGGTCACGATCGCCGCGGTACCGAGCAGGCGCGTCGCGTCAGGGTCGAGCTCATCGGCCGATCGTGCTCGCAGCAGGCCATCGATCACCGCGCCGCCGCGCTGTTCTGCGGCAGCATAGCCAAGGCTGCTGAGTACCCGGGGATCATCCTTGGCGGACTGGATCCGGTCCAGCGCCGCGGTGATGTCCCGCCTCGCATCCCGCCCCGGGTCCCGCCACCAGCACCGGAAGGCAACAAGCCACAGGATGTCCAAAGCGAGATTGACATCCCCGTCGACCATCGCGCTCTGGGCTGTCCCGACCAGCCAGCGACATCGTGCTGCGCCCTCAAACGGGTGCGGATCCGCCAGCTCATGGATCAAGATCATGCGCCCTCGCTGGAGCACCGTCAGCTCCACCGACTCCAGCTTGGTCAGCAGCGGCATGGCCAGCTCGGGCCGGCCCAACTCGAAGGCAAGCTCGGCGGCACTGAGCAACCGGCGAGCCCGCCCCGGTGAGCGCTCACCCAGCTCCGCCGCCCGCTCCAGCGCAGCTACTGCGACAACCGTCGCTCCGCGGCGCTGGGCTCGCATCGCTGCCGCCTCCAGCTCAGCGGCCACACCCTCGTCCGTGCCCAGCGTCGCAGCCGCCCGATGCCACACACTGCGATCCGGCTGCCCAGACAACACCTCGGCCAGCGCCGCGTGCACCATCAAACGTCCATCCAGGCTTGCGGACTGGTAAATCGCCGAGCGCACCAGCGGATGCCGGAATCCGATATTCGTGCCCTCCACAGCGACCAACTCACGTGAGATCGCGGCACCGAGCGCGGCCGCCGTCACCTCGCTGCCATAAACCGCCGTAGCGGCAGCCAGCACCTCCGGAAGTACAACCGCTTCATCGGCAGCGGCGGCAACCAGCAGCAGCACCCGGGTCGACTCCGCAAGCTCGGAAAGCCGAGTGGCGAACGCACGCTCCAGCCGCGCGGTCAGAGGCAAATGATCAGGCAACAGCATCGGCTCGCCCACGTCGGAGTCGATGACCAACGGCAACTCGACGAGCGCCAGTGGATTTCCCGCCGCCTCCCCCAACACCCTCGCACGCACCGCAGGAACCAGATCAGCGGCGTGCTGGTCAAGCAAGACACGGGCCGCCTCATCATCAAGCGGTCCCACCCGCAATTCCCGCAGACCCGCAGCCCCGAACGGATCCTCGCAACCCTCCCGCACCGCTACCAGCAACACAATCGGATCGACACTCAAGCGCCGCGCGACGAACACCAAAACATCGGCAGTGGCCCGATCGAGCCACTGCGCATCGTCAGCGATCAACACCAACGGACACTTCGCCGCGGCGTCACCGAGAAGATCGAGTGTCGCCAGCGCAATCAGGAAAAGGTCCGGGGCCGCCGCCTCCGTCAATCCAAAGGCAGCCTCCAGCGCCCCCCGATGCGGTGGCGGTAGCCCGTCTAGCCGGCCGAGAAACGGGTGCAACAGCTGATGAAGGCCGACAAAAGGTAAATGAGCCTCCGACTGAACCCCCCACGTGGCCAAGCAGACCATCCCGCGATCACCGGCCCGCCCGGCGATCACCGCAAGCAAAGCGGATTTACCGATCCCCGCCTCACCTCTGACCACCACCGCGCCGCCCAGCTCATGCACCCGGTCGACCAGCTCACCAAGCACACGTCTCTCTCGCGCACGCCCCACCAAGGCAGACATCACGATTCCAGGGGATTCTCGGTCCTGCCGAAAGCTGCCGCTCAAGAGTACCTACGAAAGCTAAATTGCTCGCGACCGGGCGGGAAGCCACTGGTCCTGTTGATCTCGGTCGCCTACGGCTTGAGAAGCTCGCGCGGCCGACGACGTTAGTGCGCCCGTGATCACGAGCGCAAACCCACGCGAACCGCACTCTCATGCCACGAGTCGCGCTGTCACGCCGGCGAGCACGGGAACGCGCGACCACGCCGCGTGGCGGGGTGCTACCCGCGGCGGGTGGAGTGGTTAGGCCGCGGGGAGGACTTCAAAAGTGGGATGATCGGTTGCGATAGCGCGTAGCGCCTCGTCGCTGGAGTTTGGTCCGGCACCGTCGAAGAATGGGCTGACCTCGATCTTCCACCGCCTCAGGTAGGCCCGTAGCACCGGTACCTTCTCGTCGTCGGTGAGCTCGCGGCTTCGGAAGGCTTCGGTGCGCTTGCCTACTCGCAGTTCACCGGTGCCCGCAGTCCGCAGGTTGCGGACCCAGTGACCGTGGCCACGCACTGAGACGAGGTAGCGACGTCCGTCGTGGTCAAGCACATTGACTGGGGTAGTGCGCCATGCTCCGCTGATATGTCCCTTTACCGCAAGGACCCGTGAGCCCAGAATGCTCACTCCGTGGCGAGTCGAAAACGCAACCGCCCGGTTGAATACGTTTCGGGTCAGCCAACCGGGGGACCGGTAGTGAGCGGACACGACCCCAGTCTGACGGTGTCCTGCCGGATTTGCCACGCGGCGGATTCGGATTTCCGCTCACGCTGCTGCCCGCGCGCGGGTACCGACGCAAGCCGTGCCCGAGCAGCCGGAAGACAGACCGAACGGGCCCTGCAGCGCTGCTGGACAACGACGGCACTGCCTGGAGAGGACAACCCACCTCTTAAGACATACCTAGGAGTGGACCCACCATCCGGTCTGAGCCCACGGCGTTCATCCGCGCCCTTGAGTATGGCTCAGGTCCGACCGAGGTGACCACCGATCAGGCTCCGGTGTATCCACGGGTGATCGACGAGTTGATACCCGCCGCGTCCTATGTCACCGAGCAGTATGCGGATATCGGCATCGAAGCCGATCATGGGCGTCTGAAAATTCGGCTACGGCCGATGCGTGGTCCCAAACGGCTGCGCCGGGGGTAGTGCTTTGTGCATCGTCACATTCTCTCGGCTTTGGCCGACTTCCGCGCCTATTCTGGATGGAGTGCGTACGCAACGACCCGGACCGCTGTGGTGGACCTGGTACGCGTTCGGGGGCAAGCTCCCTGACCGGCACCGGGAGTGGGTCCTCAACGATGTGACCTGCCGGACCTGGTGGCTGCGGCATGTCGCCCGGAGCCTCGTGCAGCTGACCCCGGTGGCGATCCTGCTCCTGGTGGTCCTGGGTCCAGGGTGGATCACCTACCTGGGCTTGGCTGGTGGCACCATTCTTGCGCTGATCTACTCAGTGGCCCTCATCGAGGGGACCGGCGAGCACCGGCTCGGCAAGCACGGCTACCCGGTGGGCACCGGTGCTGAGATGCGTGCGCGCCACGGCCGTCGAGCCGCCGACCAGGAGCACTACAACGCTACCTACCGGTCGGGTGTCTGACGGCGCCCAGCCGCAGCCACGCATCGCCGGTTAGTCGACGGACGACCTCTCGGAGCTGCTGGCTACCAATCGTGGCTCTGGATGCAGGCGCTGACTGGATTCAGTGACCGACGGCGGCGCCCGACTCGCCGACGCCGGAATCAGGACCGTCGCCCTGGCCCCAGGACTGACCGACGCACCCGGAATGCGAGACAGCGTCGGAAACGAATACATCGAGCACATCTCCCAGACCTACCCCGGCCAACGGCTCGGACAACCACAAGACATCGTGCCCCTGACCGCATTCCTATGCAGCTCCGCGGCCAACGAGCTGTCCGGAACTGTGATATCAGTGCGCCCACCCGCCACCGGCTGAGCCAACCCCAGCGGCTTGCCGGGCCTGAGCCCGACCGCAACATCTGACGCACACACCGACCGCGTCACACGAGCCTGGTGCTCAACCCGAAGCGCGGATGAGCGGAACGACCCTCCTTGCACGCGACTCAAGGCCGAACCACCGCGGAAAACCAACGCGAGCGCGTCGCGTGCGGCAGTAACGCACGTTCCCCTGATGAGCGGATGTCGTGTCCAGTTAGGGACCCTTGCGGTGATCGCCGGGGAAAGCGCCCGATCGCGGCCGCCAGCAGCAGCGCGGGATTCCAAGTGGTTCCCGGTCGTGAGCGGTTTCATATCGTCATGACGGATCCGGATCGACGTTTTTCCGGTGTTGGTCGCCCTACTGGCCCCAGCGGTGCGCCCGCTGACCCGATCCCGCTGGGCGCCCCGTGCCCTGGGCACTGCTGGCACGCAGCCCGCTGCGCTCTTCGTGGAGCTAGCCTTGACTGCGGTGAGCTGCCGATGGCCATGCGCCAGCGGCCCCCGCGGTGGCACTTCAGTACGTCAGGCATGCAAGGGGTCGGCTCGCTGGACGGCGTGCTCGGGGGATGGACAGTTCGTGGCCAGCGGGTCACGTCGCCGCGCCAAGTTCTGAAACGATGCGGACATGGCGACGAGCTCTGAACCTCCCCAATGGATGTCACTGACGTGTGAGAAGTGCGGATGCGAACGGGATGTGCAGCTACCCCGTGAGGACGGCACCTTCATGACCGCCGAGAGGTACATGGCCTTGCACAAGGTGGCCGGCATGATACTGCTCTGCGAGGAGTGTGCACCCGTCGGATCACTCAGACTTGGCGAGTGACTTCGTCGCAGTTCTCGGATACGCCGAGAGATCGACCCGCAGTCGCTGGCCCGACAGCCCGACGCCCTGACCACTCACCGGCCCTCGACGACCGCGAGGCCTGGCCACGCTGATCCACTATGCCCGCTGCGGCAGAGTCGGTGAGTAGGCGTTACCTGGGCTAACAAAGCCGCAACTTCACGACGTCGCGCCGACGCCTACATGTAGTGGTCGGCGTCTTGCGCCGGAGCGGTTGGCGGCTCAACGCCAAGATGGCCGAAGGACCACCCGGCAATCTCTGAGAGCCGTCCTCGCCAGTGCATCCCGGCAGCAGGCAGCGGACTGACGCCGGCAGCCATTACCCGGGCCTGGGCCAGGTGGATGTAGACGGTCTGATCCTGTTGGGCCACAAGATGCTGGTAGCGGTCTGGGAGGCCCTCGGTCGCCTCTCGCGCGGCCCGACGCTCGGCGTGGTCATTCGCCGCTGACTCGGCAGCACCCTTGAATAGCCTGGCCCAACCACCGTGCTCGTCGTCGATGGACCCTCCAACGTGCACGACGAACGCGGCACGGGCGGAGTGATCAACCTCATGAAACCACTGCCAGGCGGGGATGATCGTTCCGCTGATGACCAGGCCACCCAGCGTGAGCACGACACCGGGGCCGCCGTCCTGGGGCTCGGTGAGAGCGTCGATCGCCCCGACCACGGCTTCCAGCGCTTGGTCAATCTGCGGCACACCCCTGCCCTGGGCCATACCAAGATTGTCCACCACCGCGGTTGCTATACGACAGCTGGTGGGCACCATGCCGCTGCAGGATCGCCGAGCATCGTCGCCCAAGCGGATGCCAGGCCAGCCCTACTTCCATTACGCAGGATGGCGAAGGTTCGTTCGCTCGACCGCCGTTGCTGCTACCAAGGAGGTGTACGACCTATCGCCGCCCGTTCGAGATGCCCCTGCACAGCGACTCCGCCAGCACCAACGGGGGTACACGAAGGGGGCCCGGCCGGGTGGCCGGGCCCCTCGGTCACGAGTCGCGTCATCCACCGCTGCCGGGCGACGACCGCCGGTTCAGTTCCGCCAGCATCCGGTTGTAGGCCTGCCGGGCCTCTTCGTCGTCGTCGACGTCCGCGCTCGTTCCGACGGTGTTGTGGTCGTCCCCAGAGGTGGAACCGATCTTGGCCAACGACTGGCGGCGGGCGGACTCCAGCCAGTCGCCGAGCCGGGCTCCGGATCCGATTGCGCTCCACTGGGCGACGACGGCGAGCATGAGCAGCATCATCAGACCGTCACCGCCCACCCACATGATGGCTCCTGACCAGTTCTGATCCTCTAGGAGGGAGGGACCCCAGCCCGGTCGCATCAGCGCAGTGCTCGGGGCCAGCGGGTGCGCGGTGAGCATCAGCGCCACACCGACCAGCGTGTCCGCCCCCATCGCCAATCCGAGCAGCGCGAACCGGACGATGTGCGGGACGGGCCAGGGACTCACCTCCGAGCCGACCAACGGCCAGAACAGCAGGTAACCACTGACGAGGTAGAGGACCTGCTCTAGGTAATGCATCCCGGGTTGGGTGGCCATCGCCTCCGGGAAACCGGTCAAATGCGTGATCACCAGCACCGCGGTGTAGAAGCCCAGTGTCACGACGGGAAATGTCACCCACCGCGCCAGACGGCTGCCCGGGACCCGGCGCAACACGAGCCGGACCGGTTGTCCCCAGATCAGCAACACCGGCACGACCATGATCAGCAACAGGTGCTGGATCATGTGCACCCACAGCAGCGCATGCCCGTACACCTCGATGCTGCTGTGCACCGAAACCAGCAGCACCGCCACCCCAGCCAGCCACGATGCGGTGGCCCGCAGTGGCCAGCGCGGCTCGCTCGTCCGGGCCCGGCGAAACACAGCGGTGAGGTAGCCGGCTACCGCGAGCACCGCGAGCACGTCGACGACGGGCGCCGACGTCCAGCTCGTCACGGCAACCTGCCAGGTCAGCGGCGGGATGTCGGGCACTTCCTCTCCATAGATTGCCAGTCACCCCGAGCGTAACGCCGACGGCAATCCTGCGGTTGGTGCACCAGGATCGACGAAGATCCAACTATGCCCTACCCTCGCAGTTGCATTATTCCGGCAATTGCTGGGGGTGTAGGTGCACGAGGTGCAGATCGAAGTGATCCTGCTGTCGGTCGCAGACGACACTCGGCTGAGATGGCGGGTTGCGAAGGGAAATCTGCCATCGGGATGCCGGCCCGATACCCGGGCGCGAGAGCTCGCCGGCTTAGCCGCCGCCGTGCCCACCGCGACGGTCGTGCACTCGACATCGTGGCGACCCACCCCAGATGGGCTGATTCTCACCTATGCGGTGCTGCCGGATCCCGCTCCCACCGAAGGCGCCGCGTGCGCGATCCCCGCTGATGCCAAGGTCATCTGCTCCGCGGACGCCGCCAGCCCAACCCCGGCGATCGTGACTGTCGATCACGTGCTGGCTCACGCACTGCGGCACCTATCGATGGTGGCTCGCACCAGCCCGGCTGTGGCAGAAGCGGTCGATGTATACCCGGGGCTGTGGCACGCTGTGGTGGCACATACCCCTGATGTGGCAGGTCAGCTCGTCGGCACGTGAGCCTGGAACGTGAGCAGAGGAGTGATCTCCTTTCGTGACACCCCGCCCCCGGCTACTTGCCATCATGGGCTCTGGAGAGACCGCTCCGACGATGGCGAAGGTGCATCGCCTACTCGTGCAGCGCCTCGGCGCACCTCCCGCCGACGCAATATTGCTCGACAGCCCCTACGGCTTCCAGGAAAACGCCGATGAGATCTCGCAGCGCACGGTCGGCTACTTCCGGAACCTGCGGATCACCCTCGATGTGGCATCGTGGCGCACGGCGAACGATGTCCTATCCCGCGAACGAGCATTAGCGCGGATCGACGCCGCCGACTATGTCTTCTCCGGCCCGGGCAGCCCTACCTACGCACTCGGAGTGTGGGAGAACAGCCGCCTGCGCGACGTCTTGGGTGACAAGCTCACCGGCGGCGGTTGCGTGACATTCGCCAGCGCGGCGGCGGCGACTCTGGGGGCCGTGACCGTGCCGGTGTACGAGATCTACAAGGTGGGCGCTACCCCGTACTGGGCCGGCGGCTTGGGTCTGCTGGGCCAGATTGGCCTGCGCGCCGCAGTGATCCCGCACTACAACAACACCGAAGGGGGCACCCACGACACCCGGTTCTGCTACTTGGGCGAGCGACGGCTGCAGATGCTGGAATCGATGTTGGACGCCGACACGGTCGTCCTTGGCGTGGACGAGCACACCGCTGCCCTGTTCGATCTTGATGAAGACACTGTCACGGTGCTGGGCCGGGCCGCACTCACCCTCCGCAGGCAGGGTGTGAACACGGTATTTCCCTCGGGCGCCACCGTGTCGATCGAGGAGCTCCGGGCAGTAGCGGCAGGTAGCGGGGCGGCAAGGTCATCAGCGAGCGCGCTGCCGTCAGCCGGCGAGACAACCCACTCGACGCCGTCCCTGCGCGCGGAGGCCGAGCGGCTGGAGGGCATCTTCGACAACGGGCTGGCAGCCCGCGATGTGAATGCGGCCGTCACCGCTGTCCTCCAGTTGGAACAGGCGATTGTCGACTGGTCGGCCGACACCGAGGAGATGGATGGCACCGAAGGTCCCCGGGCCATGCTCCGCCAGATGGTGACGCGATTGGCCGAGCTCGCCGTGCTGGGTGCGCGGGACCCACGGGAGACATCGGGCCCACAGTCATCCAGGGGGATGGGCGGGGTCGTGGCCGGGTGAGTCAGATCGCGTCGTTGTGGGGAAGTTGGGCGATGTCAAGTTCGAAGTGGACG
>DASYMC010000406.1:0-12524 GCA_036009255.1 Pseudonocardiaceae bacterium
AGACATGCTTGTGGGCAGCGAGCGTGGCCGCGGTAGGTCGCCTACTGGTCCAGGAAGGAGCGGTCGCACCGGGGGTGATCTGCGACCAGGATCGTTGGCTGGCCCTAGCCGGCGAGACCTGCCCGGTGTGTGGACGCCCGGTGCGGCGCGCCCCCGACATTGTCGACGAGCTGGTCCAAGTGGTCATCGACGAGGGCGGCTCGATTGAGCACGTCTGCGCCGACACTGCCCTCAAGGAGTTCTCGGTTGCGGCCTTCTTGCGCTTCGCGCTCCCGCCCGAGCCGGAGCAGTGACGTCATCCGACCGAGCCACGCGACGCAACCGCCAGGCGGCCGCCAGTAGCAGGACGCCCGAGACGAGGGCGTAGGCGCCAAGAAGGACGGTGATCGCCAGCGCACCGGACAGGGGCCAGATCAAGAACAGGACACCTGCGATGACGCCAGCGAGTCCGGCCAGGGCCATGAAGACCTCTCCCCGGATCACCTTTCGCAGCCGCACCGCGAGAACGATCTCCGCGACGCCGACGCCGATGAACAAGATGGCGGCCAGGATAGTCAGCACGACCACCGTGACGACCGGCAACAGCACAGTGATCACCGCTGCGGCGATCCCGAGCAGACCGCCGAGCAGCGATGGGACCCAGTCCCGCCAGTCTGCGTGGGCTCGCCCCTGCCGGAAGGCGTTGATCAGCAGTGAGACGCCGTCCAACAGCGCCCATGCCCCGAACAACAGCGCTAGCGCAAGAACAGTGATGCCCGGCCAGGTGAGAGCGATGATTCCGAACAGAATCGCCAGCACGCCACGCACTGCGATGACCGACCACAGTTTCTTCGGGTCGGCGATGAGGATGACCCCGGTTGCGGTCGCTCCAGGGAACCGTTCATCACGCTGGGACATTGTGTGCTCCTCTAGAATCTGGATCAGCGGGACTGATTGGGGTGAGGGGGGGTTTGTCCCTCCGCGGGTCAACTGGCGGCTAGCTCGCCGAGGGTCACCGTGACGGTCTTGGTTTCCCCCGGTGGTCGGATGAGAGTGATCCGCATGGTGTCGCCGGGCTTGCGCGCAGCGAGCACTTCCTGCAGTTGCTGGGCGGTGGCAACCGGGACGTCGTCGACCTTGGTGATCACGTCACCGTTCTGCAGTCCGGCGTTGGCCGCCGGGCCGCCGGGCACCACGTTGAAGACGCCGACCCCGACCGGCTGTCCACTCTGGTCGGTGACCGTGCTGATCGACACGCCTAGCGCCGCGCGCTTCGAGTTGACCACACGGCCGTTTGCGACGATCTGACGAGCTATATCGGTCGCGGTGTCGCTGGGAATCGCGAAGCCGATGCCGGGTGCGCTGCCGCCCAACTCTGGGTTGACGGCTGCCAGCGTCGGGATGCCGATGACCTCGCTGTTCAGGTTTACCAGGGCGCCGCCACTGTTGCCGGGATTGATCGGAGCGCTGGTCTGGATGGCCTGCCGGAGCAGCGCGCCGGGCATATCCGGACCTGGTGGCTCCTGGATAGTCCGGCCCAGTTTCGAGACGAGCCCGTCGGTGACGGTGGCGTCCAATCCGAAGGGGTTGCCCATGGCGAGCACGATGTCGCCCACCTCGAGCGTGGATGACCGCCCGAACTTCGCCGGCTTGAGGTTCGGCGCCCCCTGGACCCGGATCACGGCGAGGTCCTCGGGTGGGTAGGAACCCACCAGGGTGGCGGGAAACTGCTGGGTGCCGGCTGAGGTCCGGACCTGGAAGTTGGCGGACGTGCCCACCACGTGGGCATTAGTGACGATGTCGCCCTTGTTATCGAAGATCACTCCGGATCCGATGCCGCTCTGGCTGGTGATCTCCACAATGGACGGCAAAGACTCCCTGACCACCCGCGTGAAATCCTGCTCCAGAGCATGTCCGATACTGCCGCCACTGACCTGTGGGATAAAGCCAGGGGCATCCGAGCCGGCGCAGCCGACGGCCGTGACCGACGCGATTGCCAGGGACGCCAGGGCGGCGATGGCGCGCTCCCAGGAGGTTCGCGCCCTAGTTCTGGCGCTCGCCGTAGATTTCCCGATGGCACCGCGCACCGTGGACCTCTTCCACCCTTACCAGATCGATGTAGCGACCACCTTGACAAGGACAGAGGTGTCCCACTTGGGCCTGAGGGGTGCAAATCTCGCCCGGGTCTTGCATCCGTTGGACCAATACCGAGTGCTCAGTTGACACTGCGAGGACCAGGTTGGCCGCAGCTGGCCATTTCTTGAATTCCGGCTGATCCGGCCGTTTCTGCGCGATTGTCGGGGGTACCCGCACTACGGAACACATTTCGGCGCGGTGGCCGGTTCGGATGGCAGCATCGCGTTCTCGAGACGAGGAGTTGATATGGCGGATAGCGACTTCCGTCGGGAGCTGGCGCAGCAGCTGCGGGTGGACTCGGTACGTGCCAGCGCTGCGGCTGGTTCGGGTCACCCGACCTCCTCGATGTCGGCCGCCGACCTGATCGCGGTGCTGCTCGACGGCTACCTCACCCTGGACTTCCAGAGGCCAGAAGATCCTCGTAACGATCATCTGATCTTCTCCAAGGGGCATGCCTCACCGCTGTACTACGCCATGCTCAAAGCCGCCGGTGCGATCACCGATGAGGAGCTGCTCACCTACCGCACCCTCGGTAGCCGACTTGAGGGTCATCCCACCCCACGGATTCCCCCGACCGACGTGGCCACTGGCTCGTTGGGGCAGGGCTTGCCGGTGGGAGTAGGTCTTGCGCTGACCGGAAAGAAACTAGACCGGCTGCCCTACCGGATATGGGTGCTCTGCGGAGACTCGGAGATGGCCGAGGGCTCCGTGTGGGAGGCCTTTCAACACGCGGCGTGGGCTCAGCTGGACAACCTCACCGCGATCGTCGATGTCAACCGGTTGGGCCAGACCCGGGAAACCATGCTGGGCTGGGACCTTGACGGCTACGCAGCGCGGACCCGCGCCTTTGGCTGGCATCCGATCATTGTCGACGGTCACGATGTGGATGCCCTCGACGCAGCCTTCGCCGAAGCCACTGCGACCACCGGACGTCCCACCGTCATACTGGCCCGCACAAAGAAGGGGCACGGCGTCAAGGCCGTCGAAGACCAGACGGGCAAGCACGGCAAACCACTGCCGGACCCCGAGGACGCGATCAACGAGCTCGGCGGCGAGCGGGATCTGACCGTGCGGGTGGCCACCCCGAACGGACCCGCCGACGTGCACTGTTTCCCGACCACCGACGCCGAGCTGCCTACCTGGAAACTCGGCGAGCAGGTCGCCACCCGTCAGGCCTACGGGCAGGCGCTAACCGCGCTCGGTGGACAGCGCGGGGACGTCGTGGCCCTCGACGGCGAGGTCTCCAACTCCACCGGAGCCGAACTGTTTGCGCAGGCGCATCCCGACCGGTATTTCGAGATGTTCATCGCCGAGCAACAGATGGTGGCTGCGGCGGTGGGAATGCAGGCCCGCGGTTGGGTCGCCTTCGCTTCCACTTTCGGTGCGTTCCTCTCCCGCGCATATGACTTCGTCCGGATGGCCGCGGTATCCCGTGCCAACCTGCGCCTGTGCGGTTCCCACGCAGGTGTATCCATCGGCGAGGACGGCCCCTCTCAGATGGCGTTGGAAGACATCGCAGCACTGCGGGCGGTGCACGGAAGCACCGTGCTGCACCCCTCCGACGCCAACCAGACCGCCCGGCTCGTCTCTCAGATGGCCGATCGTCCCGGCATCTCCTACCTACGCACCCTGCGTGGAAAAACTGCGGTGCGCACCCCCGCCGACGAAGACGTGCGCATCGGCGGCAGCCGCGTCCTGCGGGCTACTGACCACGATCACCTGACCATTGTGGCCTGCGGAATCACCGTTCCCGAAGCGGTCGAAGCTGCTGAGGCCCTCGCCAACGACGGCATTCGAGTCCGAGTAATCGACTGCTACTCGATCAAGCCGATCGACGAAGCCACCCTCACCACCGCAGCAGACCACACCAGCGGCATCATCACCGTCGAAGATCACTGGCCACAAGGCGGCCTCGGCGAGGCCGTCCTCAGCGCACTGGCTACGCACCCACGACGTCCACCGATCCGCGTGCTCGCCGTCGATGCCATGCCGGTCTCCGGCAAACCCGCAGAATTGCTGCATGCCGCCGGCATCGACGCGGCGGCCATTACCGCCGCAGCACGGCAGTTACTCAACGAACACTCCATTACATCCGCCTCATGACACCCGCAACGAGGTGCCCTGCCGCTCTTCGAGGCGCGGCGATGCCGGTGGGCGACAGTACGTCAGTCGGCGGGTTCACCTGGGGCCGGCGGTGCTGGGTAGGCAAACCGACATGGTGAACGCGGTATGCACGGTGCGGGTCGCGCAACGTGAGCTGCTCGCCTCCGCCGGCGCCGATCACGCGGTGCGGGTCTGGGATCCGGCCACCGGTATACCCGAGCACACCCTGGAGGGGCACACCAAGTGGGTGGAGGAGGTGTGTGCGGTTCGGGTGGCTGACCGGGGTGAGCTGCTTGCCTCCGGTGGCGCCGATCACATCGTGCGGATCTGGGATCCAGCCATTGGCGTCCCCGAGCGCACCATGGAAGCGCATACCGGGTGGGTGAACGGGGTGTGCACGGTACACGTGGATGGGCACGAGCTGCTCGCCTCCGCCGGCACCGATGCCACCGTTCGGATCTGGGACCCGGTCACCGGTGTCCTCGAGCGCACCCTGGAGGGGCATACCGGGTGGGTGAACGGGATATGTGTGGTGCACGTCGACGGGAGTGAAGTCCTCGCGTCCGCCGGCACCGACGAGATTCGGATCTGGGACCCGGCCGCTGGTCGACCAGTTCGCAGCCTGGAAGGGCACACCGGCTGGATACGCGGCGTATGTGCAGTACGAGGGGAGGGGCCAGAATTGCTTGCCTCCGCCGGCGACGATGCCACGGTGCGGATCTGGAACCCGGCCACCGGTGTCCTCGAGCGCACCCTGGAGGCGCACACCGGCCGAGTCAACGCGGTCTGTGCGGTGCGGGGGGACGGGCGTGAGCTGCTCGCCTCCGCCGGCACCGACGGCACGGTGCAGATCTGGGATCCGGCCACCGGTGTCCTCCAGCGCAGCCTGGAGGGACACGCAGGCTGGGTAAACGGGGTGTGTGCGGTGCACGCGGATGGCCGTGAGTTGCTTGCCTCAGCCGGCGACGATGCCACGGTGCGGATCTGGGACCCCGCCACCGGCGTCCTCGAGCGCACCCTGGAGGCGGACACCGACAGGCCTCAGCGGCGGGTGCACAATCCGAGTGGACAGCCGTGAACGCGGACCCGGACCAAACTCGCACCAAGGAATTGCTCCCCTCGGTCAAGCCGATGGCCGCACCACTCCGGCTAGCATTGCTGCGGTCCGGTGTCGTTCAAGCGACGTGGACAATGGGTCGCCGGTCCGGAACGGGTTCGGCCCGACGAAGGATCTCGCGGGTGACAGGGGCCACTTCCCCGACACCGAAGATCAGGTAACGGAGCAGGTTCGACACGGGGTTGCCCTCAGTCCAGTCGAAATAGATATGCGGAGCAGTCCCGGTGCTGTCCCGGATGCGCAGGAGCAGAGCAGCGATCGCATTGGCGACAGCTGGGCTGGCCACGCGCAGGACGCGGTAGTCGCCACACCAGGTGCCCGTGACGTGCAATTCGGTTTCGAACTCGGACGGGTCGGTAACGGTGATCTCGAGGAACACGATCCGATCGGGGTCCGGGATGTGGTGGTGGGCCAGTTCCTCGGCCGTTTTCTCCCGGTACTCGGTCACGTCGCAAGCATCCGGCTCGTTGGCGACGATGCGAACCGGACCCGGGCCGGCGTCGCTGAGCAGCCGCTCGGCGGTCTCATCGAGGTACACCGCGGTGACCCGTAGTTCAAATGCTCGGATAAGCCGCGAAGGAAACGATACGAGGATGATGCCGCCGACGAAGCAGGCGGCGATCTTGACCCCTTCGGGACGCTCGATGATATTCGCGATGGTGGTGTAGACGAACACCGCCGCAATGACGGCGAATCACGGTACTGCGGCGGCGCCGGGAGTGATGGACCGACAGGGTGACCGCAACGGCCGCCGACGTGATCAGCACCAGGACACCGGTGGCGTAAGCCCCGCCCTGAGCGTCGACGTCGGCACGGAAAAGAACGGTCACCAGGAAGGCGATCGCGGTGAAGACCAGCACCAGCGGGCGCACGGCCCGTACCCAGTGCGGGGCCATCCCGTATCGGGGCAGGTACCGAGGGACGAGGTTGAGCAACCCGGCCATGGCCGACGCGCCGGCAAACCACAGGATCGCGATCGTGCTCGCGTCATAGAGAGTGCCGAAACCATTGCCCAGGTGCTCGTGCGCCAGGAAGGCCAAAGCACGCCCGTTGGCCGGGCCGCCGGACCGGAACGCATCGGGCGGGATCAGCAAGGTCGTCAGGAGCTTGCGGGTGTCGCGGATCCGCCCAGCGGGCCGATCCTCGCTGTCAGTCTCGTCGCCCTGGACCAGGGGCATCACCGCGACACCGGTCTCGAACCCGGACAACCCGAGGGCCAGCTTGGGGAAGACCAGCAGCGCAACGACCACCATGAGCAGCGGGTCGGGGTACTTGCTAGTCAGGAGTCGAGACCAATCCGTGACCAGCTCGGAATGGGTGAGAAGCTGCTCAGCCGAGACCACCACGACGACGAGGTTCAGCGCCAGGTAGGTCGCGACGAGGGCGACGGCGATCCCGATCGCCTCGCTGAAACCAGCCAGGAAAATCCCGCCCAGCATTGCCAGCAGCAGGGTGATCGCCACGTTGTGCCCGTGCATGGCCTCGGGAACGAACGGGTTCTCCACCAGGTGGGCCGTTGCGTCGGCAGCCGACAGCGTCATGGTGATCAGGAAGTCGGTGGCGGCGAATCCGAGCAACACCAGTACGACTAGCTTGCCTCGCCACCGGGGGAGCAACCGCTCCAGTATCGCGATCGAGCCCTCGCCGCGCGGGCTTTCCCTGGCCACGTGACGGTAGACGGGTAGCGCGCCGCCCAACGTCACTATCACGAGCACCAATGTCGCGAGTGGAGAGAGCACGCCTGCGGCCAGCGCTGCAATACCCGGCTGGTAGCCCAAGGTGGAGAAGTAGTCGACACCGGTGAGGTACATCACCTTCCACCACGGATGCCTGCAGGCCGAAGGTTGGCGGCAGACTTGGCCTGGCAGGGCAACACAGACTGCTCAGGGCAGTTTGGCGGCGCACACGACCGGGAACTGGCCGTGATGGATCCGGTGAACGGGGTAAGGGCTCGTCCCGACGCGCCCAGCAACCCCAGTGATACGGCTGACCGGAGCGGCACGTGGCGTGGAACGGTGAGGTGAACGACCGCATGGCAATCAAGACGACCAACCCTGCCACCGGTGAAACGCTGCGTACGTTCGAGGCTTTCAGCGACCCGGAGATCGAGGCTCGAATCGCCAGGGCCGCGGCCGCCTACCGCAGCTACCGGACAACCACCTTCCGGCAGCGTGCCAAGTGGATGCACGCGGCTGCCGGCATCCTGGAAGCCAAAGCCGAAGACATCGCTGCCCTGATGACCCTCGAAATGGGCAAGACGCTGAAAGCCGCCAACGCCGAAGTGGCGAAATGCGCCGCCGGTGCGAAGTTCTACGCCGAGAACGCGGAGCGCTTCCTCGCTGACGAGCCAGCCGATGCGGAGTCAGTGTCCGCTTTTAAGGCCTACACCCATTGGCAGCCGCTCGGTCCAGTGCTGGCGATCATGCCGTGGAACTTCCCGTTGTGGCAGGTGGTCCGGTTCGCCGCACCTGCCCTCATGGCGGGCAATGTCGGCCTGCTGAAGCACGCGTCCAACGTGCCGCAAACCGCGTTGCGGCTGCAGGATGTATTCCTTGAGGCCGGCTTCCCGCAGGACGTCTTCCAGACTCTGCTCATCGGTGCCGACGCCATCGAGAAAGTGCTCACCGACACCAGGGTGGTGGCCGCGACGTTGACCGGTAGCGAGCCCGCCGGCCGGTCGGTGGCGCAGATCGCCGGCCGTGAGATCAAGAAGACCGTGCTGGAACTCGGCGGCAGCGACCCCTTCATCGTCATGCCCTCAGCCGACCTGGCACGCGCCGCCACAGTCGCCACCATCGCTCGCTGCCAGAACAACGGGCAGAGCTGCATCGCCGCGAAACGTTTCATTGTCCATGCCGATGCCGGTGCGGAGTTCCAGCGGCTGTTCATCGAGAACATGTCCTCGCTCGTGGTCGGAGAGCCCACCGACGAGCGGACGGACGTCGGCCCGCTCGCGACCGAGCAGGGTTTGCGAGATGTCGAGGAATTGGTCGATGACGCTCTCAGCAAGGGTGCTCAGGTCCTTTGCGGTGGGCAGCGCCCGGATCGTCCCGGCTGGTTCTACCCGCCCACCGTGATCACCGGGGTGACACCGGACATGAGGATGTACTACGAGGAGGTGTTCGGACCAGTAGCCCAGCTCTATTCGGCGCCGCACATCGATGCGGCAATCCGTCTCGCCAACGACACCCCTTTCGGTCTCGGTTCCAACGCATGGACGGAGGACCCGGCCGAGCAAGACAGGTTCATCGACGAGCTGCAGGCCGGCCAGGTGTTCATCAATGGGATGACTACCTCGTATCCCCAGCTGCCGTTCGGTGGAGTGAAACACTCCGGATACGGGCGTGAGTTGTCAGACCTCGGTATTCGCGAATTCTGCAACGCCAAGACGGTGTGGGTGGGCAAGGCTCAAACAGATGAGAGTAGGGAGCCGGCGACCGAGTAAACACCGGGGTCACCATCGGTGGCCCATGCTGCCTGGGCTTGGCAGGTCGAGTGCTGGCGGGAATTTGCCACCGACGGGCCGAGGAATCCGGCCCGTGCTGTCGAGAAGGCTGGCCTGAGGATGGCCTCAGGAGGGCGAAGTGATCGAAGTCAGTCAATGGGTGGCGACCAGCGCCGACCGGGTCTTCGAGGTCCTCGCGGATGGCTGGCTGTATCCCCTATGGGTAGTAGGGGCCTCGCATATGCGAGATGTGGATCCCGGATGGCCTGCCGAGGGAACGAGGATCCACCACAGCGTCGGCCCGTGGCCCCTGGTTGTGCAGGATGCGACGAGGGTCATCGCTGTGGAACCAGGTCGAATGCTTGAGCTCGACGCACGAGTGTGGCCCACTGGCGCCGCCCGAGTACGACTCACGCTGACACCAGAGGATCACAATCAGACCCTCGTGAGGATGGGAGAGGTGTTCGATCGGGGTCCGGCCGCTCGGCTACCCACTCCAGCTCAAGCTGCCCTGATGCGTCCCCGCAACCTCGAATCGCTGCGTCGGCTCGCCGATATCGCTGAGCACCGCGATGTAGTGTGCACACCTCGCGCCTGACAGGGAGCCCTTCACCGGGTTCGGTGAAGATGTGACTCGCTGGCGGGATGAAGGGGATGCTGGAATGAGGCGCCTGCGTTCATTGGTCGTCGTGCTCGCCCTCATGGTGATGGTTTTGTTACCCCTAGCGTGCACATCACAGGGGGATTCCTCCCCTTCCGGAGCGGGTGCTACGCAGCTCGGATCCGCAGGCGCTGACTCGATGGAGTTGAAACGGTTTTACAGTCAGGTTCTGTCCTGGAGCGCCTGCCCTGCCTTCGCCACCACACCTGAAGACAAGAAGGCCTACGGCGAACCCAGCCTCCAGTGCGCTTACCTAGCCGTTCCGGTGGACTACGCCAAACCGAACGACCGGACAATCAAGGTCGGACTGCTCCGCCGACCCGCGTCGGATCCCGCGCAGCGTATTGGCTCGTTGGTGATCAATCCGGGTGGTCCTGGCGCGTCTGGGATGAGCGCGGCGGCCAACCTCGTCGATCGGGTCAAGGACAACGAGTTGGGAAAGCGGTTCGATCTCGTGGGTTTCGACCCCCGCGGCGTCGGCTCCACTCAACCGCAGGTGCACTGCCTGACCCCTCCGGAACGGGACGCCGAGCGCCTGATGAATCTTGGCGTCGACACCTCGCCGGCCGGGGTGGCCCGAACGGAAAGCCAGGAACGCACCGACGACGCCAAGTGCGCCAGCCGTACCGGTATCGACGTACTCGCCGATGTCGGCACCCGCGAGGTGGCCCGCGACCTGGATGTCATCCGGTCGGCCCTTGGTGACGCCAAGTTGAGCTATCTCGGCTACTCCTACGGCACCCGCATCGGCACCAGCTACGCCGAAGACTTCTCCCGCAATGTCCGCGCGATGATTCTCGATGGTGCCATCGACCCAGCACAGGACCCGGTCGCCGAGCACATCGACCAGGGCCGGGGATTCCAACAAGCGTTCGACATGTTTTCCGCGTGGTGCGCCGGCCGCGCCGACTGCGCCCTCGGCCAGGACACAGGTCAGGCCGTGAGCGCCTTCCACACGCTCATCCTCCCGCTGATAACCCACCCGGCGGCGGTATCAGATGGGCGCAAACTGTCTTACACGGACGCCACCACCGGCACCGTCCAGGCGCTGTACCTGCCCGCGCTATGGATACCGCTGAACCGCGGCCTGCAAGAACTCACCCAGGGCCACGGGGACATCCTCATCCGCCTGGCCGACGTGTACTACGGGCGCTCGCCAGACGGCACTTACTCCACCCAGCTAGATGCTTTCCAGGCCGTCACCTGCGTCGATAATCCGCCCATCACCGACCGGAACGTGGCACGCAAAGCCGATGCCGAGTTCCGGGCCGCCGCGCCATTCCTCGACGACGGGCAACCACCTTCGCCCGCCCTTGACAACTGCGCGTTTTGGCCGGTGCCGCCCACCAGCCGGCCCCATCAACCGCAGACCCCGGGGCTGCCGACAGTGATGGTGATCTCCACCACGCATGACCCCGCGACGCCCTATCAGGCCGGGGTCAACCTCGCCCACGAACTCAACGGACGCCTCCTTACCTTCGAAGGCACTCAACACACCGCCTTTCTGCACGGCATCGACTGCGTGGACCGCGCCGGAATCACCTACCTCACCACTCTGCAACCACCACCCGAAGAATCCCGTTGTCAAGCAGCGTCTTAGGGCGCCGCGAGCGGAATTGCTGCCCTGAGCTTGTGGACGCCTTAACGGTTTTGCTCTTGCACGGTGGACAGGGTGAGGCAGGCGATCGGGGCGCCCGCCTCACCGACGTGGTCTAGAGCCGTTGAGGTCTGCGTAGCCTGGTGCAGCACGATCGAGCCGGGTCTGCGGTCAGTGAAGGTAAAAGGCACCGTAGTGTGGGATGTACCTGAGCCGACTATATCAGTGCGCATGTCCAGCCAGACCTCGTTGTGCGGATTGACGTATTCGGGGTCGGTTGACGGCGCTTGGGGAGTTGCGGCGGGATCGATGCGGTTCTGGTAATCCGGGCCAACGGAGTCGGGGTCGTCACCACAGGGATTGGTGTGCGCGTGCACCGCGTAGCTCCGGTTTCGTAGCATTCCGGAGACTGTCAACTCCGCGGTGGTGGATCCGCCCGATGGGGTCATGGTCGCGATTAACAGAGCGCCGGCCGGCGCCAATGCCGGGTTGTACGTGTCGGCCTTCGACGTAGGGGTCGGCTTGGTCAGCGTGCCCTCGCCGTGCAGGCTCACAGCGGATCCCACGGGCAGGCTGAGCCCCTTATCCGCGCAGGCCATTGACATGAGGGCCACAACGGCGGTGACCATGGCGAGTCTGAGCCGTCGGTGCATCGGGCGGCGAACCGTCACTGCGCTAGTAGAGAGTCCCCTCATAGGTATATAGTCCCGTACCGGTATCTTTCTGGCGAGCTGCAATGTTCCTGAGCTCCTGATCGGAGCTCGAATCGCGCTCAGCGCCGCAGGCGGGATGAGGACTGCCGTTTCAGCAGCAGCGCGTCGTACTCCGCCGGTAGTTGGTCGGTGATGTCGCGGATTTCCTCATCGGGGATCACCTCGCGCAATGTCGTGAATACCGCCCGGGTGTGCGCGAGCGCCTGCTCGAGATCCACTCCCTCGCGCTCGGCGACCCGCATGACGAAGCGGTCCAGCGGGATCTTTCGTGCCATGCCGTTGCTCGCGGCAATGCCGCGTTTGAGTGGATCGTGCATCTCCACGGGCAACCACATCATGAGGTCCCTGACCTCACCGCCAGCGATGCGTTCGGCCAGCGTCTGCAGCACTGCTTCGCTGGCCCGCCTGGCGCCATCCGGGTCGAGCCCGGCACGGTCGGCGATCCGCGACAGGAATTGCGCGGCCGGCACTGCTTCGATGTCCGGGCCTCGGCTGAGCAGCGGCGTGAAGTCCCTCGGCAGTTGGGCCACGATGTTGTCGTACTCCTCGGGGACCGCCCGACTCAATGCGGTGAAGACGGCGGCGGCATAACGCTGTGCGGTCGAGAGGTCAACCTGTGCGCGCTCGCTGACCCGGCGCACAAACTCGTCGACATCGAAGCGCTGCGCTCCCCACGAGCCAGTGTGCAGCCAGGGGCCCAACTTGACGGGGAGTAGCCCAGCCACCTGGCGCGCCTCCTCGCGGGTCACATGCTCGGCGAGGGTCTGCAACGT
>DASYMC010000407.1:0-17800 GCA_036009255.1 Pseudonocardiaceae bacterium
CCGCCCGCGCTCGGTAGCGTGGGTCTCGCCGTCCCAGTCGAGCTTGAGCTCCTCGGTCGCCAAGAGCCTGGCCACGGTGTAGGTCGAATTCCACCCGTCACCGAGGTCGGCGACGTAGTCCAGCCACAGATCGGTTTCCCCAGAGCGATCCGGGACCTCCGCTGGCTCCAGCGCCTGCAACTCCCGGCCGTCAGCGTAGGAGCTGAACACACCGGAAAGCAGAACCCGCACTGCGGTGTCGATGAGTTGGTCGGGATCGAGCCAGCGCACCATGGGCCTGCGCACGAAACCCAGGTCAGAATCGGAGGACGGGCGAGGAGGGCACGGCGGAGGCGTGTCGGCGGAACCCGCAGGTGTCTCAACCATGCTCAACATTCTCATAGCGGGGTGGGCTAGACGCGGCCCTCGGCCCCCCCAGCGTGCGCATTCCGGAGACCGCTCAGCCTGGATGCACCGGCCGATCTCAGGTGATCGTACTGCGTGAGGGAGAGGTCTAGCGTGGCGCCGACGCACCAGCAGGGGCGGCTCCCCTCCCGAGCCGCCCCTGGGAAGCAGTGGTACTGCGTTGATCTCCTTAGGACGCAGGCAGGGACAGCACCTGCCCCGATGACGAATACGGTGGCGTTTTTGGTGGGGATGTTGCCGCATAGCACCGGGGCGCCGTTGACGGTGGGTGCCGCCGCGGTGCCGCCGATCGTGAGCTTGGCGCCTTCCAGGCTGGTGAGTGTGCCCGCCGAGATGAGGCCCGTGGCGTCGTAGCGCTGGCCGATCACGTGGTAGGTCAGGATCTTGGCCAGTTGGCTGTTCGGCGAGGCGACGTCCGGGGCGGTGGTCAGCTGCTTGGTGATGCCGGGATGCTGAGTTTCCAACGCGGCGAAGGCCGGGTCGGTCGGGGCGAACACGGTGATCGCCGGGGCACTGTTGAGGGTGTCGACCAGGTTAGCAGCGGTCGCTGCCTTGGTCAGCGTGCTCAGCAGCGGGTTGTGGCTGGCCGCGGTGCCCACTGGGTCATTGACCATGCCTTGAATTTCCTCACTCGATCTGTGCTGTTCGTTTGCCCGGCTGCTCCGGGCCTCCGCAACCAGCGCTCGTGAGTCCCACAGCGATCAGGGCTATTGCCACGCCAATCGTCTGGGCGCGGCGAAGACGCTCATGGAGTATCACCCAGCCCAACAGCACAGCGATGGCGGGATACAGAGAAGCCAGCACTGTCGTGATCGACAGCACGTGCGGTGCCATGGTCGCCCCCTGACGGCGAGACTGGCCAACGCCATCGTCGCAAACGTCGGCATTCCGTAAGCCAGCCAGGTCGCTGGTCTAGTCCGATGTCAGGGCGACGAGCAACGACTGCGACGGCGTGGCGTCATCTAGGGCGTTATGGAAGGGGGGCCGACCCCTACCAGGCGCACCCAACCCCGGCGGTCGGTGAGGATCCGGTGGATCCAGATCACTGCACCATTCACTCACCCTTTAACCAGCGGATTCACTCAGGTGCACCACGCCGATCCGGCGCTGTCAGATGGCCCGTCCCCAGAGGAACCGGCCGTGACCAGACTCTACGTGCACTTTGCGTGTGCAAGGGTTACTCTAGTGATGTTGCCCCAGACCCTGGCAGTTGAGTGGTCGGCGGCCAGCGCGAACCATGACCGGGGCGGGGGGTGGCCGTAGTGGGTTTCCTTGAGGATTGACCGAGATCATCCAAATTGTTCACACTGCCGGTAACCAGTCCCTTCAGAAAATATTGAGGCGCCATTGTCTACGCGACCTGACTCACCAACCCCGCACTATCGGCTGACCTGGAGTCAGTCGCCTCGACGCTATCAGAGACCGAACTGCTGAAAATGAGGACACATGGACACAGTTGGCTACATTGCCGTAGTTCTGGCAGCGATCATTGTCTTGGGCATCATTATTCTCGCACTGATCTCGATCCCAGATATTCTCCGCTACCTGCGGATCCGCAACATGTGAAGACGAGCTGGCGACTCGGTGCGGCAGTTCCAACCGACGATCATTCGGTGTGACTGCTCGGGTAGCCGCGGTTCTGACCCCTCATGAGCGCCAATTCATCGACGGATGTGACACCCATAACGCAAATTGGGTTCAGCCCTCGGGCGGGTCCCAATGCGTGTGCACCTGCCGCATCTTGCCGTCGCAGGCACAGGGTTCGGTATTCACCGTCCGCGACTTCGAATTGCGGGCGGGCGAGGCCGATGACGGCGGCGGATAAACGGCCTGGTGATCTTTAGCAGGTGCATCTGGCGCCGGAGGCGGAGCTGCCGGGACCGGCTGCGCGTTCACCGGCGCCTGACGGTCGGCTACCGGGTGGACGACCGGCTCCCGACGTATGGGTGTGGTGCGAGCGACCGCCACCGGCCGATCGACCGAATTGGGCTGTGGTGGGGCGGGTGGCGGCCCGGGATTGGGTTGCGGGGCGGTGACTGGTGGATCCACCGGCTTTGGCTGCGGGGCCATGATGGGTGGACCCACCGGGCTGTGCTGCTGTGCAGTTACCTGCTGATCAGCCGGATCAATGGGTGGGTCTTGGGACGGGACGGTGAACTCCGCGGTGGTCACACCTACTAGCACCCCGAGGATCGCGGCGCTTGCCACCAGGGCAACCGCCGCGCTACGCAGACTGACCACAGGCTCCCCCAAGGCTCGCTAACTGACGACGTCCTGCTGAGTTAGCGATAGAAGACCACGTTCTGTTAGCGAACATCTCATATTTCCCTGCGCGAGTTGAACCCGCCGATGCATCTGAGCCAGTGCTGCCCAGCCGGGCGAGCGTGCTCACGGTGGGGACTCTACGCGGATCTCCGACGAACCAGACGCCGTATGACGAGAACACGCTCTCTCATTGAATGAGAAAATAATCCTGGTTCGTGAGAGGGCCTGAGTACAGTCGACTTCATGCAGCTACTCGAGTGGGACGCTCAGGCTTACGACGCGCTGCCGCTGCCGCACACGCGGTGGGGGAGCCGGACGATCCGCCGGCTACGGCTGGCCGGCGATGAGGCCGTCATGGAGCTCGGCTGTGGCACGGGCCGTGACGCTGAGCGCCTCCTCGACGCGTTACCCGGCGGGCAGGTGATCGCCGTCGATGGCTCCGCACAGATGTTGGCACAGCTACAGCAAAGACTGCGGGACCGGATGGACCGGGTGACTGTGTTGCATGCGGATCTTCGTCAGCCGTTGACCCTTGACGAGCCGGTGGACGCCGCAGTGACCGTAGCCACCCTGCACTGGCTGCCCGATCACGACATGGTCTTCCAGACGGTGGCTTCCTCGTTACGTCCTGGGGGCCGGTTCGTCGCCGAGGCAGGTGGAGCCGGCAACGTTGAGAGGTTCCGCGCGGCGGTGCGCGCCGTCGGCGGCGACGATGGTGGGCGGCTGTGGAACTTCGCCGGGATCGAGGAGACCACCCACCGGCTGCAGCGGGCCGGCTTCACCGGCATCGAAGTCGAGCTCGTGGCGGATTCTGCGGTCCTGGAGCGCGGGGCACAATTCGAGGCGTTCCTGGCCACTGTGATGCTGGGTTCCCAACTGCGCGAGCTTCCGACACACCAGCGCCATCCGTTCGTGCGTGCGGTCGCTGAGCAGCTGGATGAACCGGTCATTGACTACGTACGCCTGCAGATCGACGCTACCCGCGCCTAGCCAACGCTGATCGTGGCGTGCAGCACACCGAGATCGCCCTCGGCGGCTACCTGATGGATGTCCCAGCGCAGCTCGGGCGTCGGCAGACCGCACCGAAGACGCCCAACATGAACTGGGGCCGCTCGGTCCAGGAGTCGATCTCGTCGAACGCGGCTGCCCACCGCGCGAGGTCCTTCTCGGTGGCCAGTTCGGCGCGCACCATGGCTTCCCGAGCGGCCCAGGCGGGCCCGCGCATCCCCGACGGCCACTCGACGATCTCGAACCAGCCGCGAAACGCGTCGATCACCAGTCCCGCTGAGCGTCCTAGGCTTGCCAGCCGGCGCCCGACCCGGAGATCGTTTCCCTGTTCGGCGTGCCACTTAAGGTAGCGGTTCTGGAGGTCCTCAGCTGCAGGCAGTGACGGGGTAATGCTGAGGGACAACATGTCCACATCCACCAGATACACGTGGCCACCGGGACGTACCAGCTCGGCGAGGTGCTCGACGATGCGCTGTTCCGCGCCGCCGTTGTGGGACAACACGTGGCGCAGTACGACGGCATCGAATGATGCTTCGGCCAGTCCAGTGCCGTCTGCCCGGCCGGTCCGCACCTCGGCGTTGGCCGCGCCGACCGTGGCGAGCGCCGCCTGCGCGGTCTTGACCGCCTGCTCGTCACCGTCGATGCCGACGACGTGGCCTCCGGGTCCGACTATCTCAGCGAGAGTCAACACCATGGCGCCGGGCCCGCAACCCACGTCAGCGACCCGCGCTCCGGCCGCGAGACCCGCCAGCTCCCACAGCTCGTGCTCGTGGGCCCGTGCTCGATCAGCCATCATCCGGTACCGGGCCAGCTCGTCGTCGCTGAGCCGCAGTGCATAGATCATAGCCATTTCCTCTGGTCAGTCCAGGGCGGTCGGCGGTCCGCTCGGCTCGACCCTAACCGGATCCTGAGCCCGATAACGCACTCAACAGACCATGCAACGCAGGCGCGCGAAGGCCAGCAGCTGGGGTGACCGACCCGCCCCAGTTGCCGCGACGCTGCCGAACGCATCAGCCCATCGCGCCACTGTGCGGGCACCTGCTGGCCGGCGCCCCCGACGACGACCTCGCCATGTTGGTCATCCGCTAGGCGGATGATTCAGAGTGTGACGACCTCACTAAGTGACGTCGTCGAACTCCCCGGCTTTTACGCCACTGATCCAGGCGTTCATCTCGGCACGGGTGAACAGAACCACCCCATCGTGTGGTCGGTTGCTGTTACGAACCGCGATGTGCCCGTCCGGTAACGTAGCGACCTCCACACAGGTTCCGTTGTTACCGCTGAAGCTGCTGGTGCGCCAGTGAGTGATATATGAGTCTAAGGCGGCCACGGTGTGTCTCCGACGTTCAGGATGTAATCATCGATTGGATGAGGTCAATGGACCGCTCGGGAGCGAGAGCAGCCCGCTGCAGGTCGTTCGCAACCATGGTATACGTCCTAACCTGCTCTGCATCTTGTAAGTAGACGGCGCCGTCGTGCAGTTCGACGTACCCGATCGAGCGAACGGTCTCGAACCCGAGTACCACGAACTGCCCTGTTAGCGCGGTGTGTGGCCCATCCTCTGGTCGGATCACCTGGATCGTGACGGTAGGTAGCTCGGCCATCGACAGCAGGTGACGAAGCTGCGCCTGACGCAGCTCCGGGTCACCCACGGCGAGCCGTAATGCTCCCTCGGTGAGGATGGCGTGCAGCTTTAGCGGCCGCTCCGGATCGGTGAGCCGGCGAGTGCGCGCGATGCGGAAGCCGACGAACCGATCGCTGTGATCCGCCCGAACCCGCGGCGTATTGGCCGTCACCGCGGCGGCATACTGCGCGGTCTGCAACAGGCCCGGAATGATGATCGGCTCGAAGACGAACTCGCTTTCGGCTAGGCCTTCCAAACCGACGAAGGTCTTCAACCAGTCCGGCACGACCTGGGCCCACGGGGCCCACCAGGTAGCCTCGTCAGCTCGGCTGGTCAGCGAGGTAAGCCGGGCAATGTCGCGTTGCTCGGCCTGATACGTGGTCAGCAGCCGGGCGATGTCTTCCGGGTCCTGCTGCTGGCGTCCGGTCTCTAAATGGCCGAGTTTCGCCCGGCTGATACCACTTAGATCACTGGCCTCGGTGAGTGACAGCTTGACCGCGTTGCGGTACCTGGCCAATTCCACACCGATCAGCCAGCGCAGCGGCGCTGGATCTCCCCGCGACACCATTCATGCCGCCGGTTCTGTCATGAGACGTCTCATGTATAGTCCCCCGAACTGATACACGTTTATCTTCGATGAGTACGAACGGACCCGATTGACGGAGCGCAGCAAGACCGAGCCGTTCCCACTGTGGGCGCTGAGTCGGACTTCACCGAGCCTGCGGTCGGGGCAGTCGCGGGTGAGGGTACCGGTCCGGTCGTAGAAAACCCTGCAGGGCTCGCGGCTGTTCGTCAGGAGGGTTGAAGAGCGGTGACGGCCCCGCCCGGGCCTCCCCAAATTCGGGCGGAGCCGTCGCCTTCCACATCACCGACGCTTGGTGAGGTCATGATGGCCCGCGGTTGGCGTGCTCAGCTGAGGTAGCCCTCGACCTCGCCCACTGGACGGACTTGGGAGTCGTCCGGGTCCTGTCCGGCCGCGGCGCGAGCTCGACGTTGCCTCAGCAGATCCCAGCATTGGTCTAGCTGTTGTTCAAGACTGGTCAGCTGAGCCTGCTCCTCGTCGCTGCGCAGCTCGCCTCGCGCAAGTCGCTCCCGCAACTTGTGCTCCGCATCGACCAGCTCCCCGATGCGGCCGAGCACATCACGTTCATCGACCATCCGGATCGACCTCTCGTCAAGACTGTGGCGGCGCGGAGCCTGACTCTTAACCTTAGAGCCTGCCGCTCCGGTGGCAGTGCTTACCGTGCTGAGAGAGAGGAGAGACCGGATGCATCCCCTCGACAAGCAGACCGTGCTGGTCACCGGATCTACTAGTGGAGTGGGCCGGCGATTGGTACAGCGTCTTGCCGGAGCGGGCGCCACCGTCGTCGCGCACGGTCGCGACGCCCAGCGGCTGGCCCGCACCCGCGAGGAGATCAGCCAGGCGACCGGTCGCAAGGTGGACACCGTCCAAGCTGATCTCGCCGACTTGACCCAGGTCCACCGGCTGGCCGATGAGGTGTTGGCCCGTTACCCACAGCTGCACGGGCTGGTCAACAACGCCGGGGTGGGCTTTGGGGCGCCCGGTGCCGACCGCGAAATCAGCGCAGACGGTATCGAGCTCAGGTTCGCGGTGAACCATCTGGCGAGTTACCTGCTGGCCCGGCGGCTGGCCGACCGGATGGTCACGTCCGCTCCGGCCCGCATCCTGCAGATCGCTTCCACCGGCCAGCTAGCCCTTGATCCTGATGATCCCTTCACCGAGCACGACTACGACGGCGTCACCGCGTACCGGCGTTCCAAGCTCGCCCAAGTAATGGCTAGCTTCGATCTCGCCGCTGATCTCGTCGGTACCGGCGTGTCCGTCAATGCGGTACACCCCGCGACCTTCATGGACACCGCGATGGTCCGCGATGCGGGGCAGTCGCCGGCCGCCTCCGTTGACGAAGGCGTCGACGCGGTATGGCGCTTACTCACGGATCCCGATCTCGACGGGGTGAGCGGCTACTATTTCTACGGCACCGAGCAGGCCCAACCCGATCCCCAGGCTGACGACCCGGCGATGCGAGCCTGGCTGCGGCAACTATCCGATTCACTGGTGGCGCGGTAGCCGCACGTACGCTGTCCAGTGGCGGTGCCGGAGGAGGCCGACGCGGACGTCAGGATCGACACCGATGTGCACCTCGCGCTGGTCGGTCGGACCCTGAGCGCTGGTGACCGGGCGTCGGCGGACGGCGAGGCGCAGCTACAGGTCAGTGATCACGGTCCCGGTCTGGCAACGGACGCGCTGGATTCGTCGGAGCCAGGGTGACGACCCGGGTCCTCGTGGTCGATGACGATCCACACATCCTGCGCGCTATCCGCATCCACCTCACTGCGTCCGGCTACGCCGTTTCCACCGCCCAGACCGGCCGTGCGGCGCTGCGAGCGGGCGCCGCGGAACCTCCCGACCTGGTGCTTCTGGACCTCGGATTACCCGACCTCGACGGCACCGCGGTCATCGGAGAACTGCGCCGCTGGTCCAGCGTGCCGATCATCGTGCTGTCCGCTCGCGGCGATAGCGTGGACAAGATCAACGCGCTCGACACCGGGGCGGACGACTATGTGACCAAGCCGTTCAGCTTGCCCGAACTGCTCGCTCGGATGCGGGCCGCCGTGCGCAGATCCGCGCACGGTTCACCGGCCAACGGGGACACCGTGGTCGATACTCCGGATTTCAGCATCGATCTCGTGGCGAAGAGAGTGATCACCTCTGCTGGTGGACAGGTGCACCTCACGCCCACCGAGTGGGCCATCCTCGAACTCCTGGCCCGCAATCGCGGCGCCTTGGTTTCCCAACGCCGATTACTCAGCGAGATTTGGGGACCTGCTTACCGAACCGAAACGAACTACCTGCGGGTCTACCTTGCGCAACTACGCCGCAAGCTCGAACCAGAACCGGCCCGTCCGCGTTACTTGGTCACCGAACCGGGCATGGGATACCGTTTTAAGGATTAACAGCCCAAAAGGTACACAGCAGAAAGATGATGTATCTGAGCGCCCTCACCACTATTTTGATATGGGACCTCGGCGACGCCCCGGGTGAAGGAAGAGGGACATGAGTGGATCAGTTGATCTGGTCGTGGTGGGTGGCGGGATCGCCGGGTCGTCGTTGGCGACCGTGATGGCCAGGGACGGTTATCACGTCGTGGTGCTCGAACGTCAGGCTGCCTATCGGGACAAGGTCCTCGGCGAGTGGCTGGCCTGTTGGGGTGTGGCCGAGCTGCTCCGGCTTGACCTGGAGCGGGCGCTGCTCGATGCGGGTGGTTGCTACGTGACATGTGTGGTGCCCTATGACGAGGTGGCCGAGCCGGCGCAGGCCGAGGCAGCCGCCGCATCGCTGGATCGGCTTCTGCCCGGTGTGCCAGGCGCGCTGGACGTGGGGCATCCCGAGGCCTGCGAAGCACTGACCCAGGCGGCTGCCGCAGCCGGGGCCACCGTGATCCGTGGTGTCGGTCAGGTCGACCTCGAGCCTGGCGAGTCGCCGGTGGTGCGTTACCAGCACGGCGGCGTCGTCCACGAATTGCGCTGCCGATTGGTGGTCGGCGCGGACGGGCGGATGTCCACGGTCCGCCGACAGGTGGGTATCGACCTGCACCAGACCGCGCCGCGCATCATGATGGGCGGAATGCTCATCAAGGGCCTGGATAGGTGGCCGGCTCACCAGTTCTCGGTCGGCACTGAGGGTGAGCTGCTGTACTACATCTTCCCGCGGGCGAACGGGCTGGCGCGGCTGTACCTGGGGCACGATATCGCGCAGAAGGGCCGGTTCACCGGGCCGGATCGGCAAGCGGAATTCTTGGCCGCCTATGGTTTCCGCTGCATCCCAGGCAGTGAGATGTTCTATTCCGCCCATTCGGCCGGGCCATGCGCGTTTTACCCGATGACTGACGGCTGGACCGACCAGCAGCCCTATGCGCCCGGTGTTGTGCTGATCGGCGACGCTGCCGGCTGGAACGACCCGATCATCGGTCAGGGGCTGGCGATCGCGCTGCGCGATGTGCGGATCGTCACCGACGTTCTGCGCAGCGGGCCGGACTGGTCCACCGCCGCTTTCGCCGGCTACGGCGAGGAACGTCGGGAGCGAATGCGCCGGCTGCGGGTCGCCGCTGCGGTGGTCACGGACCTTAGGACGACCTTCACCCCGGCAGGGGCATCCCGCCGTCGGGCTTACAACGCCGCCTGGCAGACTGACCCGCTGCTCGGCGGTGTCCGCCTCGTCCAGTTGATGGGTCCAGACAACGTGTCCGCCGCGTCTTTCTCACAGGCCGCGGTCGATCGGATCCTCGCGCTCGCGTAACGGGGGCCTGCGTGGCCGTTAGACGTCTCTTGAAACGTCTACAGAGCAGGATTATGCATTATCTCGCCTTCCTTCAATTTCGCTAATTTTTGGGCGTGGCGATCGCCAGAAGGCAAAGCAATCGAAGTTGTGGTCTTAGACTGCTGCCACTTTGTGGATCTCAGACCCGTCTGTCTGACCTGAGGTGATCTCGCGCGCCATGCGGGATTGAAAGAAAGGGGGCACTACATGCAGGACCGCGGGGGTCCCTGCCGGACCGGTCGGCTACCTGATCATGAAGGCGGATTGGGAGGGCCGCATGAACCAGTCGTGGTCTGACGATTTCGAAGTGCTGCACTGGGTGGTCGAGCGGTTCGAAAGCTCAGGGCACCGCATCGAGGTGGGTGAGGCGCTGCGGGTCTTTCCCGAGGAGTACTACGACAGCGTGCGGGAATCGCTGCGCCGGCTGAGCAGCCACATCTATGTGGTGACCGGCAACGGCGCTGAACTGACACGAACTGCGATAGGAGGGCAGCCGGTGGTAAATGACGCTACTGACCGTGCGCTACGCCTGGTGGGGACAATGCCGAACGAGGCCGAGCTGCTCGCCGATCGGATTGTCACTGTGCTTGTCGAGGGCGTGGTGAACGAGCCCGATCTAGAGAAGCGGTTCAAGCTCGAGGCCGGGCTCAAGGGCGTAGGGGGAATGACCCGAGACGTGCTCGTCGACGTTGTCGCGAACGCCATCGCTCGGTCGACCGGTGCCACTCAGCCAACCGGTGTCACTCAATCGACCGGTGCCACTCAGCCGTGGTCGTATCCCTACGAGAGGGTCGCCCAGGATCATCCTTAGTTGTGATCGGTCAGTGACCGGCTTCCCGGGCCCGGTACCACCTCCCGCTGGTTTCACCCGAGAAGACGTGCTGATCTCCGTTACCCCTCGGCCGTGGCCCGCGTTAGTCAACAGGTGCCTCGGTACGCGCAGCCTTCTCACTTTCCGGGTGTCGAGGACGTCTCCTGCACCGTGCACATCCGCGCCGGAGGGGGAGACAGATGATCCGTCACCGAGCTCACACGGGCGTCCTGCTGGGGGTTGTGATCGCCGCCGTGACGCTGGGCCCGGCGCCGCCGGGGACAGCCCAGGTCGACCAGCCGAGCCAGGCGCGCCGGGTCGCTGTGCTCACCGGCGCGGAGTCCCTCAACGCGACGCAAATGCGGTACCAGGTGAAGGGTACCGATCTGGGGATCATGTGGGCCGATGAGCGAGGGCAGATCCTGGCTGCCTTCGGGGATACTTTCGGACCCGGGTGGGCAGGCCCCGGCAGTGAGATCAGTAACCCGGCCGCCAGCGATTGGCGCTCCAACACACTGGCCCGCAGTGGAGACCGGAATCCGGCCGACGGCATGTTCTTCACCGACTTCGTCACCGACCGCCCGGGCCACGCCAAGGAACTACTTTCCTCACTCAAGCGGGACGGTGTCGAGATCACCAAGATCCCCACCGGAGGCGTCAACGTCGGCGGACGTAATTACCTGGCCTACATGTCGGTGCGTCATTTCGGCCGTCCTGGGCAGTGGACCACGAACTACAGTGGCATCGCGTACTCCGACGACGGTGGGCAGAGCTGGGTCAGCCCCCCACAGACATATCGTCCGAACACCCCCGCCGCCGACGAGAAGTTCCAGATGATTTCCTACGCCCGGCGGGACGGATTCGTCTACGTCTTCGGCACTCCCAATGGCCGCTCGGGTGACGCGTATCTCGCCCGAGTGTCCGACCAGCGGCTGCTGGACAACTCCGCTTACGAGTACTGGACGGGGACAACATGGCTGCCAGGCGCCAGCTCGATCGCGGTTCCGATCATGACCGGACCTGTCGGGGAACTGTCGGTCCGCTTTGACGAGACCCTGCGAAGCTGGGAAATGATGTACCTCGACGAGCCGCGCGGGGCGATCGTGGTCCGGCTGGCCCCGCAACCGACCGGACCATGGGGCACACCGATGCCAGTCGCATCCTCACAGCAGTACCCGACGCTTTATGGCGGTTTCCTCAACCCGGACTCACATGGGTCCGACATCTACTTCACCATGACCCAATACGATCGCTACAACGTCTCGCTGATGCACGCCACACTGCCGACCGGGGCATGACGAAACGCCCAAGCACTTTGACATCCCGCCGGTAGTTCAGCTCTGACGCTCGACCAACATAGGGTCGAGTCGCTTAGCCACCACATCAGAGTGCAGCGGGATCGAGTTCTCTCTGAGTGGGCCGGTACCGCGTAGTAGCACCGGCAAGGATGACTCGTGGTCGGCGTCAGTCACCAGGTATGCCTCACCCGTCCACACGGTCTCGTCGGGAAGGTGGAGCTCCACGATGAAGTCGTCGGCTTGCGATCCCCACTCCGCAGAGTCATCGCGGGTGTTGAGCGACCAGCTCACCAGGGGAGCGACTGGCTGACTGACCTCCAGTTCGCCTGGCCTGAGCTGGCCATCGGCGACGCGGCACATCACATTGACGATCATCCCCAACCTTTCTTTCGCGTGGTTGCCATCGAGGACCACCGGACAACCGTACGTCGGGACAGGTCACATCAGTCCCTCCTGCCGCCAGAAGGAAGAGTATAGATCTGTTGCGGACGTGCCGTGGACAGCAACACCGA
Organism: Pseudonocardiaceae bacterium; assembly: GCA_036009255.1. Lineage (GTDB taxonomy): Bacteria > Actinomycetota > Actinomycetes > Mycobacteriales > Pseudonocardiaceae. Next base: position 12,263 of record DASYMC010000407.1, read on the forward strand.
ACCCCGAGTTGATGATGAGATACTAGGACAAGACCTGCTTGCGCAGCGGCGATTTGGGGGCTAGCCGGGCGGCAGCGACCAAGCCGATGCCCACAGCGGTGGCTGCTGACGGCTTCGGCAACCACCGCATCGCATCGACGGCGAGGCCGGGGGGTGCGCTGCGCTGTGGATCGGACTCGCGACCCGGCGCTGTCGTCGGCTCCGGCGAGGTCTTGGCGAAGGCATGGAGCATTGCGGGGACGAAGGCCGCCATGTCCTGGGGCCCTCTGCTCGTGACGAGGTTCCCGTCCCGGACGACCTTCTGATCGAGCCAGGTGGCACCGGCGTTCACCAAATCGTCTCGGATGCCGGGCCAGGAGGTGAGAGTCCGTCCATTGAGGAGTCCCGCGGATGCGAGCACCCACGGCCCATGGCACAGCGTGACAATGGGCTTGTCACTCGCGGCGAACGCGCGTACGAACTCCCGTGCCTCGGCGGACTGCCGGAGCAGGTCAGGATTGATGAACCCGCCGGGCAGCAGCAGGCCGTCGTAGTCGCCAGGATCGGCTTCGCTGATCGTCTTGTCCACGCCGACCCGGCTGGCCGGCATGTGCAGGTTCACCCCGCGAATACGTCCGTGCCGTAGGGACACGACGTCAACCTTCGCGCCGGCCAGCTTCAGAGCTCGCAGCGGAATGACGAGCTCAACTTTTTCGAAGCCGTCGGCCGCCAGGGCGGCAATCTTGCGGCCCTTGAGCCGGCGTCTGTTAGGCATGTTGTCTTCCCGTCGCTCGATGGCGCCGCAGAGGTGGCGTGACTTCCGCCCGGCGGAAGCTTTAGTTAGGGCGCCAGAAGTTGTCCATAACGGTGGCTCGCTGCTGAACCGGTAGGTGGATACCCGCACCCGGCCTACCGGACACGTTGGTGGGCTAACCAGCAGGGTCCACGCCAACCACGGAACTCCGGCAGCTGCTGGCCGCTGGGCGTGCCGTCAAGCGTAACGTGTCGTCGTACGCGTCGGCGGTCCAAGCGGCGCCCGAACCGCCTCGTCGCCGTCCACACTGGGGAGGCATAGCATGGTTGATCTGCGGTATCAGATGATCATGGCGCTGAGCGCCGCCGACTTCGGAAACCCGGTGTGCGAGCAGGCAGCCGCAATCTGCGCTGAAATTGCCGAGCAGTACTGCGCCCAGCTGCACATCACCACGACCGCCCCCGTCATCGCATCCGAGGATGTCATGTCCACCCAGCCTGGGCGTGTGAGGCGTCGCGAATCGTCGACCGTGCAGAAGCCACGATGACGCGGACCACTGAGCCTTTGCCACCGACGGTGGACATCCGCCGCACCAGCGAACGGTTCAAGACCCGCTTGTCGTGGCTGGACTCCAAGCATTCTTTTTCGTTTTCGCGTCATTATGACCCGAGTAATACCCATCACGGTCTGCTGTTGGTCAACAACGATGACGTGGTGAGTCCGGGGACAGGGTTTGAGACACATCCCCACCAGGATATGGAGATTGTGACCTGGGTGTTACAGGGCTCGCTGGTCCACCAGGACTCCACTGGACACGCCGGGATCATCTACCCCGGTCTCGCCCAGCGCATGAGTGCGGGCACCGGTATTCTCCACTCAGAAAAGAACGACTCGTGGCGAATGGGAGGCGGATCCGAGCACACCGAGCCCGTGCACTTCGTGCAGATGTGGGTCGTGCCCGACGAAGGCGGCATCACACCCGGTTATGAACAACTGGAGATTGCGGACGACCTGCTGCGCGGCGGCCTGATCCCGATCGCGTCTGGTATGGACAAGCACGACGGCGCATCCGCCATCCAGATTAAGAACAAATACGCTGCCCTGTATGCAGCCCGCCTCCGTCCTGGCGACACGATCACGCTGCCCGAGGCGCCCTTCCTGCACCTGTTCGTTCCCCGCGGCGCGGTCACGCTCGAGGACGCCGGGTCTTTGACCACCGGCGACGCGGTGCGATTCACTGCGACGGGCGGGCAGCAGGTCACCGCCACCGAGCCGGCTGAGATCCTGGTGTGGGAAATGCACGCCGCCCTCACCGGCTGGTAAGTCCGTTATTGGTATCTGAGGGGTTGGATGGGGAGTAGTCGGGCGGCACGGTAGGCGGGATAGCTGCCGGCGATGAGGCCGATCATGAGGCTGATCGCGAATGCCACCACCAACGGCTGGACAGACAAGACGGGGGTGAACCCAGCCAGGGCTCCTGAGGGGTCGAAGGCCGGTGCGACCGCTTGGATGAGTAAGATCAGTCCGATCCCGACTCCGACGCCGATGAGCCCACCGAGTCCGGCCAGGACGATGGATTCGATGAGGACCTGTTTGAGGATGGCGCGGCTGGTGGCGTCGCTTGTTTCGCGGATGCTGACCTCGCGGATTCGTTCGGTGACTGAGGCCAGCATGATATTCAGGACCCCGATACCGCCGACGAGCAACAAGATTACCGCAATGACCGGGATGAATAAGACGAGGATGCGCACGATCTGGTTGAAGGTTTGCAGCCGGTGTCCCAGGGATTGAATTTGGAAGTCCCGCAGCCGGGAGTCCGTGATGTGGTGGCGTTCATCGAGGATGCCGGCGATCTGAGCCATGGCGGCGGGCACGGCTGCCTGTTGGGTGGCTTGCGCCGTGATCCCGTTGAGTGTGTTGCCGGTGCCGACGATGTAGCGGCGTGCGGTGGCCAGCGGCACGACCGCGGTGTTGTCCTCTTGCTGGCCGTAGCTCGCCATCACACCGATGACCCGGAAAGGCACATGGTTGATCTGGACTGTCTGGTTCAGCGCTGCCGCGGCATCACCGAAAAGGGTGCTCGCGACAGTAGGGCCCACGACCGTCACTCTGGCGGCCTGGTGAACCTGAGTCTGGTCGAAAAACGATCCTGCGGCAAGGACCCGGTTGTTCGTTGCAGGCCAGCTTTCCGTGGTACCGACGGTGGAGCCCGAGACGAGCTTGACGGTTCCGGTCGCGAGCATTATTCCTGAGCTGTTGATGGATGGGGTGACGGTGGCGACGTCGGGTGCGTTCTGCAGTGCGGAGGCGTCGGCGTCGGTCAGATTCCGGGCGGGTGGCCCACCGGGGACATCAGCGGCCTTCGGCACGATGCCGATCACATTGGCCATCGTTTCGACGCGCGCATTGACCGAGTTCTTCACCCCATAGCCGCAGGCGACCAGCAGAATCACCGCCGAGACTCCGATGATGAGGCTGAGCATGGTCAGCGCGGAACGCAGTCGGTGGGCGCGCAACCCGCGTAGCGCCTCCCGCTGGCCTATTGTGTGGCGGCTCATTGTGTGACCTCCCCCGGCTCTGCGGCACTGCACCGCCCGTCAAGGACACTCCCAACAGAGATAACCGGTCATCGGCCTCGTACGCAAGGAGTTCAGCAAATTCCCTCCTAACATCGCAACGCCTAGATTGTGACCGACTTCGCTGTACACAGGAGATAGCGCATCGGAGTCGGCAGCGAGCGCAGCGTGCTGGGTCCGCCGATAGGTGGCACCGTCCTCTGCTTGACGCAGCACCAGCTAATTGGACGGGGGTATCCCGCTGAACTATATGGATTCCCACCGATGTCTCCTAACGTTAGGTCTGCTGGCCGGTATGGCACTTTGTTTGGTCATATGCGGCCCGTGTCACTGAGTTGGTCGTCCTTCGTTGAGCTACTGCGCTCGACACGTGGCCGGTGCCCCGAGTCTGGTCTCATTCCCAGGTCCGGGTCCGAGTGCGCCAGCGGGCAGGCCAACCCATCAGTTCGGGGGCTGGTCACAGCTCACGGAGCTGTGTCACGGTAAGGGGTCACGGTAAGGGCGTACGCCGCGTGGGGGAGTTTGCATGGGTCAGGACGTGACCGATGTCGTTCACATCCAGCCTGACGAGCAGCGCTACCAGAAGAAAATCCAGCTTTGTCTGGACGCGCTGGGCAGAATGCTCGTCGGGGACCGCTTCTCTGCTGGGCCCGAGCAGATGGGGATGGAGATCGAGCTGAACCTCGTCGACGAGACGTTCGATCCGGCGATGGCTAACCGGACAGTGTTGGAGCGGATCGACGACCCGGCGTTCCAGACGGAGCTCGGTCAGCACATGATTGAGTTCAACGCGCGGCCGCGGCCGCTAGCCGGTGACGAAGCGCTGGGCCTCGAGCACGAGCTGCGAGCCGTGCTGAACACGGTCAACGATGCGGCCCGTCACACCGGCGTGGGCCTAGTCATGATCGGCAGCCTGCCGACGTTGCGACCAGAGCATTTCGATCAGCGATGGATGTCCCCCACGTCGCGCTACGCCCTACTCAATAAGCACATCCTGGCCGCCCGCGGTGAGGATCTTGAGCTCGATGTGGAGGGAGTGCCGCTAGCCGGTGGACAACCGGAACGATTGCACTGCACGGCCGACTCGATTCTCCCCGCATCCGGTGCCACGTCGGTGCAGCTGCACCTTCAGGTCGCTCCGGGTGACTTCGCCGCGCATTGGAATGCAGCGCAGGCGCTGGCTGGGGTTCAGGTGGCAGTGGCGGTGAACTCACCGTTTCTGCTCGATCGGGCGTTGTGGCACGAGACTCGGATCCCGTTGTTCGAACAGGCCATCGACGCCCGAGCCCCCGAGCTCCGTAACCGGGGAGTGCGGCCGAGGGTATGGTTCGGAGAGCGTTGGATCACGTCGATTTTCGACCTCTTCGAAGAGAACGTGCAGTATTTCTCGCCGTTGTGGTCCGAGACCCTGAATGAGGACCCGCTAGCGGTACTCGCCGCGGGCGGTGCGCCGTCGCTGTCGGAGCTGCGGTTGCACAACAGCACCATCTGGCGGTGGAACCGGCCGGTTTATGAGGTCGCCGGCGGCGTGCCCCACCTGCGCATCGAAAACCGGGTGCTGCCCGCTGGGCCGACTGTCATCGACGTGTTGGCCAACGCCGCGTTCTTCTTCGGTGCGATGCGCGGGCTCACCGAGCTCGATCGGCCGGTGTGCAGCCGACTACCGTTTCACGCCGCACGGGACAATTTTTACGCGGGGGCGCGTCTGGGCATGGATTCACGCCTGTACTGGCCCGACATCGGCTGGGTGGGGCCCGATGAGCTGGTGCTGCGCACACTGCTACCTCTTGCCCACGACGGGCTGCGCACCTGCGGAATGTCCGACACCGCGCGGGAGCGCTACCTCGCAGTGATCGAGGAGCGCTGCGCGACGCGACGCACCGGCGCTTGCTGGCAGCGTGGCACCGTGCAGGCGCTGATTAACGGAGGAGCCGACCGGCCGAGGGCGTTGGCCGGCATGCTGCGCGGCTACGTCGAGCACATGCACTCCAACCAGCCGGTGCACACCTGGCCATTGCCTGGGCTTCGACCACAAAGCCGTCATGGCGGTCCAGCCTGCAATGTACCTTCTGGCACGACCGTTTTAGCCTGATTACCGACAGGCGGACTCGCAACTAATTCGCATTGGCTTCACGTTTCGCCAGAACGATTGGCGTGGAGCCGGTTGCACCATGCGATTGGTCCCAGCACGGGCAGCACGCCAATGTCAGGAGATGATCGCCTTGTTGA